>NZ_JASATF010000031.1:0-80250 GCF_038440175.1 Cupriavidus sp. OTU4054
CCCCCCCGCCCCCCCCCCCCCCCCCCCCCCCCCCCCCCCCCCCCACCCCCCCCCCCCCCCCCCCCCCCCCCCCCCCCCCCCCCCCCCGCCCCCCCCCCCCCCCCCCCCCCCCCCCCCCCCCCCCCCGCGCCCGTGTGCATTTTCGGGCCGCGCTTTCACTGCCCTCGCACCGCCAGTGCACTGTGTGGGCTAGCAGACAGTACCGCCGCGGCCATCGACCCTACAGTCGTCGCATCCGTAATTCACATGGGACTGTCATGGGCGCAAACGAGCTGGATAACCTTGGCCTCCGCACTTCGGACGATGCTTCGGAGCGTGCATCCGCCACGCCGGCACGCGGCGCTCGCCGGCGTGCGCTGATTACCGGCATCACGGGGCAGGACGGTTCGTACCTGACCGAGCTCCTGCTGCAGAAGGGATACGAGGTGCACGGCATCAAGCGCCGCAGCTCGCTGTTCAATACCGACCGTATCGACCATCTGTATCAGGACCCGCAGGCGGAAGACCGTCGGCTGATCCTGCATCATGGCGACATGACGGACACCGCCAGCCTCGTGCGCGTGGTCCAGCAGGCCCAGCCCGACGAGATCTACAACCTCGCGGCGCAGAGCCACGTGCAGGTGTCGTTCGAAGAGCCCGAGTACACGGCCAACACCGATGCCGTGGGTACGCTCCGCCTGCTCGAAGCCATGCGCATTCTCGGCATGGAGAAGCGCGCGCGGTTCTATCAGGCGTCGACGTCGGAACTGTATGGCCTGGTGCAGGAAATTCCGCAGAAGGAAACCACCCCGTTCTACCCGCGCAGTCCGTACGCGGCGGCCAAGCTGTATGCGTACTGGATTACCGTGAACTACCGCGAAGCGTACGGGATGTACGCGTGCAACGGCATTCTGTTCAACCATGAAAGCCCAGTGCGCGGCGAGACCTTCGTGACGCGCAAGATCACGCGCGCGCTGGCGCGCATCGCACTGGGGCTGCAGGACACGCTGCATCTGGGGAATCTCTCCGCACTGCGCGACTGGGGACATGCCCGCGACTACGTGGAAATGCAGTGGCTGATGCTGCAGCAGGAACAGGCCGAGGACTTCGTCATCGCCACCGGCGAGCAGCACAGCGTGCGCGAGTTCGTGGAATCCGCCGCGCGCTACCTCGGCATCACGGTGGCGTTCGAAGGCACCGGAGTCGATGAGGTCGGCGTCATCGCGGCGATCGACGATCCCGATCGGCGGCTCTCGTCCACCTGCAAGGTTGGCGACGTCATCGTTCGCGTGGACCCGCGCTACTTCCGCCCCACCGAAGTGGAAACATTGCTGGGCGATCCGACGCGCGCGCGCGAGCGCCTGGGCTGGACGCCGCGCACCACGTTCGCCGAACTCGTGCGCGAGATGATCGAGGCCGACTTCGTGTCGGCGCGTCGCGACGCGCTGGTCAAGATGGCCGGCTTCCGGACCTATGACCATCATGAGTGAGCGCAAAAAACGTGTCTTCGTGGCCGGCCATCGCGGCATGGTCGGCGCCGCCATTGCGCGCGCACTATCGCATCGCGCCGACGTCGAGCTCGTGTGCCGCACCCATGCCGAACTCGATCTGACCGACCAGCAACAGGTCCGCGCGTTCTTCGCCGCCGAGCCGATCGACGAGGTCTATCTGGCGGCAGCGCGCGTGGGCGGCATCCACGCCAACGATACCTATCCGGCCGAGTTCATCCAGCAGAACCTCGCCATCGCGAACAACGTCATTCACGAGGCCTGGCGCCACGGCGTGACGCGCCTGCTGTTTCTCGGCTCCAGCTGCATCTATCCGCGGCTCGCGCCCCAGCCGATGCGCGAGAGCGCGCTGCTGACCGGCGAGCTCGAGTCCACCAACGCGGCCTACGCGCTCGCCAAGATTGCCGGGATGAAGCTGTGCGAGAGCTACAACCGCCAGTACGGCGTGGACTATCGCAGCGTCATGCCGACGAACCTCTACGGTCCCGGCGACAACTATCACCCCGAGAACAGCCACGTCATTCCGGCATTGATTCGCCGCTTTCACGAAGCGCGCGAGCACGATGCGCCCACCGTGGCCATCTGGGGCTCGGGCACGCCGATGCGCGAGTTCCTGTATGCCGACGATCTCGCACGCGCGTGCGTCCACGTCATGGCGCTGTCTCCGGACGACTACCGCACGCATAGCGCGCCGGCGGGCTTCTTCAATATCGGGACCGGCACCGAGGTGTCGATTCGCGAACTGGCGCTGCTGATCGGAAAGGTGATCGGCTATCGCGGCGAGATCGTGTTCGATGCCACGCGCCCCGACGGGACGCCCCGCAAGCTGCTCGACTGCGGCGCCATCGCTGCCACGGGCTGGGCCCCGCTGATCGGCCTCGAGGCCGGCCTGCACCTGGCCTACCGCGACGCGCTGGACTCCGGCCGCCTGGCGGCCCCTCTTGAAATCACTACCGCACTGGAAAACTCGGTGTAGGAGACTGCCATGCGTCTGTCGTCCAGCTTTGTTTGGGACATGGTGTTGGCCGCGGCGCTGCTTCTGATGGTGGGCTACTGCCATGCGATCTCGAGCATCGAGTCGCCGATGCTGCTGATGTCGACGCTGTTGCTCACCACCACCGTGATCATCCACTGGTGCCTGCATACGCGGGAACGCGAATCGTCGCTGGCCGATGCCTCGGTGCTGCTCTTCGAGATGCTCTTCCTCGTGGTGGCGCCCGCCGTGCAGCGGGTCTACTACGATCTGCAGATGGTGAACACGGCGCTGATCGTGGAAGGGTACGCGATCGGCACGAACCTGCTTTGCACGCTGTTCATCATGGTGTACGTGGGCACGCGCCAGGCCGCGCTGCGCCGCGCCTCCCTTTACCGTGCCCGGCACGGCGGCCGCGAGCTTCCCCCGCCCGGCGGCGAGCGCGTGCTGCGCCTGACGGTGCCCAAGGCGCTGGTGCTGGGCGGCGTTGCCGCGGCGGCCGCGCTGCTGTCGCTGCAATCGATCGACCTGCGCGCGGCGGAGGAACTGGTCGATGCCACGCCGCAGTACCTGCTGCAACAGAAGTACTTCTGCTTCCTGCCCATTCCGGCCCTGCTGATGCTGATCAACGTGAAGGGCCGCAAGCTGCTGCGCCAGCCCTTCTGGCTGATGCTCGCGGTACTGCTGTTCGGTTGCGTGCTGATGGCGCAGAATCCGCTGATCGAGAAGCGCAACGCGATCGGCCCCGTGTATCTGAGCCTGCTGCTCCTGCTGTTGCCGTGGTTCTCGCGCACGCCGCGGCGCCAGGTCACCACGCTGCTGCTGCTTACGGGCGTGTTCTTTCCGCTCGCCTCGATCTTCACGCACGTCAATCCGGATGCCTGGGATATCGCGGAGATCCTCGACCCGTGGATGTATTTCTCGCACTTCCTGGATCTGCACTACGATGCCTGGTCGAACATCCACACCGTGCTGGAGATGGTGAACCGTGACGGCGCGCGCTATGGCGAGCAGATTCTCGGCAGCCTGCTCTTCTTCGTCCCGCATACGCTGTGGGAAACCAAGCCGCACGCGACCGGCATCGATATCGGCCAGTTCCTCATGGCCTATTACAAGCTCGACTTCGACAACCTGTCGTCGCCGCTGATCGCCGAGGGTTACATCGACTTCTCGGTCTTCGGCGTGGTGCTGGTCGCGGTGGTGCTGGCGCTGGTCACGCGCTTTCTGGACCGCCTGGTCCACGCGGGCGGACCGGTCGGCAAACCCGCTGGCATCTATTTCTCGATCTATCTGATCTTCGTGCTGCGTGGCGCGCTGATGGTTGCGGTGGCCTACGGTAGCGGCGCCGCGATGGCGTTCATGACGATCAGCTGGTTCGTGACGCGCCGCCGGCGGCGCGTGCGGCGCGCCGCGCCCACCGTGCCGGCCGGTGCACCGCTCCATATCCTCGGCAACCCCGCCCGGCCTGCTGGCCCGCCGCGCCGCGCCTGAGCGGCCCTGGCGCGCGGGTTGACATCATCCTGCGCGCCTGAGCAGACCGAGCGCGCGGGCCGGCATCATCCAGAGCGCCGTCACCCCGTTTGCCACCAGCAGTGCGATCACGACATTGGGGAAGGTCACCGCATCGGCCAGATACAGCGCCCCGCACAACACCGAAGCCGCCACCAGTTCCATCGTGCCGATATTGCCGAGGCTGCTGAACGCCTGCGCGCCCATCAGCACGGGCGTGCTCGCGGCGGAGGCCACCAGCACCGCGAAGTAGGCCGCGCACAGCGTGGCCTGGCTTGCCGGGATCACGAATTCACCCGACGTCCACAATGACACCGCCGCGCTCCCTACCAGCGGCGCGGCGGCCACGGCGAGCAGGCCGTATGCGACATACACCGCGCCAAGCTTGCGATAGGTCCGAGACACCCATTCCCAGTCGCCGGCCAGCATATGCCGGTGGATGATCGGCCAGAGCGGCTGGTTGATCATGTACACGAGGCTGTGCAGCAGCAGGTTGGCGCGATAGAGCAGCGCCAGCAGCGCCGCGTCGCGCGGACGGTCCATCTCGTAGCAAAGCAGCACCGTCCCCTGCTGGATGAATGCGAGCGCAAGCTGGGCCTGCACGAGCGACCGCGTGTTGCGCGCAAGGTCCAGCGCGAACGCCTTGCCCGGCCATTGCCGCGGCCGTCCGACCCGCATCAGCACGGCGCCCATGTTGATCACGCGCACGAGCACGAAGCCGAGCTGGCTGGCCACGAACAGGAACGTCACGTCCGCCGCGTGCGTCGGTGCCACGAACGCGATCAGCACGATGCAGATCACGTTGAGCACGCTGCCACCGGCGGTGATGAGGTTGTTGACGTGCTGGCGGTGCTGCCCCTGGTTGACGGCCTCGCCGATCGACAGGACCGTCAGCGTGGCAAAGCACGCCAGGGCCGCGATGAACAGATCGAAATGCCCCGCGGAGAACAGGTTGATGCCGCTGGTCTCGAGCCACGGCCTGAGCAGCAGCGCCGCGGCGATCAACGCGATGAACAGCGACGACAGCGCCGCGGTGGACACGGTCACCACACCGGCGAGCATGGCCTGCTTGCGATCGTCGGCCGCAATCGCGGTGATGGTGGGCCAGATGCCGATGGCCACCAGCGCGAGCCATGCGGAGATGCCGTTGTAGACCATCAGCGCGCTGAAATCGGCGACGTCGAGGACCTTCGCAAACAACGGGATGCTGACGAGCTGCAGCGTGACGCTGCACACCTTGGACACCATGGAGCTCGCCACGGCCAGCCGCAGCGCGCGCGCGCCCTCGCTGGCCCGCTTCACGGCTCCAGGCGCCTCGGCGGGTGCGGGCGCTCCGGACATCGCATCGGGCTCACCCGACGGCATTTCACCGTTCAAGATCTTCACGCAAGCTCCCTTGTTGGTATCGGTTTGGCCGCTCTGGTGGCTCGCCTGGCGGCTGGTTTGGCGGCTGGTCTGGCGGATTTGGCAGGGTCCGGATGGGACGGACTGCCGCAATGCAGCATAGCCCCGCGCGCCGCCGCGATTCTGTTCGCTTGCCCACGCCGGCTCCGTGGGGGGTCGAACATTCACCCGCCACAGTGCCGCATAGACTCCATCGCTGGATAACCGTCGAGCCGAGCCCACACATGAAGATCCTGCTTTACTGCCTCAACTACGCACCGGAGCTGACCGGCATCGGCAAGTACATGGCCGAGCAGGCGGAGTGGCTCGCCGCGCGCGGGCACGAAGTACGCGTGGTCACGGCACCGCCCTACTATCCGGCCTGGCAGGTTGGCGAGGGCTATCGCGCCGGCCGTTACCGCCGCGAGGTACTCAATGGCGTGACGGTCCTGCGCGCGCCACTGTGGATTCCGGCGCGGCCGTCGGGTCTGAAGCGCGTGCTGCATCTCGCGTCGTTCGCGGTCTCGAGCATCGCGAGCCTCGCCACGCAACTGGGCTGGCGCCCCGACGTGGTGTTCGTGGTCGAGCCGCCGCTGTTCTGCAGCCCCGCCGCGCTGGCGCTCGCGCGCCTGACAGGTGCCCGGGCATGGCTGCATATCCAGGACTATGAGGTGGACGCCGCGTTCGAGCTCGGCCTGCTCAAGGGCCGGACCCTGCGCCGCCTGGCGGAGTCATTCGAACGCTGGCTGCTGCGGCGGTTCGATCATGTCTCGTCGATCTCGAACGCGATGGTCGCGCTCGCGCGCCGCAAGGGTACCCACGACGAACGGCTGTCGCTGCTGCCGAACTGGACGGACCTCGGCGCGCTGACGCGGCATGCGGGCGTGGACTTCCGCGCGCGGCTCGGGATTCCCGCCGATGCGGTGGTCGCCCTTTACTCGGGCACGATCGGTGCCAAGCAGGGCATCGAGATTCTGGCGGACGTCGCGGGGCGGCTGCAAGACCGTACCGACCTGCACTTCATCTTCTGCGGGACCGGTGCCGGCGCGCCCGCGCTGCACGCGGCCTGCGCGGGCCTGGAGCGCGTGCACTGCCTGCCGCTGCAGCCGGCCAGCGATTTTCCGTCGCTGCTGGCCACGGCCGATATCCACCTGATGCCGCAGCGCGCCGGCGCCGCGGACCTCGTGCTCCCATCGAAGCTCGCCGCGATGCTGGCCAGCGGGAAGCCGGTGGTGGCCACGGCGGAGGGGACCACCGAGCTCGGCAAGCTGGTCACCGGCTGCGGCGTGCTGGTCGAACCCGGCGACGCCGCGGCCATGGCCGATGCCATCGCGGCGCTGGCGGACGCGCCCTCGCACCGCCTCGCGCTGGGGCGAGCCGGCCGTGTCTGGGCCGAGCAACATCTCGACCGCGATGCGGTGCTGCTGAAGTTCGAGGAAGCGCTGGTTCGCCTGTGCGCGCCGCCCGCGCACGGGAAGCAAGCCGATGTCGACTATGCCGGCAAGTAGCCCATGCGCTGGTTTGTGGGCTGGCGAACGGTCCCGCCCCCGGTGCCGCGTCACGATGGTACGCATATGGGCGCCGGTGGCGCGGAACCGGAAGAAGGACCCCACAACATGATTCAGGATCTGTCGTCGTTCAGGATGCCGCCGGGCTTCCGTGGACGCTCCGTGGTGGTGGTGCAGTTGTGGTGGTGCGTGCAGAGCCTGCTGTTCCATCGCTCTCCACGTTTCGCCAACGGCTGGCGCCGATGGCTGCTGCGCTGCTTCGGCGCGCGCGTCGGACGCGACGTGCTGATCCGGCCCAGCGTCAAGGTGACCTATCCGTGGAAAGTCTCGATCGGGGACTACGCATGGATCGGCGACGACGTGGAGCTGTACAGCCTGGCCGAGATCGAGATCGGCAATCACGCGGTGGTCTCGCAGCACAGCTACCTGTGCGCGGGCGACCACGACTATCAGCGCAGCGATTTTCCGATTCGGGGCAAGCCCATCCGGATCGCCGACGAGGCGTGGGTCGCGAGCCATACCTTTATCGCGCCCGGTGTCACGATCGGACATGGCGCCGTGATCGGCGCCTGCAGCGCGGTGTTCCGCGACATGCCTGCCGGCATGGTCTGCATGGGCAGCCCCTGCCGGCCGCTGCGCCCGCGCGCGGACACGTCGGCCGAATCGGAAAACGCGACGGGGCCCGCGGCAGCGCGGGCCCGGACGCGACGCGCTGCCGCGCGGATCCACGAAGACTTGCACGTCAACTAGCACGGTAACTAGCACGTCAGCCAGCACAGCAGCGAGGGCGAGCCATGCGAGAGCTGGGAGGGGAGAGGGGACCTCATGATGATCGATATCTATCACAACATGCTATGGCCGAAGTACAAGGGCGCAGTGTTCAGCGAGGCGTTCTCTCGCGCGCGCGCCATCGGGCGCGAAGTCAGGTTTTCCCATATCGCCCCCACCGGCTACGGACGCTCGGCTTACAGCAGCGTGGATACCAGCTATCACCGGTATCCGTATCGGATCCTCTTCGACGAACCCTATGACCGCGTGCCGCAGTGGCGCGTCGCGCTTCGCCTGATCAGCGAAGTGTGGCGCTCGCAAAGCGAACTGGTGGTCCTGCCCGGCTATCACCGTGTGGAGTACTGGGCGATGCTGCTGGCCTGCATGGTGCGCGGCAAGCGCCGCGGCGTGTTCTGCGACTCGACCATGCGCGACCAGCCCGACCGCCCGCTCAAGCGGCAACTCAAGCGCTTCTTCTTCCGCCGCTGCGACGGCATCTTCGTCTACGGCCAGCGCTCCGCGGAATACGTGATCGCGATGGGGGCCGATCCGGCCAGGATCATCGACCGCTGCCAGGCCGCGGCCCTGCCCCATGCGTACAGCCCCGAGCAGGCCGCGTGGCAGCGCCTGGCCAATGCGCCGCGCGCCGACGCGCCGCGCTTCCTGTTCGCCGGCCTCGTGTGCCGCAACAAGGGCATCGCGGACCTGCTGCGCGCGTTTGCGCGGGTGCGCAAGCAGCATCCCGCGGCGACGCTGGTGCTGGCCGGCCCCGTCGTCGAAGGCGACGGATTGCGGGAGCTCGCCACGTCGCTCGGCATCGACGGCGCCACCGAATTTCTCGGCGCGCTGGATATCGAACAACTGGCCGACCAGTATTCGCAGGCCACCTGCCTCGTGTTGCCCAGCCATACCGAAGCCTGGGGCCTCGTCGTCAACGAGGCGCTGAGCTACGGCTGCCCCGTGGTCGTCAGCGACTGCTGCGGCTGTGTACCCGAGCTCGTGCATGAAGGTGTGACCGGGCACGTGTTCGCCACGGGCAACGTGGACGCGCTGGCCGGCACGCTGGACCGTGCCGTCGAAAGTTTCGGCGAGGTGGAGCTGGCCATGCGCAACTGCCTGCAGCTGGCCAGCCAATACACCCCTGCCTGTGCCGGCCGCTCCATTATGGACGGCTGCGTGAAGATCATCGAGGAGAACCGCACATGACCACGCCCATTGCCAAGCAGCGCACCGAGCCGGCGGCCGAAGGCCCGTCGCCGCAGGCGCGGCACGCGGCGACGCCCGCGGACCTGGCGCGGCCGGTGATCTTCCTCGGCCATCTTGGGCTGGCGAACAACGGCTTTTCCGCGGCATGCCAGCGCATGCTCGAACGCATTCGCGAACGCGGGCCGGTGGTCGTTCTCGACGTGGCCCGGCGCGGCCGCGGCGCGATGGCGGGCATCGGCACGCTGGGGAATCGCCTGCGCCAGTTCGCGCGCATGTTCGGCACCTGCGTGGCCGCACGCCCGCATACGCTGTATCTCGGATTCTCCGGCGGATTCGGACAACTGATGGATGTGCCCTTCATCGCACTGGCACAGTTGTTCGGCATGGAGATCTATTTCCACCATCACAGCTTCGCGTATATCAATCAGCCCACCTGGTACACGCGGCTGGCCATCCGCTGCGCGCCGCGTGGCCGGCATCTCGTGCTCTGCGACATGATGCGCACCGAGCTGGCGCGCATCTACGACCTGCCGCCGGAACGCGTGCAGGTCTTGTCCAACCTGGGATTGATCGAGCTCGCCGAGCCGGCGCCGCAGGGCGCCGGGCGCCAGACGGAAGACGACGCCATCCATGTGGGATTCCTGTCGAACATCACCGCGGCGAAGGGCATCTTCACGTTCTTCGAGGTGGTCCGGCTCGCGCAGGAGATGAACATTCCCGTCTGCGCCCGCATCGCGGGCCCGGTAGAGGCCGCCATTCGCGAACGCTTCGACGCGGAACTCGCGCGCACGCCCTGCGTGCGCTACCTCGGTCCCGCCCACGGCGCGCAGAAGCAGGACTTCTTCCGCAGCATCGACGTGCTGCTGTTTCCGACCACCTACCACAACGAAGCCGAGCCTCTGGTGGTGCTCGAAGCGCGCAGCCATGGTGCCTCGGTGGTCGCCTATGCGCGAGGCTGCATCGGCGCCATGATCGACGAATGCAGCGGCCTGCTGGTACCGGCCGACGCGGACTTCGCCGAGGCCGCGGTGCCCTATCTGCACCGCCTGATGCTCGAGCGCGCAGGCGGTGCGAGGACGGATGGGAATGCAGAAAGGGATGCAGAAGACTTGCGTGCCCGGCGCGTGGCGCATTTTCATGCGGACCGGATCCGCGCGGAAGCGACGCTGAGCAATG
Source organism: Cupriavidus sp. OTU4054 (assembly GCF_038440175.1). Taxonomy (NCBI): domain Bacteria; kingdom Pseudomonadati; phylum Pseudomonadota; class Betaproteobacteria; order Burkholderiales; family Burkholderiaceae; genus Cupriavidus; species Cupriavidus sp. OTU4054. The sequence goes on from NZ_JASATF010000031.1 coordinate 10,011, forward strand.
CCGTGGCAATGATCAGCCGCCGCCCCTGAGGCGCCGCTCAGATGTCGTGATAGCGCATCAGCACGGCGCCGGCCTGCTTCAGCGTCTGGGCCAGCGCCGCCGGCGCCATCAGCGGCGCGCCTTCCTGCTTGCGCCAGTCTTCCGAGAAGCCCGGATGCACCGACATCTCGGTGACGCCTTCGGCCAGGACCGCGGGCACCTGCGCCGCCCAGTCCGACTCCAGCGCATCCACCCCGAGGTAGTAGTCCGTATAGCGCAGGCCGCCGAAGTTGCGCAGCAGCATCGCGTTGAGCGTGCCGCGGACGTTGTGCGCGGTCGGATACCAGTTCTGCGGACGGCGCACGCGCGTAATGCCGGCGCGCAGCATTTCGTCGCGCAGCACGCGCATGATCGCCGGGTACTTGTGCATATGCCCGTGCCCGTCCACATGCGTGACGGAAACGCCGTTGTCGCGCAACTCGTCGAGCTGCAGGCGGAATTCGCGGCGGATATCGGCCGCATCGATCAGACCTGCCATGGCGCGGGCGCGCTGCACCCGCGCGGGAAACAGCGAGCCATCCTTGCGGCACAGCGTGCTGGCCGCGCTCTTGGGCCGCCAGCCCTCGACGATATTGAAGTGCAGCCCGAACGAGAAGCGATCCCGATGCTCGCGCGCATAGGCGCAGGCCTCGGCCGTGGCGGGCCGCCCCGCCAGGATCGTCGCGCTCGTCAGCAGCCCCGCATCGAAGCAGGCCACCGTCGCGCGGAATGTATCGTCGTCGTAGCCGAAATCGTCGGCATTGATGATCACGCCTTTCATCCGTTTTCCCCTTTCGCTTTCCCTTGCCATGCATGCCGCCCATGCGACGCGCATGGGCCGTGTGCGCCACGTTATGCGGCGCGTCCGCAGGCCTCGGTGCGCTGTGCCACGTTGCCATGGTGGGGTCCGGGATCAATGTGCGAGAGCGCACCGATAGTGGCATGACGTGCTCCTAGCATCCCATCAACCGGACCATGGCTGACGTTCCAGGCCATGGCCGATCGAGAGACTGGGGAGAGTGCCGTGAGCCATATCGAATACCCGATTACCACCCGGCTGGGCGCCATTGCGGCCATGCTCGGCGCCGCCATCGTGATGGCCGGCTGTTCCACCGCGCCGGGGATGCAGTTCAGCCCCAAGGCGCCCGTCTCCGCGGTCAGCCCGGATGCCGTACCCGATGTCACGCCGATCACGCTGGACCTCGTGCGTGAACAGCGCGCCAAGTCCAAGCCCACGAACGATGGCGTGGAAGAGCTGTACGCCAAACCCGAGCCCTATCGCATCGGTCCCGGCGACATCATCTCGGTGGTCGTGTGGGACCACCCCGAGCTCGTGTTTCCGACGCAGACCTACAGCATCGGCGCCGCGTTCGAGATCCCGACGTCGAGCGGCGGCTCGAACATGCCCGGCTACGTGGTGAGCCCGGCCGGCGACATCCAGTTTCCGTACGCGGGCGTCATGAAGGTGTCGGGCAAGACCGCCAACGAGGTGCGCGACGAAATGGCGCGCATTCTCTCGCGCGTGGTGCGCGACCCGCAGATGACCGTGCGGGTGCTCGGGTTCCGCAGCCAGCGCGTGTATGTCGATGGTGAAGTCAAGACCCCCGGCATGCTCGCCATCGACGATGCGCCGATGACGCTGGTGGAAGCGCTCAACCGCGCGGGCGGCGTGCTGAACCTGACCGGTGACAACAGCCGCGTGCGCGTGACGCGCGGCGAGCGCAGCTGGTACGTCAACATTCCGGCGCTGCTCGCCAAGGGGACCGATCCCTCGCGCATCCTGCTGCGCTCGGGAGATATCGTGCGCGTGGAGCAGCGCGAGGACAGCAAGATCTTCGTGACCGGGGAAGTGGTCAAGCCCTCTTCGCTCCTGATGCGCAACGGACGCATGACGCTGAACGAGGCGCTCGGCGACGCGGGCGGTGTGAACCCATCCTCCGCCAATGCCGAGCAGATCTTCGTGATTCGCAAGGCCAGCGACGGCAACCCCAAGGTCTATCACCTCGACGGCACCTCGCCGGTGGCGCTGGCCATCGCGGAGAGCTTCGAACTCGAACCGAAGGACGTCGTGTACGTGGACGCCCGCGACCTCGTGCGCTGGAGCCGCGTGATGACGCTGCTGATCCAGCCGGTCGTCGGCACGGCCAGCATCGCACGTCCGTGAGAGGAGACTCGATGGACGGGACGCGCACCATTCACACGGTACTCGTCGTGTGCCTGGGCAACCGATGCCGCAGCCCGATGGCGGCCGACCTGCTGCAGCGCGCGCTGCCCGAGTGCAGCGTGATCTCGGCCGGGCTCGAGCCGCCCCCGGACCTGCCGGCCGATCCACGCGCGGTGCGCCTGCTGGCCACCGAGGGCTCGGACCTCAGCGCCCATCGCACGCGCGCCATCGATGCCTCGCTCGTTGCCCGCGCCGACCTCGTGCTCGTGATGGACAACGAACAGCGCGAGGCGCTGGAAGACCTGTTTCCCAATGCACGCGGCAAGACGTATCGCCTGTGTGAGAAGGAAGAGACCGATGTGCCCGATCCCTATGGTGGATCGCAAAGCATGTTCGTCATCGTACTTGGCTTGATCAAGCTGGGTGTTGAATCATGGTCGGCAAGAATCCATGCCGCGGAGCCGACCCATCACGACGGAGGGGCATGATGAGCAACGTTAGGAGTTTCCGAGATCGGGCGCCCGAAACTTGGGAAGAGGACGACAAGCCGATCGACATGACCTCCTACCTGGACGTGTTGATCCGCTACCGAATGACCTTCATCGTCGTTGCCGCGGCGATTCTGGGCCTCGGACTGCTCTATGCCTTCCTCGCGAGGCCTGTGTACCGCGCCGACATGCTGGTGCAGGTCGAGGACACCAACCCCGGCAATTCGGCCAGCAAGATGGTGGCGAACATTTCCCCGGTGTTCGACGTGAAGCCCGCCGCGTCGGCCGAGATCGAACTGCTGCGCTCGCGCATGGTGGTCGGCAAGGCGGTGGATTCGCTGCGCCTCGACATCGAGGCCACGCCCAAGTATCTGCCGCTGATCGGCGCCGCCATCGCCAGCTATAACCCCGAGCTCTCCAAGCCCGGCCTGTTCGGCTTCGGCGGATATGCCTGGGGTGGCGAGTCGATCTCGGTGTCGCGCCTCGACGTGCCTGCCGAAATGGACGGCCGCGCCATGGTGGTGACCGCGCTCGGCAACAAGAAGTACCGCCTCAGCTTCGCAAGCAGCGACCAGACTGCCGAAGGCACGGTGGGCGCGCCGCTGACGGTGGCGATGCCCAGCGGCGACGTCACGCTGCAGATCGAGCGGCTCGACGGGCAGCCCGGCGCGCAATTCGTGGTCCGCCACGTGGCCCGCGCCACCGCGATCACGCAGTTGCAGGAGCAGCTGATGATCGGCGAGCGCGGCAAGCAGAGCGGTGTGATCGGCGTGGCGCTGGAAGGCTACTCGCCCGGCAAGACGGCGGCGATCCTCAACGAAATCGGCAACGAGTACGTCGAGCAGAACGTGCGCCGCAAGGCCGCGGAGGCCGAGAAGTCGGTCGCCTTCCTCGAGAGCCAGCTGCCGCAGCTCAAGCAGCAGGTGGAAACGGCAGAGAGCCGCTACAACACGATGCGCAACCAGCGCGGCACGATCGACCTCAGCGAGGAATCGAAGCTGATGCTGGCGCAGTCGGTGCAAATCCAGACCAAGTTGCAGGAACTGCGTCAGAAGCGGCAGGAACTGATCGCGCGCTTCACCGGCAACCACCCGACCATCGAGATCCTCGACAACCAGATCGCGGGCCTGACCGGCCAGCTCAACGGCGTGAGCGGCAAGATCCAGCGCCTGCCTGAAGTCGAGCAGAACGTGCTGCGGCTGATGCGCGATCTCAAGGTCAGCACCGAGCTCTACCAGTCGCTGCTCAACGACGTGCAGCAGCTGCGGCTCGTGAAGGCCAGCAAGGTCGGCACGGCGCGCCTCGTCGATCCCGCCGAGGTCCCGCTCCGGCCCGTGCGCCCCAACCGCATGTTGATCGCCGGCACGTCGGCGGCCCTGGCGATCATCGCCGCGCTGCTGATGGTCGCCATGCGCCGCATGCTCGACGGCGGTGTGACCGATGCGGACGAGATCGAATCGCAGTGCGGCCTGACCGTCTACGCGACCATCCCGATGAGCCCGCAGCAGGCACGACTCGCCCGCGCCAAGGCCGCGCCCAACGATGTGCTGGCCATCCAGCAGCCCGACGATCCCGCGGTCGAGAGCCTGCGCAGTTTCCGCACCGCGCTGCAGTTCGCGCTGCTCAACGCGCCGGACAACCACGTCGTGCTGTTCACGGGTCCGGCGCCCGATGCAGGCAAGTCGTTCCTCTCGGCCAACTTCGCCGTGGTCGCCGCGGCGTCGGGCCGCAGGGTCATGCTGATCGATGGCGACCTGCGGCGAGGCGAGCTCAACAGCCGCTTCCATGCGACGCGCAAGCCGGGCCTGACCGAACTGCTGACCACCGGCGCGGACCTCGACGAGGTGATCCAGCAGGGCGTCGCACCGAATGTCGACTTCATCTCCACCGGTTCGGTACCGCCGCTCGCGGCGGACCTGCTGCAGAGCCCGGGCATGGACCGCCTGCTGTCCACACTGCGCGGCCGTTACGACCTCGTGCTGATCGATACGCCGCCGGTACTGGCCGCGTCGGACGCCAGCATCCTGGCACCGAAGGCGGGCGCGGTATTCCTCGTGGCACGGGCCGATGCGACCACGGCAAGCGAACTGACCGCGGCGCGGCGTCTGATCGAGCAGGCAGGCGGCGAGGTCAAGGGCGTGCTGTTCAACGGCCTCAAGGTGGAAGGGCGCTGGTATCGCGCCCACTACCGCTTCGGCAAGTACCGCTACCTGAACCGTTACGGCAGCGAACAGGCCAAGCGCGCGTAAGTCACCACCAAAGCGCCACCACCAAGGCGCGCAAGAAGAAGGGGCTGAGCCTTGCGGCTCGGCCCCTTTGACGTTTCCGGGCGCTTCTCCGCCGATATTCTCAGCCGATATTCTCAGCCGATATATTCCACCAGCGCGATCGCACCGCCCCCGGGCGACTGATCGGTGCCGGCGCCGGCCACCAGGCTTAGCGTGCACTGCTGCCGCGTGGTGCAGCGAAAGACCGTGCGCTGGTCCGCCAGACCGCCGGCCGAGAACTGCTGCATGCGCAGCGTGGCGAGCACCGTGGGCTTGCTCTCGCCGCTCTGGATCGTATAGACGCCCGCGCCCGACGACGTCGCGGCGCCGGGCGGCACATCGAGGATCACGCGCGTGACGATCGCGTTGAGCGGCAGCACCACGGTCTGCGCGCCGTCGGCCGCCGAGGGCAGCCTGCCGAACGCGTTCTTGAACGACACCACCTTGGTCCTGACCGTGGCAGCGGCCGCCACATGCCAGCCGATCTCGGCATCGGCGAACACGCCACCGCTGGAGTCTCCGCGGCAGCCTTCCATCGTCACCACGCGGCGCCGGCCCAGCTGATTGCCGGCCTCCGAGAACATCACGGCTTCGTCCGGATGCTTGTAGTTCAGGAAGTCGCAGTTGCGGTACACCGCCCGGCCCTGGCCGGCCGGCCCCTGCCCCGCGTTGTACTGGTGCTTGCCCATGATCGCGCAGTTGTCGAACACCACCTGCGCGCCGGCGGTATTCCCGGGAGAAAACACCGCGGAGATCGTGCCGGCCGCATAGGGCTGGTAGGCCTGCGAGCCGAAGTCGCAATCCTTGAACCCGATGTTCCCCTGCTCCCACTCGCAATAGATGACCGCCGCGTTCTTCGTCTTCTGTTCGACGCGCAACCCCTCGGCCTTGAACGAGCACACGCCCAGCGCGTGGTTGTTGCCGCGCAGGTTGAACAGATACGTCTGGCCGGCGGGCTCGTAGCCGCTGACATCGCAGTCGGTCAGCTTCACGTTGCCGCCGCGCTGCATGTCGATCCAGTTGCTCGAGGACCAGTACTTGCAGTGATCGAACCAGTAGTTGAGGAACTGGTCGGACGTGTTGTCCTTGCCGACGTAGAGAAACGATTTCCAGTTGCCGGCCCACGCGCAGCGCCAGAACTTCCATTCGCTGTTGCAGTTCTCGCCCGTCAGGTTCGCGCCATAGCGCCAGTCCCCCGTGAAGATGCAATCGTCGAACGCATAGTCCTGCGCGCCGCCGGCGCTCACGCTGTCGATCAGGTCGTTGTTGGGCGCCTTGCCATGAAACTGCAGATTGCGGAAACGGACGACCAGCGCCTTGTCCTGGTTGCGGATCAGCGCACCGCTTCCGCGCGGGTCGTAGAGAATCACGACCGATCCGGGCGGTCCGTCGCCTTCGATGACGAGCCCCTGCGTGCGGCCCGAAAGCAATGACGAATCGAACAGCGCGCCCGGACGTGTCAGACGATAGGTGCCCGGCGGCAACACGATGCGCTTGCCGCCGATGAGGTTCGGGTTCTCGCCGAAGGCCGACTGGCGTACCTGCGTCGCCATGTTGCGCAGGGCGCTGGCGAACGCGCCATCCGACGGCGAGCGTCCAGTCGGGTCCAGCCCCTGGAACTCGGCCACGGACACCACGCGCTCGCCCGCGCCGTCGTCGGCGGGGCGGGCCAGCACGTTGCGCGATGCGCCGGTGGCCGCGAGCGCGGCCCCCGTGCCGCCGATCACGCCGAGCCGTGCGAGAAAACTTCTGCGAAGACTGCGCATGCGGTTGTCCTTATATCGGTGGATTCACTGCGTCAGCAGGAACGACCAGAGCGCGGTGCAGTCGGCATCCGCGAGCTGGTATTGCGGCATCGCCTTCGCCAGCAACACCCCGCCCTGATCGATACTGCTGGCCAGCGCGTGGCAGAAGCCGTCGCGGTCGTAAGCGGTGGGAGGCCCACCGCGGCGCGCAGTGAGCGTGAGCAGGGAGTCGGAGGTCAGCCGGGGCCCGAGCGGCTCGGCGCCGGCCGCCGCCGCATGGCAGTTGATGCAGCGCACCGCGGCCGCCGGCAGCAGCCGGGTTTCACCGCGCATATGCGCGGTGACCGGTGCCTCGCCCTGGAAGATGCGCCGCCCCCGGTCGACGTCGGTCGCCGCCTGGGCCTGTACCCACAGGCTGGCGGTGGCCAACAGCCACGCCAGCCTGCGCAGACGGGCGCTCGCCCGCATCAACGTACGCGCACGATCGCGGACACGCTCGGCACCCCGGCGGCGTTCATGGCGAACAGCATGTAATAGCCAGGCACCGCCACGCCAGGATCGGCCGGAATCTGCAGCTGGTACTCGCCGCCCGTGCCGACCGTGAAGTTCAGCGGAATGCGGCGCTGCTCGTTGTTGACCGAGTGCGTGACCGAGGACATCCGCACCAGCGAGAATGCCTTCATGTTCGCGGTAGCGTTGACCGCGATGGTGGTGCCGAGATAGGCGTCGGCCGGTGCGTTGGTGATGGCCGGCCGCGTGGCCGCGGTGCCATCCGCGTTGAGCAGGTACGGCGGCGTCAGGATCTCGACGTTCGGATGGTTGGTCGCGCAGTTGCCGCACAGACCGCCGCCGCCGCTCAGCACACGGCCGTCGGGCAGCAGCAGCGCCACGCTGTGATACGTGCGCGGCGTGACCATCGATGCCAGGCGCGAGAACTTCTCGGTGGCCGGATCCCACATCTCGGCCACGAGCACCGCGCCATCGTCGCTGAACGTCACCGGCCAGGCCTGGCCGCCAATCACTACGATCTGTCCGTTCGGCAGCACCACGCTGTTGTGGAACGCCCGTGCATACGACATCGAGGCCACCTTGCGCACCGTGGGCGTCGTGGTACGGATGTCGATGACATGCGCGTTCGCGGTCGCGTTGGAGTTCTCGTAATCGGGTGCGCCCCCGACCGTGAAGATCCTGCCGATGTCGTAGAGCACGGCGTTGCCGTTCATCGCATCGCCGTCCGCCGCCCGCGTGCCTGCGGGTGTCACGCCGCCGTTGCCCGCGGTGTCGATCCAGTTCATCTGCTTGCTCGGGCCCGCATGGAACACGCGGCCGTTGGACACCGCGAACAGCCAGGCATGGTTGTCGGAGCGATAGATGCCGCCCGCATCGCCAGTCAGGATGTAGTCGTCCCACACGGCGCTGTTCAGCTTCCATCCGGTGGCCGATTGCCAGGTCTCGCCGTCCTTGTCCCCGATATTGCCGCTCCAGGAACCGCCGATCGTGAACACGCCGCCGTTGCTCAGCGTGACAGCACCCTGATAGCCGCGCCCCTTGACCATCGCCGCCGCAGCCGTCCATGCATTGGTGCTGGGGTTGTAGATACTGGTCTTGGAGTCGCTGCTGCCGCCATTGACAAGGATCCGGCCGTCCGGAAGATTGGCCGTACCCGGGCAGAACATGTCGTGCTGGGTGTTCGTCACGAGCTTCTCGGTGGACGTGTTGTTGGCCGGGTTGAAGATGGCGGTGTAGGTTTGCCCGTTATCGCCACCGAAGTTGAAGCGATCGTAGGCCGACCACACGAGGATACGGCCGTTGGGCAGGTTCGCCGCGGCCGCCGGTACCAGCGGCAGGGTGATCGGCGCCGACCACTTCGACGGCAGCACCGTGACCTGCTGGATCGTGATGTTCCACGTCTGCGCCACCGCGCCCGTACAGGTCTTCTGCACGACGGCCTGTCCATCGGCCGCAGTCGAATTCGGCGCGAGACATTTGCCGCTATGAACGGCCACGATCGCGTAGCCGCCGTTCTGGGCCTTCAGCGTGTAGCGCTGGTTGGTCGTGCCGCTGCAGGTCCACTGCAGGGCCGGCGCATTGTTCGCGGTGCTCGCGTACTGGATATCCAGGCACTTGTTGCTGTGCGACGCGGCAAGCTGGTACTGGCTGCCGAACGCAGTCAGGATCCACTGCTGGTTGGCATCGCCATGACAGGTCCAGATGATGGCCGGCGCATCGTTGTCGACGACGCCACCCGAAATATCCAGACAGAAATTGGTGCCGCTCAGCTTGATGGGAACGGGCGCCGACTGCGCCTGCGCGGGCGCGCTGCACAGGAGCAGCAGCGGCAGCAGGCACGCGCCGATCCACCTCGGAAGCCATGCAAGGGGCGACCAGTTGCGAGAGTAGAGATTCATGTTAGGTCCCCTGAAGTGAACCGGTTCAAACGTTATGGTCTTGGTGTCCGCGTGTGCCGTTATGTGTTTGCCAGATGGTCGAGGACGGTCACGATGTCCCCGGGCTCGGGCAGCGACGGACTACGCCAGCACAGCTGCGCCGCCGCGTTGAAAAAGTAGACCTGTGTGGTATGGCGATCGAGGTTCGCGTCGGGCGGGCGGCCGGCCAGTGCGCTCCGGAGGTCGCGCGCGTCGCCGACGGGAATCACGCCCGCCCACGATGGCCCCGCATTCATCTGGCGGAGCCACGCCTGCATCGACTGGGGGGTATCGCCGAGGGGATCGATACTGAGGGATAGCAGGCGTTTCGGGCGGCGTCCGCTGCTGCGTGCCAGGCCCTCCTGCACGGCGCCGAACATCGCGCCCTGCAGCGGGCACACCGAACTGCATCCCGTGAACATGGTTTGCACCGCAGTGGCCTTGCCGAGAAGCAGTTCGGGCAGGCGGCGGCGCTGACCGGTCGCGTCGAGCACCCAGATATCGGGTGCCGGCACCAGTGGATCGACAGGCCCCGTACCAATATGCGCCGCGAGGTCGCGCGAGGCGACGGCAAGGGCAGTGACAGAAATGCTGCGCAGCCAGGCGCGGCGGGTCCAGCTCATCGAAACGCTCCAGCCATCGGTGCATGCCGCACCGGATCATCGCCTCATCTTGCGAGTCCGATGGTGCCTTCATCCGTGCGCTTCCGCACAAAACACGCCTGTGGAGTGAAGCCGCACTCTGTCACCATCCGGGTAGGTGGTCAAACAGACCGATGCCGGAGAACCACTGTTCTCATAGTTGGCATGACTACCCCAACAACAGGAAGAACCCAGGGAGAAAACGTGAATCCGCATCGGACACCAGGCGCGGCACACGCGCACCGCATCGCCGTCATCATCGCCACCAAGGGACGTCGGGAAGCCCTCTCGCACGTGCTACGGCTGCTCGAGACGCAGACACGCGCACCGGACCTCGTGGTGGTCTCGGCAACCTCGCAGGACGACGTGGAAACACCGTTCGTCACGACGTTGCCCATCGAGTACCTGTTCGGGCCCGCGGGCCTCCCCGCGCAACGCAATCGCGGGCTGGAACGCGTGCTGCAAGCGAGCGACATCGTGGTGTTCCTGGATGACGACTTCGTCCCCGCGACGGACTGGCTCGCGCGCTGCGCGGAAGGCTTCGACGCGCGTCCCAATGCGGCCGGCATGACCGGCGCGGTGATCCGTGACGGCGCCAACGGCGATGCACTCGACTGGGACCAGGCTGCGGCGTTGCTCGCCGACGACGCCGCGCATGCACCCGCGGGTGGGCTGGTGCCGGTGGGGAAGCTCTACGGCTGCAACATGGCATATCGCTGCGCCGCGATCGGCGACCTCCGCTTCGACGAACGGCTGGTGCTGTATGGCTGGCTCGAGGATATGGACTTCTCGCGCGCCGTGGGACGCCGGGGGCAGCTGCTCGAGGTCCATGCCGCGCGCGGGGTGCATCTTGGACTGCGCTCGGGCGGCCGGACATCGGGCAGACGGCTCGGCTTCTCGCAGATCGTCAACGCGTGGTACCTGTACGAGAAAGGCGCGTTGTCCGCGCGGGAAGCAATCCTCAACACGCTGCGCGCGCTTCTCGCCAACAGCGGCAAAGCGTTCTTCCCCGAGGCGCATATCGACCGTCGCGGGCGGCTCGCGGGCAACCTCATCGGTCTGCGCGAACTGCTGTCCGGACAGTGCCGGCCCGAGCGCAGCGCCGAACTCTGAGCGTAGCGCCGCGCTGAAGTTGCCGCCGGCCGCGGGCACCATGCGCGGGCCGGCTCAGTCCTTCTGACGGGCGACGGGATTCTGCGCGACGCGCGCGGGCACGCGCACGGGGCGCGGCGGCCGCACGGTATTGCGCGCGGCCGCGCGCTCCACGCGCACCAGCTGACGTGCCATCGAATCCTGCACGCGCGCCACGTGCGCGAGCAATTGCTCCGCAAACGCCTCGCGGCTCGCCACAAGGAACAGCGAGTGGTCGAGCATCGGCAGGATGCGCACATCGACGGATGGCAGCGATGCAATCGCCTCCAGCTGCCGTCCGAAGCCAAGCCGCACTTCGCGCAGGCCCACGTCGCTGGCGCCATAGACGAAATCGGTGCGCACGCCGCGCCGGTTCAGCTCGCGCACGGCGCCGCACGCAAACGCCGACACCCCGGACTCGCCGCCGCCCTCCGTGTGCGCCGCGGCACCCGCGGCACGTGCGCGATGCCGGATCCGCCGCAGCGTCGCGCTGACGATCCGCGCCACATCGAGTCGGCCGCTCAGCAGCCTGCGCCAGTTTTCCCACTTGCAGGCCGCGGCCAGGTACACACGTGCCGAGCGCAGGTCGTCCGATGCCTCAGCCTCGTCGGCGGCATCCCAGCGGAACTTGACGAGGTTCGCGAGCACCACGCCGGTCACGTTCGGGTTGGCCAGTGCCGCGTGCAGGCTCAGGAAGGCGCCCGAGCAGACACCGGCGAGCACGATGCGCCGGTAGCCATGCGCGCGCATGCCGTCCACGGCGAGGCTGACGTCGTGGCGGGCCGTGCGCGAGTAGATGCTGGACAGGTCCATCGTACGCGCCGCGCAGAGGCTGTCGCCGAGCAGCGAGACGTCGAGCCGCAATGCCGCCACGCCCTCGCGTGCGAGACGGCGCGACAGCTCCACGAAGATCCGGCCATCGCCGACATGATGGTTGCCGCCGGTATTCGGAAAGATGACGACGAGATCGGCGGGGGCGCGCTCGGGCGTGCACAGGATGCCGAACAGGCGTCCGTTGCCGAGCCGCACGGGCTGCTCCACCATACCGTCCGCGAGCAGCGTATCGGGCGGTGGCGAGACGCTCACCGCCGTGATTGACTCGTGGGGGGACTCGTTGGGCTGCGAGCGCTCCGCCACCCATCCGACCACGGCTGCCCAGGCGCGTGACGGCACGTCGGCGAACTCGGCCGATCGCATCATCATCGGGTACTCGTCGAACCTCTCCATGCGCACCTGTGCGCCGAGCGAATGAAACTGCCCCAAAAGCGCGGGCGCCGGCGACACATGCTCCGGTCCGGCATCGAGCAGCAGCACGTGCGGGGCCGGCGCCTTGTCGAGGCGATCGAGCCGCAGGGCCTGGATCGCCTCGACAGTGGCCGCGGGCATGCGGAAGCTCAGCACATCCATATCGCCGGCGGGTGCCGGTGGCGGCTGCAGTTCGGGAATGGCGCTGTTGCGCCAGCCCGCGTGGAGCGCGCGCAACTCGCGCAGATAGGCGCGGCCGTCGGCCACGGGAGACAGCATGACGAGCCCCGATGCGCCCACGCGCGTCGCGGCCATGGCCGCCAGGCACGCGCCCATGCGCAGCCCGCACAAGACGACCTTTTCCACGGCGCCATGCCGCCGCAACAGCGCCGCGCCCGCCTCGATATCGGCCACGGCGCGCACCATGGGGTCCTGACTGGCGACATCGGCGGAGTCGCCCGTGCCCGCGTAATCGAAGCGCAAAGCCGGCACGCCGGCGGCGGCCAGCTGATCGGCCAGATGGCGCCAGGCCCGGTGCGACCACACGGCCTCATGGCCCAGCGGCGAACACAACACTACCCCCGTATCCCGCGGACCGAGGGGCCCCGTACTGCCGTGCAACCATCCCGCACAGCCGTCGAAAATGACCCGTTGCATCGATTCTCCTCGTGCGGCTGCCTGAGGCAGCCCCGGCGATGCGCACGCAGGAAGGTGTACGCAGAAACGGGTACGCTCGCCGGCGCTTGGGTGTCGTCAGTGACTGCTTTTTTCTTCTTCGGCGGCCGCATGGGCGAGGCGCCTGGGTTCGTCCGACGTGCCGATCAATGGCATGCCGAGATACGGGTTCATGGTGCCGAACTCCGCGCGATTGCTGCGCCGGGGTGTCACGCCATTGAGAATGCCGCCGAGCATGTGGGCATCGGCACGCGCCAGCCGCTTGAGCGTTTCCTCGGCCTGCGAGGGCAGCGTCGATTCCGCGCGCAGCACCAGCAGCGTCGAGCCGGCGAGATTGGCAACCAGCGTGGCATCGGCCACTGCCAGCACCGGCGTGGTGTCGATCATCACGAGGTCGAAGCGCGAAGCGCAGGTATCGAGACACTCGGCAAACGCGGGCTGCATGAGCAGTTCCGACGGATTGACCGGTGCCGTGCCCGCCGACAACACGGAGAGGCCACTGACAATGCTGGGCCGTACGGCGTCGGACAGCTCGACACGCCCCGCCAGCACTTCCGCCAGGCCGGGTTCCGGATGCTGGTCGAACCAGCTCGCCACACGCCCGCGGCGCAGGTCCGCGTCGATCAGCAGCACGCGCTTGCCCGCTTCGGCAAACAGCACGGCCAGGTTGACCGAGACGAAGGTCTTGCCCGCGCCGGCCGTGGGGCTCGTCACCGCGATCACATTGGCGCGCGGCGCCTGCGATTTGCCGCCCGTCGCCAGCATGGTGAAATGCAGGGCAGCGCGCACGTTGCGCAGTCCTTCCACCGCCATCGAATGCGGGGCATTACGCGCAAGCAGGAAGTGGTCGTGCAGCACCATGCCGGGGAGCGCGTCGACGTCCTCGTCATCGTCGTCATACAGCAGCGCATCCACCACATCGCGGCCCGGCGGGGGCGACGCCAGCTGGGCAAGGCGCGCACCGCCGGGATACCAGTGCGTGCGCGTGCACGATGCGAGCAGCCGCTCCAGTTCCACCTGCTCGCGGCTGTAGCAGATATCGCCGAGCATCGGCAGCCCCAGACTCGCCTCCGCGTCGCCGATGTTCGCGACCACGGGCTTGATACGCTGCCGGAACGAGACGAGCCCCATGGCCAGGAAGATGCCCAGCACGCCGCCGCCAGTCGTCAGCAGGCCCGTGCTCATGCCGATGGGCGCGGCGGGCATCAGTGCGGCGTCGACCACGCGCGTCGGACGCGCGCGGTCCATGCTCGCCAGCGACAGCTGTTCGAGCCGGTTGCGCAGGCCGATGTACGTATCCTCGGCCACCTTGACGTCGCGCGTGAGCGCCACCGACTTCCGCTCGGTGACCGACAGGTTCTGCAGCTTGGAGTCCATGTCGCGACGTTCGCGCGTCAGCTGCTGGATCTGGTTGTCGATGGTCTTCACCTCGTTGGATTCCTCGGTGAAGCGCTGCAGTGCCTTGGTGCGCTCGAGCCTCAGCTGCGCGATCTGGCGCTGGTAATCCATGCTGCCGTTGAGGTACGACTGCGCATCCTGGCTCGGCTGGATCGAACCCTCTTTCGCGCGATAGCGCGTCAGCGCGGCCTCGGCGCGTTCGAGCTCGGCCTGCACGCGCGGCAGTTCGCCGGACAGGTAGGCAATGGCGGCCGCGCCTTCTTCGCGGCGCAAGCCCGCCTGTTCGCCGATATACGATTCCGCGATGCCGTTGACGAGCGGCGCCACCGCGGTCCGGCTCGGGCTCTCCCACGTGATGCGGACCGTGCTCGAGTCGTTGCCGTCGCTGTCGATGCGAAGATCGCGCGCGATCGTGTCGATCGTCTGCGCCGTGTCGCGACGGGTCACCACGAAGCGCGTGCCGGGGCGCGCGGCAATGCGGTCCACCTGGAACGTCACGCCATTGACCTGCACGCGCTCGCCCACGCTGCCCTCCAGCAGCGGCTTGTCGTTGTGCCACACGCGAAACGTATTGGTCGGCAGCACCTGAAGTACCAGCGGCGCGTTGAGCAGGGCGTCCGGCACATCGAGCGTGCGGACCTCGAGCTGCTCGCCGCCCCATGCGTAGCCGAGACTTTCCGGCCACGGCCCATGCAGGCTGCCGGGTTCGGCAAGGTGCGCGGCCACGCCGCCGATCAGCGGCGCGCGCAGCGGTTCCACCGAGACATCGAGGCGAAGGCGCTCGACCACCGGCCCCACGACCGTACGGCTGCGCAGCATGCCCGTGTCGAATGGTGCGGCGCGCGTCGCGCCGGCGCCGGTGTCGGCATCGTTCTGATTGACCTGGATCAGCGTGTTGGCACGGTAGACATACGGCCGCGAGACGGCGGCCACGCCGGCGATCATCGCGCCGACTGCGCCTGCGGCAAGGATCCAGCCCGCATGGTCCATCCACGCTCGCACGTGCACGGCCCGTTTGCGTCCCATCTCCCCCGGAGCCGGCATGGCGCCGGCAAATGACATGGTATTCACGAGATGCTCTCCTGGCGTGTTGCCTATTTGCGCCCGTAGTTGTCTTCGAATCTCACGATGTCGTCTTCCTCGAGATACGCGCCCGACTGGACCTCGATGATTTCGAGCGGTGTCTTCCCCGGGTTTTCGAGACGATGCAGCGTGCCGATCGGAATGTAGGTGGACTGATTTTCCGAAAGGATGCTGACCGTATCGCCACAGGTCACGCGCGCGGTACCGCGTACCACCACCCAGTGCTCGGCGCGGTGATAGTGCATCTGCAGCGACAGGCTCGCGCCGGGATCGACCACGATGCGCTTCACCTGGAAGCGGTCGCCATGATCTATCGAGTCATAGCACCCCCACGGCCGCCGCACCTTGCGATGGTTGACCACCTCGGCGCCATGTTCGGTGCGCAGGCGCTGCACCACGTTCTTGACGTCCTGCACGTGGTGCTTGTCCACGACCAGCACCGCGTCCGCGGTTTCCACCACCACCACGTCCTGGACGCCGACGCAGGCGATCAGGCGCCCTTCCGAATGCGCGAGGCAGGAGGTGGCGCCGTCGAACAGCACACGGCCCCTGCAGGCGTTGCCGGCGTTGTCCTTCGCCGCGATATCCCAGATGGCCGCCCATGAGCCGACGTCGGACCAGCCGGCATCGAGGGGCACAAGCATGCCGGGAATGCCGGGCAGCGCGTCGAGCTGCTCCATCACGGCATAGTCGATCGAATCGGAGGGACAGCCCTCGAACGCATTGCGCTCCAGCTGGAAAACTTCGGGCTGGGCCGCGTTTCCGCTCTCGCCCGCCATCTCGCAGGCGGCGCGGCACTGCAGGTACATCTCCGGCTGCAGCTGGCTGACGGCCTTGAGCCAGACCGACGCCCGCACCACGAAGATGCCGCAGTTCCACCAGTACTCGCCGGAATCCACATAGTGCTGCGCGAGTTCCAGATGCGGCTTCTCGACGAAGCGGTCGATCAGGAAGGCCCCGGGAGGCACGGCAGCGCCGGCATGGATATAACCGAAGCCGGTCTCGGGCGCGGTGGGACGCGCGCCCAGCGTGACGATCGCGCCCTGCTCGGCGTGCTGCACGGCCGTGGCGACGGCATCGCGGAACGCTTCGGTGTCGGTCACGCAATGGTCGGCCGGCGTGGCGATCAGCACCGCATCGCCTGCGTCGCCGGCCGCGAGCAGCGCGTGGAGCGCCGCCACGGTCAGCGCGGGCGCGGTATTGCGGCCGCAGGGTTCCGACACCACGCGTGCCCGCTTGCCCTGTCGCTTCAGCATATCGCTCACCATGAAGCGATGTTCCTCGCCGCACACGACGATCGGCGGCGCATCGAGGCTCACGGGACGTCCGGTGCGCGCGGCCACGCCTTCGAGCCGGAGCGCGGTGGCCTCCAGCAGCGTGTCGTCGGCCACCAGGTTCAGCAGCTGCTTGGGATGCTTTTCGCGGGACAGCGGCCACAGGCGCGTGCCCGACCCGCCAGCGAGGATCACAGGTTGCAGCGCCACGCGCACGGGCGGCGCCAGCACCGTGTCATCGACCGCCCCCAACGCTTGCGCCTGTCCGGCAGGGGGGAGGGCGATGCCCGTCGGCGCGATGCCGTCCTGAATCCGAAGTTTCATGATGTCTCCTGCGTGCACGCAGAAATGGGTACGAAATCCACTCCGGCACGAGCGCCGGAAGATGCGGCCCAGTGTGAAACGTGCACTGCGCAGTATCTGTTCGATTCCGCACACGCTTGCCGGCGCCGCGTCGGCGCCGGCTGGGTTGGACAGCGAACAGATGCGCGGGCGCGCCGGTGCTGCAATGGCACGCGCTGTTTCCAACGTTCCGGAGGGACAAGATGGAGCAAGGCATCGAGACGGTCCTCGAACGCGCGGGCATCGACGGGCAGCAGGACACGCCGCGCCCCGGCAATCTGCACGGCGACGACGCGGTCTGGCAGGAAACCAACTGCTATATGGATCTTTGGATCGAACTGCTCTACGGCTGGGGGCTCGATCCGCGCGCGGCGCTCGCGTTCACGGTCACGCAGGATTTCGAAGGCGACCACTTCACCTTCTTCAAGTATCCGGTGGCCGACCTCGAGCAGCTCTACGGCACCGCGGTGCAGGAGATGGCGATCTACGACACGCTCGAGGCGCATATCGGGGAGCAGGTGGGACGCGGGCACACGGTGCTCGTCGAGGTCGACAGCTTTTACCTGCCCGACACGCGCGCCACCGCTTACCGCCGCGGTCACGTGAAGACCACGGTGGCTGTCGAGGGTATCGACACCGCGCAGCAGCGGCTCACCTACTATCACAACCTGGGCCGGTACACGGCCGTGGACGAGGACTATCGCGGTCTGCTGCGGCTGGAGCCGGCACTGCGCGACAACTCGCTGTTGCTGTTTCCTTACGCCGAATGCGTCAAGCGCGTGCGGCCGCCGCTCGATGGACGCGTGCTGTCCAATGCCGCCGCGGCACAGATGCGCCAGCATCTGGACCGGCTGCCGGAAATCAATCCCGTCAGCCGGTGGCGTGAGGTCTTCGACGACCACGTCGGCACGATACTGTCGCGCGGCGATGCGTATTTCCATCATTACGGATTCAACCTGCCGCGCCAGCTCGGCGCCAATTTCGAGATGCTTGCGCATGGCCTGACATGGCTCGGGGAACACGGCTATCGCGTGCCGCAGTCGATCGTTGCCGGCGCAACGTCGATCGCCACCGAATGCAAGGTGCTCCAGTTCCGCCTGGCCCGCGCCGTCGCGCGGGGCCGTGCGGACGCGTGCAGTGAATGCCTGGACACGCTCGAGAGCGCCTATACGCATGTCACGCAGGGGCTGCTGAACTCGTTCGGCCGCGCCAGTGCCTGGCAGACGTGAACCGATGCGAGAAGGCGGCGAGTGAACGGCCTGCGCGGCCATTCATCTCCGCCCGCTCGCGTATCGCCGCCGGCTCACGTCGCCGCGTTCGCGCTCAGGCATGCACGCCGGCCAGTGCCGGCAGCAGGCGGTCGTATTCGCGCTTGACCAGCTTGTAGCATTCGCAGGAATGCCGCTCGAGGCCGCAACGGTCCAGCACCGTGATATGGCCGCGGCTATGGTGGATCAGGCCCAGGTCTTCGAGCTTGCCGGCCGCCTCGGTCACGCCCTCGCGGCGCACGCCCAGCATGTTGGCAATCACCTGCTGCGTGATCACCAGTTCGTTGGAGCTCATGCGGTCGATGGCCAGCAACAACCAGCGGCACAACTGCTTGTTCAGCGAGTGGTGGCGGTTGCAGGCGGCCGTCTGCGCGATCTGGGTGAGCACGGCCTGCACGTAGAGCAGCGTCACGCGCTGCAGCGTGGGCATATGGCCCAGCTCCGCACGCAGCACGCGCGCCGGAATGCGATAGGCAAAGCCGGGACTGCGAACCTCCACGCGGCTCGGCATGGTGTCGCCGCCCGTGACCACGGGAATGCCGACCAGGCCCTCGTTGCCCACCGCGGAGAACTCCACCGTGGCGCCATCCTCGAGCAGCGACAGCAGCGATACCACCGAGGTGGTCGGGAAGTAGACGTGCACGATGCGCTGGCCGGAATCCGTCAGCAACTCGCCGGCACGCAGGCGAACCAGTTCGAAATGCCGCGAGAGCGTTTCCCACTCATGGCGAGGCAACGCGCTGAGCAAGTGATTGACATGCAGGTCCGACCGATGCGTGATCATTTTTCTCTCTCCCATTAACCCCGGAAGAAGCGATATCGGTCCGCGCCGCACCTGACGTGCGATATGTGACCCGACTTCGCCGCTCCACCGTATCTCGATGACTGACGAAATTTCGGCAACCTTTTCAGCATTCGCCGCGGTTGCCACCCGTGTTTCCCTGTCCCAGGCGATTGGCCCGGTTTGCTCTTGCTGTGCTTGTATTAAGTGTCATGGCGCACAGAACTGACAGTAGGCAGACGGATAGGTCAGACGATCATGCTTTGGTAGGTTGTATGGAGGAAAACGGCGGAGACGGCACGCGCGGGACACATCCGCGTGGAGGATGGGTCGAGTGGGGCGGCAGGGGGTTGAAGCGGCATTCCGCCAGTCCCGGCGTGGGCTGGCGGGAAAGGTGGAGAAGGTTGAGGTCAGCCTTGATAGAACACCGGCGAATCCGCGTTGAGCGCGTGGATCTCACCCGAAGGGATGGCATGCGCACTGCCTGCCGCGGCGGCCTCATGCATCAGGCGGACACGACGCGTTTCGCCGGGCCCGAGGTGGAACCAGTCATGCTCCGCGACGAACGCGTGGTCATCCACATGGACCCACCGCGCGAAGCGGCGCGTACCGATGGTGAGCCACCACTCGCCGTCTTCTTTCGCGACGCTGGCATGCAGGCCCGGATCGCGCAGCGCGGCGGCACGCCTGTCGGGCAGATAGGCCGACTGGCTGAGCAGCGTGCCCGCGTCATCGTGCAGTGTGGCCAGCACGACGTCGTGCGCGGGCGGCCCGAAGCGGTACGCATAGGTGAAGTCGAAGAAGTGGTCGAGCAAGGCCGCGGCCGTCAGCTGGCGCGTCTCGCGCGGTGCCAGCGTGACGTCGAGCGAGGCGCGTGCCGCCACCGCTTCTCCATCGCGCAGGCAGCGCAATGACAGCCGTACCGTCCGCGGTGCCGCCGTCTCGTTGACCAGATGGATGTGCAGCCCGTTGAGCCCCTCATCCGTCAGGATGACCTGCACCGGCTGCCACACCTGACGCAATGCATGCCAGGCCGACTTCGGCCGCGCCTGGGCGTCGACGATTCCCCATCCCGCCCCCGGCTGCAGGTCCTGCAGCTGCCATACCAGCCCGCCCGCGCACGAGGAGCCCGCCCGGCGCCATTCGCCGAACACCTCGGTCATCAGTTCGGCCACCACGGCGCGCGACAGCATCAGGTAGCGCGCGGGCTGCTCGTAGCGCAGTCGCGGCGGATCGACGTCATAGAGCGCGCGCAGGTAGTAGTCGCGGATATCCTCGAAGTCCCACGACGCGCCGGCATCGCGCGGCACGCGCGCTTTCCAGCGCGGATCGTGCACGGGCTGGGTCAGTCCGGCTTCGGCCAGCGTTCGCGCGCAGGGCACATTGGCGAACGCCAGGCATTCGGCGGCAAAGCGCACACCCGCAAGGCGGGCATCCGACAGCGGACGCTGGTAGGCGCCCACGCCGTAGTAGTGGGTCACGCCGGTGTCGGGCTGGAAAGGCCACGCGCCATCGCTGGGCGAGTTGCGTACATAGACCACGTCTGGGCGATGCTCGGCCACGAGCCCCGGAATGAGCGTGTCGAACAGCGGCTGGCGCCAGTCGCCGCGCGCCGCGCCCATCATCGCCGCCTGCTGTTCGGCTTCGCTGCCGCCGCACAGCACGGCAAGGCTCGCGTGGGCGCGCGTCGAGGCGAGCCACTGCGCGACCTCGCGCGCGACGTCGTCCATCAGGCCCGCATTCGCACCGCCCGTATCGCCGTAGTCGAAGTTGGCGAACATGAAGTCCTGCCAGACCATCAGGCCCAGCGCATCGCACTGGCGATAGAACGCCTCGCCCGGATAACAGGTCACGCCGCTCACGCGCACCATGTTCGCGCCCGCGTCGCGCGCCAGCCGCAGCCAGCGCGCCACCGCCTCGTCGGTATCGGCAAGGCCCGGCAGATCGTGCGTCGACACGCACGCTCCCCGGCAGAACACGCGCTCGCCGTTGACGCGCAGCGTGAAGGCGCCGCCCTCGCGATCCGCCTCGACGGTACGAAAGCCGACATGCCCGCAGGACACCACATTGCCACCGATACTTGCCTCGATCCCATACAGCGCGGCCTCGCCGTGCGTATGCGGCCACCAGCGCTGCACCGCGGGCACGCGCAGTTCGCCGGCCAGGAGGTTCGGCGCCACCCTGCGCAGTTCGCCATGCCACATGGCGTGGTCGGGCCCGGTAACGGCGAACGCGCCATGCGCGGGCGTCAAACCCGCGATATGCAGGCGCAGCGCGACGATACCGTCCTCGCCGTCGAGGCGGCTGGACAGCTCGGCCCGCACGCCGCGCGTCGGCTCGGTGCCCATGGGGTCGAGCAGCTCGATATCGCGCCACGGGCCCACCGCGTGCACGGGCGGACACCAGCCCGGCATATGGCCGAGCAGCGTGGTCCGCACGGTGCGCAGCGTGGGCGGCACGATCATGCGCGGCTTCCACCGGACCGGGCCGCGTTGCCCGCGCAGCCATGGATGCAGCGCGCGGAAGCAGATATGGAGCACGTTGTCGGCACCGGCGAGCTCCACCTCGACCTGGTGGGCGGCAAACATATGGCGCGTGGTCAGCACCTGCACGCCATTGAGCCAGACCTCCGCGATCGTCGCCAGGCCGTTGAAGCGCAGCAGGCGGCCACCGCTGCCGGAGAAATGCAGCCGGTACCAGTAGTCATGCCGATGCAGGGGCGGCGGCGCCGTATCGTCCCAGCGGTTCGCGGCGCGCAGCGCGCCCGCCACGGTGCCTGGCACCTGCGCCGGCAGCCAGTGCCCGGTTTCCGACAGTTCGTCGGGATGGGCCGCGGCATTCGCGAACGTCTCCAGGAATGTCCAGTCGCCCTCGAGCCTCGAAGGGCCGATTGCCACGCCAGGCTGCAGCAGGCGCTGCAGGGCAAGCATAGGGTCGCGCGCGGTCATGAGACAGTCTCCCCGAAATAAGCGGCCAGTGCCGGCACGGTGCCCCGGTAGGCCAGTTCGAGCTGCTCCAGGCAGTCTTCGCAGCTATCGGTCTTGTGGCTGATGACGGCGCGCATCAGGCGGAACTGCATGACCATCGCCTCCGACGCCATCGTGTAGCAAGACTCGGCCACCGTATCGGGCAGCACCTGGCCATTCATGACGAGCCAGCGCAGGTAGCAGCCCAGCAGTTCGAAGTTCGCGCCGAGCTGGCGCAGCACGCTCGCGGCATAGGCCTGGAACGTGGGTTCGCCGCACGACATCAGCCGCTCGAGATGCGCAGGAAACGCGGCGCGAAACGCCTCGATCGGATTCGACCGGGGACGCCGTCCCAGATGACCGCGCAGGAGCTGGAGCGAGACGCGCACGAGTTCGTCGGAGCTCGGCGCCTCGAAGCGCCGCCGCACCACCTCCGCGTGCGGGAACGTCGTGGTGCCCCACATGGCATCGTTGCCGGGCAGGCGGAAGATGGACATGTAGTCGTCGCCGCTCGCCGTGTGGTAGCCGTCGTGGTGGTAGTAGCCCACCGCGGTGGCTTCCGGCACGAGCACGTCGATCGCGATGCAGGAGCGCGCGTGCTGCCGGCGATAGGCGCCCGGCGGCTGCGGCAGCTGGTAGTTGTCGACCTCGAGCAGCACCGCGTTGCCTCGGTTCGTCTGCGCGGCCACATGCGCCTCGAGCGATCCATAGGTCGACAGCTCGTCCTGCACGATGCCGTAGAGACGCTCGAGATCGGCCGACGGAATGTTCGACGACGTGAACTGGTCGCCTTCGAAGTCGAGCGTGACGGTGAATGGCAAGGCCGCGATGGGCTCGAAGTTCCATCCGTGCAGCAGCTCGACCCACAGGTCGATATGGCGATTGACGTGCGACCACACGGGGTTTCCCCCGAACAGTGCGCGCGTCCCGCCGCGTGTACGAGCCTTGCCGTCACCGTACATTCACACGCCTCCCAGCGTTTCCCGTACTGCCTGTGGCCAGCGCGAGGGATCGAGCCCATGGTGGCGCAGCAGCGCCAGCGTGAGGCGTTCGATGCCGAAACCCACACAGCCGGTATGCGCGACGCCACCGTCGGGCAATGCGATGTGCCAGAGCTCTCCGAAATGGTCCATGTGGTAGTTGAAGCTCATGCATGCCGTCGGCCCGGCACCGTCGTTGACCGGAATCAGCAGTTCGAACTTGAGCTTCTGCTCGCGCTGGCTGTCCGCCACGATCTTGCCGCCGCGGCCGAAGAACGGATCGTTGGCGATATCGAGTTCGACGGGCAGTTGCAGCGCGCGGCCGAATGCCTGCCCGCGCGCCATCCAGCGCTCGCGGAACGCGACGATCTGCTCCGGCGTGCCAAGGCAGACGAACTCGCGCATCCGGAACAGCTGCATGCGGGTAGGCTCGAGCGATGGCTCGTGGCGATAGCAGTACGACAGCACATCCACCACCTTGCCGTCGTCCGGCAGCGCTCCGCGCCGGGCAATCACCGGATAGACCGGATAGCACGCGGCGGGCGTCAGTACCACGCCCGTCGGCGCCTGCTGGTCGGTCCAGTCCTCCTTGTCCTCGAGCCGGGCAAGCAGCCGATGATGGCCACGATCGTCGCCGCAGAAACTGTGCACGGTGCCCGCGAGTTGCGGAAAGCTCTTGAGGTACTCGCTGGTCTCGAAGTCCTGCTGGCCCATGGCCGGCGGAAAGCGCAGCACTTCGGCGTGCTGGTCCGCGCCCATCCGCGTGACGGCCGCGTTCAGGCCGTCGGCAATGGCTTCGAACACCGCGCTGCGCCCGTACAGGCCCGGCACGCCGGACTCGATCAGAAGTCCCGCGTCCAGCAGCCGGCGCAGGAACGTCGGCTGCGCCGCATCGCCCGCGCCACCGACCGGCTTCACGTCTGTCAGTGCTTGTACATCCATGTCTGTCTCCGTCAGGAACGATCCGCGAGCAGCAGGTTGGCCGTGTTGGCCTGGATGCGGTCGTTGTTGATCATCAGCGGGGCCGACCACAGGTCGCGCAGCTGGCGGCCCAGGCTGAAGGGCGTGCCTTGCTTGTAACCAGCCATGCCGCAGACCATCAGGGCCTGCTGCGCGGCCTGCAAGGCCAGCGCGGAGAGCGAGGTCTTGAGGCCATTCATTTCCGCGGCCAGCGCGAACGCCGCGGAGACGGACCCCCCCTCGGAGCCGCCATCGGCCCGATGCCGCGCCTGCTGATGCGCGAGCGCCATCTCGAGCCGCGCCTCCATCAGCTGCAGCACGCCGACCGCCTCGGCCACACGGGCGCCCGAGGGCGGCAGGGAGCCGGGACGCGCGCGCGCCTGCCCCTGAAAGAACGTCTTGGCGCGCGCCACGACATCGGTGGCCACGCCCAGCCACAGCGCACCCCAGACGATGTGCGAAACGGGCGTCATCGTGCCGTCAGCAATCTCGTTGAAGGGCACCGGCATGATCTGTGCGATGTCGCCCGTCGCTTCCAGCCGAAAACCGTTGCTGCAGGTACCACGCATGCCCAGCGTGTCCCATGTGTTGAGGCTCTGCAGCGTGTAGTCCTGTTTCATGGCGCAGACCAGCACCTGGTCCGACGGCGCCGCATCCGCGTGGCGTCGCGCCGTGACGAGAATGCCGTCCGCATGCGCGCCATAGGAAATGGTGGGTGCCATCTTGAGCAGATGGAAGCGGTCGCCATCGGCACTCACCGCGCAACCGCTGGTGCGCAACGCGCCGCCGATCGCTTCTTCCGAAGTCGCCGAAGCCAGCAGCAGCTGCTCGCCCGCCACGCGCGCCAGCAGACCGTCATGCCATGCACTGCCGCCACCGTGCTCCACGACGCAGGCCACCTGAATCTGATGCATCGCGTAGATCATGCCGGTTGCCGCGCATGCCTCGCCGAGGATGCGGCAGATCCTGGAGACTGTCGCCAGCGATGCCCCCGCGCCACCCAGCGTGACAGGTACCATGGCGCCCAGCAGCTTCTGCTCGCGCAGCGCGGCAAACGCTTCTTCGGGAAAGCGCGCGTCACGATCGACCGCGTCCGCGTGCTGAGCCGCGACGGCGGCCGCGGCACGCGCGCCGGCAAACAGGGCGTCGGCGGCCGCACTGGAAGCGATGGCGTCACCGGGGTTCGCGTGCGCGAGCGCGATCCGGGCCACGGCGCTCACGCAGCCTCCTGGCGCTGCCGGATCGCCGACACCGCGCCGGCCAGCGAATCGATGCTGCGGAACAGCTGGCGCGTCAGCATCTGGTCGGGAATCTCGATATCGAACGCGTTCTCGAGGGCGAGCATGACATGCACGGTGGCCAGCGACGACAGTCCGGCCGCGTAGAGATCGTCGTCGTCGGCCAGGGAGGCCGGCGGCACGTCGAGCCGTCCGACGTCGCCAAGAATCTTGCGGATCGTTGTCTTCATGGATTTCCTCTGCTGATGGTCTGCGCGCCGGACGGCGACCTGCTGCCGCCCGGTGTCTCTCAGTAAGCGGTGGCACCGGCCCAGCCATGCAGGGCGGTACGAAGGATGATGCGAAGGTCGAGCTGGAAGGACCAGTGCTGGATGTAATAGATGTCGAACTCGATGCGGCGGCGCATCTTCTCGACCGTGTCGGTCTGCCCGCGCAGCCCGTTGATCTGCGCCCAGCCCGTGATGCCCGGCTTGACGCGATGGCGCAGCATGTAGCGGTCGATCAGTTCGCGGTAGATCTCGTTGTGCTCCATCGCATGCGGACGCGGTCCGACCACCGACATCTCGCCACGCAGCACGTTGAAGAATTGCGGCAATTCGTCGAGGCTCGTGCGCCGCAGGAATGCGCCCACGCGCGTGACGCGCGCATCGCCGCGGCACGCCTGCGTCACACCGGTGTCCTCGTGCATCTTCATGCTGCGGAACTTGTAGACGTGGAACTGCCGGCCATCGATGCCCAGCCGCAGCTGACGGAACAGCACGGGGCCCGGAGACGACAGCTTCACGAGCACGGCGATCACCAACAGGAGCGGGGAGAGTCCGACGATGGCGGCCAGGGCGAAGATGCGGTCGAAGCTTGCCTTGAGCACGCCGGTGATGCCCGACACGGGCGGCGCGTTCAGATCGATGACGGGCAGCCCCATGAAGTCGCTGAAGCGATGGCCCAGCAGTTCCACGGACGCGACATCGGGCACCCAGCGAATATCGATCAGCTCATTGCGGAACTGGCGCACCACATCGGACAGGTCGCGGCACGCGGCCATCGGCAGCGTCAGCCAGATCTCGCGCACGCCCTCGCTGTGCACGAACTGGTTCACGTCGTCCATCGTGCGCAATGTCGCCACGTTGGCGGGAATCGCCTGCGACGACTCGTCGTAGATGCCCACCACGCGATAGCCCGCGGCGCGAATCTGCTGGACGCGCAGGTACATCTCCCGGCCGAGCGGCCCATAGCCGAAGATCAGCACACGCTTGGCGTTGATGCCCTGCTCGCG
The DNA here is from genome assembly GCF_038440175.1 of Cupriavidus sp. OTU4054. Taxonomy (NCBI): domain Bacteria; kingdom Pseudomonadati; phylum Pseudomonadota; class Betaproteobacteria; order Burkholderiales; family Burkholderiaceae; genus Cupriavidus; species Cupriavidus sp. OTU4054. The sequence goes on from NZ_JASATF010000031.1 coordinate 36,374, forward strand.
GACGTTGGCCAGCATGCGGAACATGATCACGCGCCCCGCCAGCAGCGCGGCGGACGAGGTCAGGAACCAGCCCATCGACCAGATCCGCGACACATGCCCGATCTGATGGATCAGAAACGTTCCCATCAGCGCTGTCAGGAACACCGTGGCCCACGCGGCACCGGTGCGCAGCGCCAGCACGGCCTGGCTACGGCCACGCCACGAGTCGTAGAGGCCGAATGCGGGAAACACCACCAGCGCGCCGAGCGCGCACAGCATGGTGAGAAAACCGTGAACGGCGTTGGCCTGTTGCAGCCCTCCCGGAAAATGCAGCTCGCCTACGATGACGCCGCTGGCAGCGATCAACACTGCGTCGCCGAGTCTGTAGAGGTAGTGAAGCGCCGTACGCCGCTCGGCGGCAACATTCCAGTTCGATGCCATGACCGCTCCCAAACCCTTGCGGGATTTCTATCTGGGTCATGGTTGCGCACGCGTCCCGGAGCGTCTGTTAGCGGGCGCACACACGTTGGCGTGCGTGGAGCGCCGCCGATCCTACAAGAACGAGGACCACTCGCCCCGCTCATAGGGGCGATCGCGTCCGGACAGGAACGTGGCGAGGTCCTGCACCCACACGTGGGTCACACCGGCGAGGCGGCCCACCGGCAGGACCAGCAGTGTGGCGAGTGCCGCCGATACGAGCGCCATCGTCATCGCGCCTCGGGGTACGCCACGGCGCATGATGAACGGCACGCTGACGCAGAAGCCGAGTGCAAGGCCACTCGCGACTTCGGAGACCGAATGCGCGCCGAGCTTCAGCCGCGACACGCCCACGGCAAGCGCGATCAGCACGCCGGCTAGCGCCGCCAGCGATCCCAGCCTCGGGCGGCTGGCGGGCACGGCCAGATACAGCAGCACCGGCAGGATCGAAGCCGCCATCACGGCGTGGCCCGAGAAGCCGGTGAAGTTCATGCGCTCGCTGCCGATGCCCCATCCCATGAACGCGAGCTTCGAGGCAAGCACCAGTGCCGCGATGGCGGAGAACGCGAACAGCCAGTGACGCGCGACGTCGGTAGCGCCTCGCCATCGCAGCCAGCCGTAGAGGAATGCCGCGCATGGGATGAGGAACGCGGACTCGCCGAGAAAGGAAACCAGATGCCATTTCATGTCAGGTTCAATACGTTCATGTCGTCGCGCCGCGTGGATATGATGAACTTCGGACGAAGGACATCGGGGATGAGATGCCCGTCGCGCATGCGTCTTCTGGTTGATAGAGCACCCAGAGTGGATTCGATATGCTCAAGGTAATGTCCGCCCATTCCACATGGACGGACATTTCAAAGCCCGCATGGTCCCCCGGTCGGCGGGCTTCTTTTTTGGTGCGCGCTCAACGCGCCGGGGTATCGTAACGCGGCGGAATGTCGGAGGGCGACAGGCCGTCGGGAGACGCCGCGCGATCGACCGCCTGGGGATGTGGCAAGCCCGGATGAGGCGAGGCCGGATGAGACCATGCCACGATCATCGCGCGGGCGCGCTCCACATGCCGGGTCGCCTCGCGCTCACCGATCTCGCAGGCCGCGACGATCGCCGCGGCCTCGGTCGGATACCGTCGTCCATGCAATTCGCCCCGATATAACAACAGCGGCTCGCCACTGACGATGGCGAGCCGGATCTCGTAGCAGCATGCCCATTTTCCCCGGCCCTCGCGCACGGCGAACCCGTGGACGACCAGGATATCCAAACCGCGTTCCATACGACCCCCTGCTTCCCGCGCCGACTGGCCTCTGTACCAGCTTCTTTCGACGGGCGAGTTCAGCATAGCCCTTTCGAGGGTCGCGCGCCTTCATCCCATCGCAGTAGAGCCGTCGGGGCCGCCGGCATGTACGCTGCCGATGGATGAGTGGAGTACAGGGGGCGGATCAGCCTGACGGTTGTGCTCGCGCAGCAGCGTCAGCGCAGTGCGCGGAAAACACTGGCCGCCAGCCCATGCGAGCGAGGCCGCCGCACAGACCAGTTCGACCGGTGCGGGCACCACGAGGCAGCCGCTCGCACCGAGGCGCGCGGCATGGAACATCAGGCCCGCATCGAGCGCATCCGACAGGACGAGCCATCGGCGCGGTGCAAGCCGGGTGCGTACGAGATCGAGCAGCGCGCGCGGGTCCTCGTCCACCCCGCTGCAGTCGACCAGGGCGATATCGACGGTGTGGCCCGAGGCCGCCCACTCGTCATCGGTGTCATCGGCAAGCCAGTCCGGCGTGCGCCACAGCACGGGCATGGGCAGGTCTTGTCCTTCCATGCGGCGCGCAAGGATACGGCACATCATCTCGTTGCTGGCGATCAGGTAGGTCGTCATCGAGCATTCGGCGAGGGTGGAATGGCGTGGCTTGGTGTGCCTGCCATTCCCCGTTCATGATCGGCATCCGGATATCGGCGTGCGGCATGGTGGCGGTATCGGATCGTGCCGGGTTGAGGCCAATCGTTCTGCGTCTGGGCTTTCTTCGTCTGATCGTTGTTATCGGGCTGATCTCGCGCATCGATCCGCGCGTCCTGCTCCTTCACAAACTAGCAACGTACAAGCGCCGCCGCCTCATGCAAACGGATGAGACGGCGGCGCAGGATGATGTAGACAGCTGAACGCGGGGCATCGGACACCGCGTCGGTTCGCGCAATGTCAGGCCGCTTCGCAGGCCTCCCGCAGCGGCATGACTGCCGGTGCGGAGGACGAGCCGGGACGCGGCGTAGCCGTCGGGCCGGCCCAGTTCAGCGTGGCACCGCGCTGCAGCGCGACGTAGACGGCCTCGCCCTTGTTACGCACATGCAGGCGTTGATACAGCGTGCACGCATGCGTCTTGGCGGTCGCCACCGAGATGTTCAGCAGCCGGCTGACCGTCTTGATCGGATAACCGCGGGCAAGCAGCGCGAGCACTTCATATTGACGCTCCGTGATATTGAGCAGGTGCGCGCCGGCAGCCGGCGTTTCCGGCGGCACCGCGGCGGCGCGTCCCTGCGCTTCCGCGACGGGCAGCTCGCCGTGCGTGGTAGCCACGCTGTGCAGCGGCACGACGATCGGGGCTGACGGATGACGCGGCTCCGAAGCAGGCATCTGGCGCGACGGCGTCCCGGCGATGAACTGGCCTGGCTGCTGCATCGCTTGTTGTCCAAGGTGCAGATCGCCCCAGCGCATCGCGGGCAGTTGCGACGGGAAGCACTCCCCGCCAGCCAGCACCAGCCGGATCGCGGCTTCCAGCGCATCGGCACTGCACGACTTTGCCAGCAGTCCGCGCACGGCATCGGGCAATCCGCCCTCCGGCAGGGCCGGCGGCACATGTTCGGCAAGCACGAGCACACGCTGCGGCGACAGCTGGCGGCAATAGGTTGCCAGCGTGTCCCAGCCGGCGGCGGCATCGGTCGGCAGCCCATAGATCAACAGATCCGCGTGGCTGGTCCAGGGGTCGGGATCGGCCAGCACGGCCGGATCAACGTCGATCAGATCTCCGGGCATGTGCGCCTGGGCAAGCAGGTGACGAAGTCCAAGGCGCAACAGCGGGTGAGGCTCGAGCAAGAGGATGGTGGCCATGGCCGCTCTCTCTTATTATTGGCGCGACCCCGGTTGCGACGGACCGTGTACGCGCTGATTGGAAATGCTCCGCTTATATCGTGGCTGCACTTCCATACGGTCTGGGCGAAACCTCCTGATCCATGCAGCGCGTCCCGTCCTGGCTCATGCTGCTGGATCCTCCCTCGAGGATGCCCGACCGCCCCGTTTGCGTCATGTTGACGCGTTAGATACTTCTGAACTCAGATTCAAAACTTATCTAATTCTGGCTTCAGCATAGGTATCGTCCACTTCAATTGCAAGCGCATGCTGCGACGCAATGGGTATGTCCTTAAATGTATGACAACGATTTCACGCCATATGGGAACGGCGGGCCACTTACCGCGCCATTTCTCTCGCTGACCTCCTTCTTCAGTGGGGTCAATGTTTTGCAACAGCGGTATTGGCGCCCTGGCAAAAATAATTTACATTAACTTTTGTGATGCAAAAGCGCCCGGTTCGACCCGTCGGTCCGCGGTTTCGGTTATAGATCAGTCACTTAGGTGAAATGCAGGGCACAGGCGGATGAGCGAAGACCGGGATACCCTTGCCGCAACGAAGCTGACGCGGACTGAATTTGCCGTCGTCCGAGCGTACGCGCAAGGCATGCGGCCGGTGGATATTGCCAACCGGTACCTGCTTGACCCCGACGACGACGATGCCCTGACGGAAGCCCAGGCGATCACGCGCATCCTGTCACTGCGCGACCGCCTGGTGCAGTTTGCACTGCAGCACGACCGGCCTGACATCGCGGATATGTTCGAGGCCCTGCGCGGGCGGTCCGACGTAGGCATGACGCGCCGCGTGGACGCGCTATCCTCGCTCGAACAGTTGGGCCAGGGACGGCCGCAGCAGACGCACGAGGTCGGCCTCTGGTTCGGCCCGAGCCTCGCCCGGCGCCTCACGGCTGCCGGTCTGCTGCGCATCGCCGACCTCACCGCCCTGGCCAACCGGCGGGGCAGCAGCTGGTGGCGCGCCGTACCCCGGCTGGGCCCGAAGTCCGCCGACACGATTACCCGATGGCTGATCCAGCAGGGCTCGCTGGAAGGGACGCGCCCGGTCGCATGGGTCCGGCCGTACGTCACGCCGGCGCTGGCAGCATCCGCCCGGCAGCCATTGCGGGCGATGCCGCTCGCGCGCGGGATGCCCTATCCGGTGCCGCTCGAGCATATGGCTGCGCCCACACATGAGTCTCATAAAGCACTTTACGCCGATGTGTCGTGGGTTCGGCGCTGGCTGGCGCGGCCGCTCCAATCGCACACGCTCAAGAGTTATCGAAGGGAAGCCGAGCGCCTGCTGCTTTGGCTAGCCGCACAGGGCCTGACGCTCGCCGCGTTCGATACCGATGCGTTCGCGCGTTACGCAGCCTTCCTCCAGGCACCCGAACCGGCGACGTTCTGGTGCGGACCCGCGGGGCCGCGGGATGCCGAGTACTGGCGGCCGTTCGAAGCCCCGCTGAGCGCGGCCTCGCAGGAAGCCGCGCTACGCGTCGTCCGTGCGCTGATGCGGGCCGCCCATCGCGATGGGATCGTTGGCGTCGTTCCTTCGTTAGCGGGAGGCCCCCATCCGGGGACCGACACGCACCGAACCGGCGGCGCCTTGCCCGTTGCGGCCTCATCCGGCCCGTCACTGAACGACGCGGACATTGCGGCGTTTCTGGATTGGCTTGAGCGGCAGGCTGCGGCACCGGTACCGGCCGACCCGGCGCTCGCGGACCGGCGCCGCGTCGCATGGATCGCCGCGCATCTGGTACGACAGGGGGACACCCTCGGGGCCATCGCCGCGCGCCAGTGCACGGCGCCCTGGCCAACTTCGGCGCCCTTCTGGACGGCGCTGTCCGCGCACTGGAATGCCCGGGGTATCGATCCCAGGGCAACGCCGCATGCATCCCTGCTTGCCCCGCTCCATGTGCCGCCGACGGGCCGCGCCGCGGCGCGGCACGGTCCCGGCTCCCTCAGCGGGTACTCCCCCAGCGGGCTGGATCAACTGCTTCGCAGCATCTGGAAGGACTATGTCCGGCAGCAGGGGCTCACGCTGCCACCGTTCACGCCGAAGATGCTGCGCCTCGGCCGGGAGGCGGCATGATCCCGGGGGATCGCGCCTTCAGAGCAGTGTCTTGTCGAGCCCGAATCGCGTCTTGAGCAACTCCACGAGATCTTCGCGGGCATTGCGATCCGACAGTTGCACGTCAAGCATCACGCGGCCCGAGTCCCACTCCTTGATCGTGCCGAGCAACTGCCCCGCTTCGGTCCGGATCTTGTACTGCCGGCTGATTTCCTTGACCTTGCGCGGCTTGCCTTCCTGCGCCTGCTTGCGGATGGCTTCCACCTCGCGGCTCGACAGCCCATCGGCGAGGATGCGGCTCACGAGGTCACGCGTCCGATCCTCGCCGGCCAGCTTGAAGTACAGCGTCAGCTCGTAGCCGGCGGCGATGCCGATCGCGCTTGGTCGCTCGCGCATGGCGCCCAGGACCGACTCCGGCAGCTTCAGCAACGCCAGCGTCTTGTTGACCGTACCCGCCGACATGCCCGTCAGCTCGCAGATTTCCTCTTCCTTCTGGACCTTGCCTTCGTCCAGTAACTGGCGCCAGGCAATGGCGTTGTCCAGTGCGGATTGATCGGAGCGCTGCTCGTTCATCAGGAACGACAGCCGGTAGAAATCGAGATCGCCGAGGTCGCTCTCGATGAAACATTCCATGTCGAGCTTGCCGGCCGACGCCAGCGCGCGCTTGCGGTAATGGCCGTCGATCAGGATGTAATGGCCCGGCCGCGCGGGATCCGGCGCGGCCAGCCCGGGCGTCTTCTGCCCGTGGGTCGCGATCGATGCGGCCCGTTCCTGCACCACGGCCGGATCGTAGATGCGGCGCGCATTGAGCGGGTTGTCGTGCAGATTCGCGAGCGGAATCCGGATCAGCTGCCGCCCGCTTTCCGCGGCGTCCGCACTTTCAGCGCTGAAAGCGGCCACCACCTCGGCCGGCGGACGCCCTTGCAGCAGCCCGTTGGGGTGCCGCGAGATCGCCGCCTCCGCACGTGCAAACCGGTCGATGGTGTCGCTGCGGGTCTTCTCCGCCGCCATGCCGGCAAGCATGCCGGCCTTCAAACTCTTCAATTTCGTGGCCATACGTATTACTCAATCAGCGACAGGACCTCGTCGACCATCATGTCGACCTCCTGGACGGCCTCGCGCGCACCGGGCACGCCATGCACCGTGCACCCAATCGCCTGGCATTCCCGGAATGCCGAGCGCGATCCGATCATGGCGTTCAGCAATGGCACATCGCCGTCATCGCCAAGAATTTCGATGGCCTGGCGCGCAATCGAGACGCGGCGCTGGACCATATTGGCCATGACGCGGATCTGCAGCGTCTCGTTCTGGACCTGCGCGTGCTGCGCCAGTGTCTTGGCGGCGACCGCGGCCCAGAGATCCGGGGGCGAGGGAACAACGGGAATGATCGCCAGATCGGAGATCAACAATGCGCTCGATGGCGCCGCAGAGTGCACAGCGGGCGGGCAATCGACGAGGATGTAATCGTAATCGTTGATAAATTTGCGAACTTCGCGGTGCATCGCGCCGCCGGAGGGGGCGAGCCCGATCACGGACGCCGGAAAGGGCCGCTCATCGCTGGCCTGGGCTGCCCATCGTGTCGCCGTCCCCTGCTCGTCCATATCGACGAGCATCGATCGCGCGCCGCGCAATCCCAGCGTTCCAGCCAGATGCATGCTGACCGTGGTCTTGCCGCAACCGCCCTTCTGATTGAAGACGGTGATGATTTTTGCTGCCACTTCGGCCTCTCTTTCGATCTCTCAGCGCCATCTCAGCGCCATCACTTTCAGCGCTGAAAGCGCGTGGACCATCCACTACAAGACGCAACTTTAGCCAAAGTAGACTGGCTATTCAACCGCAATTCAAATATTTAAATAATTAATCACTGGAAGGGCGCGCGAAGCCGGCCAAATCGCGTCCCGGTGCCATCCATGGGGCGTTCCATTCGGCAATAAACATGAGGTAACGCAAAAGGTGTGGAATCTTCGGGATTCTTCTGCTTGAAAAGAGACATGCAATCCGCCTAAAGTAAAGGCAGTGCGCATTACCCCGCACATGACACAGCAGAACAAACTGGTTATGATGCGCGCTACAGTCGAGTCAAGTCGTGTCAACCTCGTCGACTTCCGTTCGGTATCTACGAGACCTCAACGTGCTTGAACGGTTGTTTGCGTTGTGTACAAGAACTTGCTTCGAAAGGATATTCCTATGGCAACCGGTACGGTCAAGTGGTTCAACGAGACCAAAGGCTTTGGCTTCATCACCCCGGACGACGGCGGTGCCGATCTGTTCGCGCACTTCTCCGAAATCCAGGGTTCGGGCTTCAAGACCCTGAAGGACGGTCAACGTGTGACGTTTGAAGTCAAGCAAGGTCCGAAGGGTCTTCAGGCATCGGGCATCAAGCCCGCCTGAGGGCGACTTCACCGCGCTCGACGACAGCGTTTAGCGTATGTGCCTGCGGTAAGTGGTCCTGCAGTACGGCCACACGACCGCGGCAGCAAAAAGGGCAAGCGAATCGCTTGCCCTTTTTGTTGTTGACCACGCAGGTCTGGCGGTCAGGCGATCTTGCGTACGCTGGTGCGCGACGGTTGCAGAATCAGGGCCTTTGAAGAGTCCGCATCGACCTTGGCTCCCGGATACACCACGAGCACGTCCTTGAGTGCCTTGCGGAACAGCGCCCGGAACTTCCGCTCGCTCTCGGTCTCCGTACCGAACTGCATCTGCAACGCTTCCCACGGAATCTCCGTGCGACGCTGGATCGTAAAGAACCGGTACGTCAGCCACGAATACACGTCAAGCGCGAAGGGCGACTGCTTCAGTGCCTTCAGCGCGCGCATATCGACCGGCACCGGCCGGTTCACGAGCTCGTTGAAGAACGGCTCCGACAGCACCACAAAACTCTCGAACATCGAGCCCTGCCCCGGCTGCATCGGATCCCACCAGGTCGACAGCTGATCGGCAAGCAGATAGCCCACACGATCGATCGCCAGCGGTTCATGGTTCGGATTCTGGTTCTGGCTCGGCGTCGACTTGTTCTGCACGATGGCGATCGTGGCCGAGAACAGACGGATCATCTGCTGACGGACGAGGGTCATCGTGCCGCGCTTGCCGCCAGTCGCCATCGGAATACCGAGGTTGTACATGAACTCCGACAGCGAGTTGCCGAGCGAAATACGGCGGTCCTCCACGGTTCCCGTGAACTCGCCCCGCTTCTTCTTCGCCATGATCTCCTTGCCGATCCATGCCAGCATCAGGCGCGGATACGACCCATACGGGTAGCCAAGGGAGACGGTCTCGGAGACCAGCTTCTGCCGGCCATTCGACGCGCGTTCCGACCGCTGCTGCGTGAAATAGCCGGGCTGGATCATCAGCGAGATATTGCCGCTGGTGCGCGTCCACACGGGCGGCGCGCCCTTGGGCGCGCGATACGGCAGCGTGACCTGCACGCTCGCCCGGCTCAGAAAGCCGACTTCACCGCTTTGCCATGCATCCTCGCGTTCCATGGCCTGGGCTTCATCGAACAGGCGCTGGAATTTCTCGGACGGAACCAGGGCGTTCTCGTTACCGGGAACGATGATTCGGGACGGCTCGCGATCCAGGTCGAGGACGGAGCGGTTTCCGGCGGAGCGACCCACCACGGAGGCTTCTCCCGCAGCGGAGTCCCTCGTCGCGGTGTCCGTTTCAGTGGCAAGGGAGCGTTTGATGGCCATAAGGGACGTGCTTCAAGTTACCCGCCTTTGTACGCGAAGCATTTCTTCTTGTCACGCAGAAACGGGTACGCGAAGGATTTTCCCGCAGGCCCGTTGTGTTGGGCCCATCGGGGCTCTCAATGGTCGCTGGATGGCAGGCACACGGTGGGCAACCCGGGAGGGTTGTCCACGGTTGGCTGCACATCAGCTACAAGTAAACGATACCGATACGGGTTAACTACTTGTAAACCGTATACGCGACGTATACGTGCTTGATTTCAAAGCCTAAAGTCGACCTCTCCGTACCCGATTCTGCGCGCATCCGTACTCGTTTCTGCGTAGGCCCGAACCCGAATCTGCGCAAGAGCGAACCCGTTTCAGCGCTTTCCCCGAACCCGATTCAGCGGGGATAACTCCGTGATTCCACAGGCTTTTCCACAGTTTCAGGGGAAAAAGCGTACCCGATTCTGCGCCGTGTCATCCACGCGGCCGGCTGTCAGCGCACCCAGCGTGCCGAATCGTGGTTATCCACGCAGAATCGAGTACGTTTTGGGGCCGTACGCCGCCTGCCTGCGGGCAAAGCGTACCCGTTTCTGCGCCGGCACCGTCGCGGAGCGTACCTACTTCTGCGTCGACGAGGTTGAGGCCCCGCATGCACCTGAAGCGTACCTGTTTCTGCGGCGTACCCAATTCTGCGAAATCCAGCACCCGGGCGGTCCGCAGGCCAAAGCGTACCCGTTTCTGCGCAACAATTCGCCGCCCGAAATTTGCAAAGCGTACCTACTTCTGCGTAACTTTCGGAGGTGGATTTCACGCTGTGGCGACGACGTATACGTATACGCGAGGGTTCCGGACGAGCCAGCGCTCACTGTATACCGACGTAAACGGGATACGCATCGTCGACCGCGTACCCGTTTCTGCGCGACGTTTACGGATTCGCCGTCGGTATACCTCGACGTATACGGCCCTGGCGTACCCCCTCCCGGAAGCTGGCGTACCCGATTCTGCGTCGACGCGGTGCACCAACCTGGCTGCGGGAGCGTACCCGTTTCTGCGCAGGGCCCGCCGACGATGTTTTCGGGGGCCCGCGCGACCGCTTTCGTACCCGAATCTGCGTGGATAACGTTGCCCACAGGCCGGCCAGCGGCGTTGGGGCGCCAAAGCGTACCCGATTCTGCGTGGCGCGCACGGAGCGGGGCGTACCCATTTCTGCTAACGATATTTGACGGTGCCGGGGTGGCGTGTTGTGCCACGCCAACGCGCGCGGGCGACGGCCTCAAGCCGGGGGCGTACCCGTTTCTGCGCGGGCGCGGGGGTGGGAAAAACGGGGCGCGGGGCGGCTGGCGGGAGAAAAGCGAACCCGTTTCTGCGGGTGGAGGCGTCAGCCTCCGTGGAGGAACATCGGGACGAAAAAAAACCCTGCCGCCAGGGCAGGGTTTTCCGTGTTCCCCGGTGCCCGGTGGGCACCGAATGAACGGCGACTTAGATCGGCGTGATGTTCGCGGCTTGCAGACCCTTCGGGCCGTTCTTGACTTCGAACGACACGCGCTGGTTTTCCTGCAGCGACTTGAAACCTTCCACGCGGACTTCCGAGAAGTGGGCGAACAGGTCGTCGCCGCCGGCGTCCGGCTTGATGAAACCAAAGCCCTTTGCGTCGTTGAACCACTTCACGATACCGGTTTGAGCGGACATGGTATTGCTTTCCAAATAAATAAATGAAGAAATCGATGGCGCATTTGCCACCGTACTGCCAACTCAAGGAAAGGACACCATGGACAACCGAAATACCAAGACGGTGGCAAACGAATGCGCTGTTGCCTCGTCGCTTGAATCTGCCGGGCATTTTATACGAGGGATGCCCCGGAGCGTCAAGGTAGGGTGATTCCCGACATCGAATGGTGCCGCCACGCTCCACCCATGGGATGATTGCGCCCTTTTCGTTTGCGTGCGCACCTCGCCCGTGCGCACGTTCGTTGCTATTGTCAGTGCAACGCAATCGTCACCGCGCGTCCGCCAGAACGCGACCAACAAGAACCGGAGCCAACCCATGCCCCTTTCCGCGCCCCCGACACCGGATGCGTCCCACGCTTCATCGTCCTGGATCGAACGATGGTTCCGGCTGCGCGAACATGACACCAATGTCCGGACGGAACTGCTTGCAGGGATCACGACGTTCCTGACCATGGCGTACATCATCTTCGTCAATCCGAGCATCCTCGGCGATGCCGGCGTGCCGAAGGACGCGGTCTTCGTCGCCACGTGCGTGGCCGCCGCGATCGGCACGCTGATCATGGGGCTGTACGCCAACTATCCCATCGGCATGGCGCCCGGCATGGGCCTGAACGCATACTTCGCGTACGCGGTGGTCAAGGGCATGGGCCTGCCATGGGAAGCGGCGCTGGGCGCCGTCTTTATCTCGGGCTGCCTGTTTCTTCTCGTGACGCTCGTGCGCATCCGCGAGATGATCGTCAACGGCATTCCGCATGCCATTCGCGTGGCCATTACCGCGGGCATCGGTCTGTTCCTCGCCATCATCGCGCTGAAGAACGCCGGCATCATCACCGCCAGTCCGGTCACCATGGTCACGCTCGGCGACCTCCATCAACCTGCCGCCGTGCTGGCGATCGTCGGCTTTCTTGCGATCGTCGCGCTCGAGCGCCTGCGCGTGAAGGGTGCAATCCTGATCGGCATTCTGTTCACGACGATATTGAGCTTCGTCTTCGGCGGCAATGCATTCCACGGCATCGTGTCCATGCCGCCGTCGCTGGCGCCCACGCTGTTCAAGCTCGATATCTCGGGCGCGCTGTCCATCGGCATCATCAACGTCGTGCTTGTATTCTTCCTCGTGGAACTGTTCGACGCGACCGGCACACTGATGGGCGTGGCCAATCGCGCGGGACTGCTCAAGGCCGGCAAGATGAACCGCCTGAACAAGGCGTTGATGGCCGACAGCACCGCGATCATGGCGGGCTCGCTGCTGGGCACGTCGTCCACCACGGCCTATATCGAAAGCGCTTCCGGCGTACAGGCGGGCGGGCGCACGGGCCTGACCGCCGTCACTGTCGCGGTGTTGTTCCTCGCGTGCCTGTTCCTGGCGCCGCTCGCGGGCACCGTTCCCGCCTATGCCACCGCGCCCGCGCTGCTCTACGTGTCGTGCCTGATGTTGCGCGAGCTCGTCGATATCGAATGGAACGACGTCACCGAAGCCGTGCCGGCCGTACTGACGGCGCTGGGCATGCCGTTCACATACTCCGTCGCCAACGGTGTGGCCTTCGGCTTCATCACGTACGCGGCGCTCAAGCTGCTGACCGGACGCGCGAAGGAAGTGCCCGTCATCGTCTGGATCATCGCGATCGTCTTCGTGTTCAAGTTCTACTATCTGCCGGGTCACTGACACCCTCGCGCCAGCGCCCGAGCGTACCCGTTTCTGCGCTGCGGGCGCAGGCGCCGACAGAGGTCGACCGTACCCGTTTCTGCGTCACGCCAGATGCGACACAGATGCGATAAGGAATGTGCCGAATGGCCAAATGTAAGTGCTCATTTACCTTAAGGCCGTGTTGCGAAGCGGCGTTTCGCTCTCATACAAAAGAATGAGATAAGGCTGAAAGCAGGCACACCGGGCTGGACAAACGGGCACAAATGCACTCAACTAGATGCGTGGCAGAGAAGGGCGCGTAGGAGCGCCCTTTCTTGACTCCGCATATGTCGCGCGGGTCTTTTCCGGAATGGGTCAGACATTCCTTTGCATGGACAGATCGTCCGCATCATCACGTCGCTGGACGACGATAGAAGACGACTTCGCCACCAGAAACATCGCGACAGAAACGACAAAGCGCAGAGCGCGCCGCGACGCGCGCCAGCCAGACAGTTAGCCAAAAAACCAGACAGCAAGTGGTAGGCGCGAACCGCGTTCGCGAGCATGCAGTGCCGGGGGTGTTGTTCAACGGGGAACAGATCATGACCGCAGGAGAGATCCGGCGTCCCGACATCGGGCCCATCAGTGAATCCGCCAACCAATCCATACATCGCGCCTGGGCTGCGCTGGGAGAAGCGGCGGCATCCGCAGGCGATATCGCAATAAGAGACCAAGGGCAGGACAACGGGCACGAGGAACACACGCTAGCGGATCTCGCGGCGATGCTCGCGGAAGAACCGGACCTCTCGCCGCGCATGCGGGGCGCCGTCGAAGGCTTGCTGAACCGGCACCGGCTTCTCGCCGTCGAGGTCGTGCGCCAGCGCAAGCTGCTGCAGGAATGGATCCTGAGCCAGCTGACCTACAAGGCCCTCTACATGCAGTACTCGGGCCAGACCCCGGAAGCGCCCAGCGTGGAACTCATGCGGGAAAAGGACATGGTCCGGCGGCGCATCCGGGAGGAACTCCAATCGGGACGCGACTATCGCAGCGTCCTCGACGAACAATCCCGCAGTCCGTCCAGACCGTGATCCCAACGTTGCGTGCGGGAGCGCATCTCTCGCCGGCGGAAGACATGGCCGCCGTCATCAACAAGAAGCCCAACGTCAGGGAGAACGTCATGGACCGACTGTGCAAGGCGTCGACACGCTCCGCACAGATCGTGCTCGTGTCGAGGTATGAAGACTTTGGTTTCAGCGCGAACCAGTTTGGCTCCGGATGGGAGATCCGGCGCGTCCAGCAGGTGCGCGATCTCGAACGCGTGGTGCGCGGCAGCGCACCGATGGCCGGCATCATCGACCTGCAGGCCACCTATACCGACGCGGAACTCAATCAGCTCGAGCAGGGCCTGCAGCATCTGCATGTGATGTGGGTGGCGATCACGTCGACCGCGATGCTCGAGGACGAGCGCGTGCGGCGGCTGATCCGCGATTACTGCGTGGACTACGTGCGTACCCCTTTCTCGTTCGACGAGCTGCTCTACACCCTCAAGCACGCGCACGGCATGGCGTGCCTGCATGGCGCGCGCGTGGTGGAACATGCCGCGCACGGGCCGATGATCGGCGAGTGCGCCGCCATGCGGATGATGTTCCGTTCGCTGGCGAAGGTGGCGCACAACGACGCACCGGTGTTCATTTCCGGCGAGTCCGGCACGGGCAAGGAACTGGCCGCGCAGGCGATCCACGAGTCGTCGAACCGACGCAAGGGTCCGTTTGTCGCGATCAATTGCGGCGCGATTCCTTCGCACCTCGTGCAGTCGGAACTGTTCGGCTACGAGAAAGGCGCGTTCACCGGCGCGAACCAGCGCAAGATCGGCTGGATCGAGCAGGCGCAGGGCGGCACGCTGTTCCTCGACGAGATCGGCGACCTGCCGCTCGAGAGCCAGGTGGCGCTGCTGCGCTTTCTGCAGCAGGGGACGATCACGCGGCTCGGCGGGCACCAGTCGATTCCGCTCGACCTGCGCATCATCTCGGCCACCCACGTGGACCTCGTCGCGGCGCAGGCCGACGGCCGGTTCCGCGCCGACCTGTTCCACCGGCTGTGCGTGCTGACGCTGACGATTCCGCCGCTGCGCGAGCGCGGCGAGGACATCCTGCTGCTGGCTAACGCCGTGCTGGCCGAGCACGGTCACGAGGCGCACCGCCGCATTCGCGGATTCTCCGCGTGCGCGACGCAGGCCATGATGCAGTACACGTGGCCCGGCAATGTGCGGGAGCTCATCAATCGGGTACGCCGCGCGATCGTCATGACCGACAATCGCAAGATCACGGCCGACGACCTGCAGCTGCATGGCGGCGCGGAGCTGCCTCGCAAGACGCTCGATGCCATTCGCGAGGAGGCCGAGCGCGAGGCCATCCGCACCGTGATGGCCAGCCACGGCTTCCACGTCGTGCCGGCCGCGCGTGAACTCAATGTCTCGCGCGTGACCTTGTACCGCCTCATGCACAAGCACAACATCCGCGTGGACATGCAGGCGAGCGCGACTGTCAGCGAGTCGTGAGCGTGTCATAAGCGGCGCCACCCTGGCGCTACCGGGAAGCCGGCGACGTCCGCTCGCCGGCCTCCCGGGTCAACCACCACCGTGCGTTGCCGCGGCGGTGGACTAGCGCTCCGTCACTCGCGGCCGCGTGGCGACACCGGGCGCGCCGCCAGGTCCGTCGTCGGGCATCCGCACCGCGAGGTTCATGCTGATCTTGCCGCGCGGCTGGCGCGGCTGTGCGTTGTTCTGTGGCGCGGCGTGGCCGGGCGGGAGATCGCGCGGGTCCAGCACGCTCTCGCGCGCCTGCCGATCGCCGCCGGGCGGCTGCTCGTCCCGGCCATACTTCACCTCTCCCCACGCCCAGCCGAAGCTGCGCACGTAGATATCGTTGCTCACGGCGGCGTGGCTGTTCGGATTGATCGCATCGCCGCGATCGAAGTACGAATAGCTGCCCGCCAGCGCGGACATCGCCGCGGTGGAGAGCAGGACCAGCGCCGCGGCGGCGAAGACTCTGGCATTCATGATGGCTCCCTCCCTCGCTGGAAAAAAAGTGCCCGCCGGGGGACGGAGCACGTAAATCTCCCGATCGCTATTTCGCGGGGCGCATGCGGCTCGCGTGCGCCGCCAGCACACGGCTGGACGCGGCGCAGAATGGCGACGGATGTCTCGGAGCATGGGGAAACGGCAGCAATGGCGGCGACAGCAGATCCTGTACCGACGGCGGCGGACCGGCCAGTCGATAGGATCGCCTGCGGGCCGTCATACGCGCGGGCGGATGACGCATGGCAGTGTCCTCTGCGTTCTATTGATTGTTGACTCGTGACTTCTCCCTGCCCTTGCAGAGCGACAAGCGTGCCAATGCCCGGAAGCGCTTGCGGGGCGCGGGATTCGCCGCGCGCGGCGCGAATCGGGCGCGGTATCGATCGGTTTCGCGCCGCGATCGGTTTCGCGCCTGTTACGCAAATCGTCAAACGCCCGCGCGTTGTGTTCGCCCGATGAAAATGCGGGGGGCGCCAGCCGGGGCCGTGTGCGTGCCCCACGGAGGGGAGGCAGGCGGCCGTCGCCGGCAAGATTTAGCACCGCGCGCGCCCGGCAATGCCCGTCACCAACGCCCTTGTGGGTATGCCGAGCAAGCCTTACAACAATAGTGGTCGCTCGCATCGCATGCGATGTGCAGCCTGAGCGCGCACGACGCCGGTGGATGGCCGTGCATCCGGTTGCATTGCTGAAACATGCGTTTGACGCAGAAACGGGTACGCCTGCCGAAACGGGCCGACCCTAGCGGGGGGCGGCGGGTGCGCTGGCGGCAGGCGCGGGGGCCGTGCCGGAAATCGGCTTCGGGCCGGGTCCGGGCTGGCTCTTGTCGCAGCCCGCGAGCGCGAGCAGGCAGGCCGCAAGCGCGAGCACAGGCAAGCGCCCGGCATGAGTTGTGCAATTCACGAAAAGTCTCCATTGGCGGCCGGATGGCCGGCGGTGTCGTCACGCCGTGCCGCCGGGCCCATGGATTCACTCTAGCAGGTCGAGTCGGCGCCGCCCGCCCGTGACCGGGATGGGCAGTATCATGAACGCAAGGCATCTTCGGAACGGCACACCGCATGGGACAGACTGACACGCCATCTTCGCCCCCCTCTCCGCCACACACGCCGCCACCCGCGTCGCCGCCGTCCCCGCGGCGCGGGCGCTGGCTGCCCGACCGGCACACCGGCGCGCGCACGGTGCGCGTGGTCGTCGCGGCCGTCCGCGACTGGCTCGATCATCGCGCGGCCAGCAAGGGCGCGGCGCTCTCGTTCTACATGCTGTTCTCGCTCGCGCCGATTCTCGTGCTCGTGATCTCGATCGCCGGGCTGTTCTTCGGCGCCGAGGCGGCGCGCGGCGAGATCTTTGCGCAGATCAACGGGCTGGTCGGCGAGCAGGGTGCGACGGCGATTCAGGGCATTCTGGCGGCCACGCATCGCGCGGGCGGCAGCGGCGTGGCTGCGGTCATCGCATTCGGCGTGCTGTTCGTGGGCGCCACGAGCGCGTTCGCCGAGCTCAAGAGCAGCCTGGACGATATCTGGAAAGCCCCGCCGCCACTCGGAGCCGGCTGGAAAACGCTGCTGCGCGCCCGGCTGCTCTCGTTCAGCGTGGTCCTGGCGCTGGCCTTCATGCTGCTGGTCTCGCTCGTGGTCAATGCGGCGCTGGCCGTGGTGGACCGTTTCTGGGGCCAGATGTGGACCGCGTCATGGTTCGCGCCGGTGGCGGAGGTGATCTCCGCCACGTTTTCCTTCGCGGTGGTCACCATGTTGTTCGCGGTGATCTTCAAGATGCTGCCCAACGCACGCATCGCCTGGCGCGACGTGATCATGGGCGCGATCATCACGGCGCTGCTGTTCTCGGTCGGCAAGCGGCTGATCGGCATCTATCTGGGCAACAGCGCGGTGGCGTCGTCGTATGGCGCCGCGGGTTCGGTCGTGGCGCTGATGCTGTGGATCTACTATTCGGCCCAGATTTTCTTCTTCGGGGCCGAACTGACCCGGCAGTACGCGCTCCAGTTCGGCAGCCTGCGGGGGAAGGATCCGGCGCATCCCGGGACGTATCCGGGAGGGCCCGCGGGACCCGGCACGCCCGCCGGACCCGCGAACCGGTAAAATAGCGCCCTTTCCTGTTTCAGTCCCTCCTGATCCCCCTGCCGTGAGCTCGCTCGTATCCGAAATTGCGCGTCGTCGCACATTTGCCATCATCTCCCACCCGGACGCGGGCAAGACCACCCTCACCGAAAAGCTGCTGTGGTTCGGTGGCGCGATCCAGGTCGCGGGCGAGGTCCGCGCGCGCAAGGCGGACCGGCATGCCACCTCCGACTGGATGGAGCTCGAGAAACAGCGCGGCATTTCCGTGACGTCCTCGGTCATGCAGTTCCCGTACCGGTCGCGTCCGGACGTGGACGAAAACATCGTGAACCTGCTGGACACGCCGGGCCACGAGGACTTCTCGGAAGACACCTACCGCACGCTGACGGCGGTCGACTCGGCCGTGATGGTGATCGATTCGGTGAACGGCGTGGAAGCGCAGACGATCAAGCTGCTGAATGTCTGCCGGCTGCGCGATACGCCGATTCTCACGTTCATCAACAAGCTGGACCGCGAGGGCCGCTCGCCGATCGAGCTGCTCGATGAAATCGAGGATGTGCTGAAGATCCAGTGCGCGCCGATGACCTGGCCGATCGGCATGGGCAAGGCGTTCCGCGGCGTGTACCACCTGATCGACGACAAGGTGCAGCTGTTCGACCCGCGCGGCGAAAAGGGAACGGCCGCCATCGTCGATGGCCTCGACAATCCCGAACTGGACCGCTTGCTGGGGTCGCAGGCCGACGAATTGCGCATCGAGGTCGAACTCGTGCGCGGTGCCTCGCACACCTTCGACAAGGAAGCGTTTCTCTCGGGCAAGCAGACCCCCGTGTACTTCGGCTCGGCCATCAACAACTTTGGCGTGCAGTCGCTGCTCGACGCGCTGTGCGAACTCTCGCCGCCGCCGCTCGCGCGCAATACCGAATCGCGCGTGGTGGAGCCGGAGGAGCCGAAGTTCACGGGCTTCGTGTTCAAGATCCAGGCGAACATGGACCCGCGCCATCGCGACCGCATCGCGTTCGTGCGGGTGTGCTCGGGCCGCTTCGACCGTGGCATGAAGCTGCTGCACGTCTCGGCCGGCAAGACCGTGGCGATCAACAATGCCATTACGTTCATGGCACAGGATCGCAATACGACCGAGGAAGCGTTCGCCGGCGACATCATCGGCGTGCCCAACCACGGCACGATCCGGCTTGGGGATGTGTTCACCGAGGGCGAAGGCCTGAAGTTCACGGGCATTCCGTCGTTCGCGCCGGAATTCTTCCGCCGCGCGCGGCTGAACAACCCGCTCAAGGTCAAGCAGCTGCAGAAGGGTTTGCAGCAGCTGGCCGAGGAAGGCGCCACGCAGATGTTCCGCCCGCTTGGTTCCAACGAACTGGTGCTCGGCGCGGTCGGTATCCTGCAGTTCGACGTGGTGGCGCACCGGCTCGAGCACGAGTACGGCGTGGACGCGATCTTCGAATCGCACGAGTGCGCCACGGCGCGCTGGCTCAAGGGCGACGCGGCCGAGATCGAGAAGCTCATCGACAAGGCAGGCCATAACGTTGCGCTCGACGGCGCGGGCGACCATGTCTATCTGGCACCGAGCATGGTGAACCTGCGGCTCACGCAGGAGCGCTTTCCGAACCTGCAGTTCCTCGAGACGCGAGAGATCGTCTAAATCCCGCTTTAAAGTGCCTTATCAGGCACTATGACGTCATGTATCGATGCTGATACATGACGCCCGCCCCGGCGCGAGGGCGGTCGGCTAAAATTGCCGACTTTGCGGCGTGCGCGCAAGCGCCGCCGGCCCCGCCCCTTCCCGTTCATGTCCACCGCAGCCCCGCTTCCGGCCGACGCGCCGGAGTCCGTTTCCCGCGATCCCGCCTTCCGTCATTACTGGTTCGCGCGCCTGTGCACCACCATCGCGTACCAGGTCGTCACCGTTGCCGTGGGCTGGCAGATGTACGACCTGACGCGCGACGCGTTCATGCTCGGCATGGTCGGGCTCGTGCAGTTCCTGCCGTCGATCGTGCTGATCCTGATGTCCGGCCACGTGGCCGACCGGTTCGACCGGCGCGTGATCGTGCGTACCTGCCAGGGACTCGAGGCCGTGCTCGCGATCTGCATGGCGGCCGCGAGCTTCACGGGATGGATCAACCGCGACTACATCTTCGTCTTCGTCGCGCTGATGGGCGCGTGCCGCGCGTTCGAGACGCCCACGCTGCAGGCGCTGCTGCCCAGTGTGGTCACGCCGCAGGCATTGCCGCGCGCGGTGGCGCTTGCGAGTTCGGCCGCGCAGACCGCGATCATCATCGGCCCGGCGATGGGCGGGTTTGCGTATGTCGCGGGGCCCGGCGTCGTGTATTCGATCGCGGGCGTACTGTTCGCCGTCGCCGCCGGGCTCGTCGCCTCGCTGAAGCTGCGGCAGGTTGCGGCGCGGTCCACCGCGCCCGTCTCGATCAAGACGCTGTTCGCGGGCTTCTCGTACATCCGCAGCCATCCGACCCTGCTCGGCGCGGTGTCGCTGGACATGTTCGCGGTACTGCTCGGCGGCGCCACGGCGCTGCTGCCAATCTATGCGCGCGACATCCTGCATACCGATGCCTGGGGCCTCGGCCTGCTGCGTTCCTCGCCGGCCATCGGTGCGCTCGTCATGGCGCTCTGGCTGTCGCGGCATCCGCTCAACCGCCGTGTCGGCCGCGTGATGTTCGGCGCGGTGGCGCTGTTCGGTGCCGCGACGATGGTGTTCGGTATCTCGAGCTGGCTGCCGCTGTCGATGGGCGCGCTCGTCGTGCTCGGGGCGTCCGACATGATCAGCGTGGTCGTGCGCCAGACGCTCGTTCAGCTCGACACACCCGACGATATGCGTGGGCGGGTGGGCGCGGTCAACTCCGTGTTCATCGGCGCATCGAATCAGCTGGGCGAGTTCGAGTCGGGCGTCACCGCGGCGTGGCTTGGGCCCGTGGGCGCGGTGCTGCTCGGCGGTATCGGCACGATCCTCGTCGTGGGGGCCTGGATGCGCCTGTTTCCGGCGCTCGCCTCGCGCGACCGCCTGCACGAGCAGACGGGGCACGCCCGCTGAACGTCGCCGCGCGCGTGCCGGACTGGCGCGCGCGATCTCCCCGATTCGCCAAAGCGTACCCGTTTCTGCGTGAGTGAAGGATTTGCACGGCGTGCGCTTCCCGTCTTGTAACGCCTACCCACACCGACCGCACCCTTTGCGCCCGTGTGCGCGTTGGCGATATCTCACAGGCGCGCGGCATGCCCCTTCCTGCACGCAGAAACGGGTACGCTTTGGCGTCGCCGGCCCCGCTGCGCCGGGAACGGCACGCGGCCGGCGATACACGCTGGCACGCCGTTCGCAAGGTGGACCGGAGTCGATTTTCCGGAGTCCGCCGCATGAACATGTCTTTCCTCGATGCCGACAAGGTCCAGGCCGCCTGGGCCTATCTGACGCAATTCGCGATCAGTCAGGGCCTCAATTGCCTCGCCGCGCTGGCCATACTCATGGGCGGCTGGTGGCTGGCCGCGCGCGCCGCGCAGGCGATTCGCCGCACGCTGCAGCACACGCACGTCGATGACACGCTGCGCCCGATGCTGGCCAGCGTCGCGCAATGGGTCGTGCGCGTCATCACCGTCGTGCTCGTGCTCTCGCAATTCGGCGTGCAGACCGCCAGCATCATCGCGATGCTCGGCGCCGCCGGCCTTGCCATCGGCCTCGCGCTGCAAGGGACGCTGCAGAACATTGCCGCGGGCATCATGCTCGTGCTGCTGCGGCCGTTCCGCGTGGGCCAGTACATCGACGCGCAGGGCGTGGCCGGTACGGTCCGCGAGACCGGATTGTTCATGACCGAGCTGACCACGTTCGACGGCGTTTGCCTGCGCGTGCCCAACAGCAAGATCTGGGGGAGCGCGATCACGAACTACAGCGAGAACATGACGCGTCGCATGGACATCGAGGTCACGGTCACGTTCGACAGCGACGTGCCGCAGGGCCTCGAAGCGCTGCGCCGCATGCTCGATGCCGAGCCGAGGCTGCTGGCCGAGCCGAAATCGGAGGTCATGGTCGTGCGGTACACCGATCGCGGCATCACGCTCGATGCGCGCTACTGGACGTCGAATGCGGACTTCTGGAGTGTGCAATACGCGTTCTTCGGCAAACTGCGATCCGTGCTGAATGCGGCCGGCTGCGAGATCGCCGTGCCGGTCCAGGAGGTGAGGGCGCCCGTCGGCGAGGCGCCGCAGGCGGAGACGCGCAAGCGCGCCGAGGCGCCGCATCGGAGCGGTCCGCAACCGTACGATGCGCTGGCAAGGCGCGGCGCCGGCTAGTCGCGTACACGCGCGCGGCGGGATGCTGCGTGCGAACTGTTTGCGAACTGCGTGCGAACTGTTTGCGCGGGCGCAAGGTCCGCACGCGGGATCGGGGTCAATCTTGGCACGTTGGTCCCGCCGGAGAAGATCGTGCGTATCCCTCGTCCGCTTGTCGTCGCGCTGCTGTCCTCGTTCGTCTCGTCGGTTCCGGCCGAAGCGGAAGCCGGCCAGTGCAAGAGTGTCTGCCGGCGAGCGTCCGGCGATCCCGACCAGGTGCGGGGCTCGGGGTTTCGCTCCTATCTGCCGCGTCCGACCGTTGCCTACCGGTTCGACATGCGCCCGCCGGCGCTCGTCGCCGGACAGGGGCTGTCGGGCAATCCGCACGACCGCCGCGGGCTGCGCTGGAGCGGCGCGCCGTACGACCGATATACCTACGTGACACGCCGCTACGAGGCCGCGTGGCAGGATGCCAACGCGGTCCTGCCCGCGCAGCCGGATGCGCCAGGCTATATCTACGAAATTGCGATTCCGGAGAGCGACCTCGCCGCGCCGGGCCTCTGGTACGACCCGCTCACGGATGCGTCCGCCTCGCTGTTCGATCGCTTGCTGCAGCCGCTGCTGCGATCGGCGCCCATTCCCGGGTATATGGTCGTGCGCGTGCATCGCGTGACGCGTGATCCGGAGACGCGTGTGCTCCGTGTGGGCGAGCCGCAGCCGCTGCAGGCTGGCGAGAGCGGCGGGGACAGAGCGGATGACCGAGCGGATGACCGAGCGGATCAGAGGGGCGCCGAGGGGGGCGCCGAGGGGGGCGCTGAGAGGGCCGACGCGCCGGCGAACGTGTCGGCCGACGCATCGGACTGCGAGGGCCCGTCGGCCTCGGCGGGGCAGGGCTTGCCACTGCCCGACAGGACCAGCGGCGACCTTCGCCGCAGGCGGGACATCGGTTCCGCGATGCCTCCCCGCACGTACTGCGCGGGCCTGATGTTTCAGGCGTTCTGAGTCGCGGGCGTACCCATTTCTGCGTGCGTGGCCGCGGCCTCCGCTTCCGCGCCTTCATCGGCAAACAGCGAGCAGGCCCCCGTTTCCGCCGTGCCCACGTGACGGCGAAAACCGCTGAACAGGTCGCGGCCCACGCCGTGCCAGTTGCGGGATAGATCGGGCCGCTCCGGTTTGCGCGCCTGCCATTCGGCCTCGTCCACCTTGACGGTGAGCACACCGGCCGGCGCGTCGACGCGCACGATATCGCCGGTGCGCACGCGCCCGATCGCGCCACCGTTCAGCGCTTCGGGACATACGTGGATGGCGGCGGGCACCTTGCCCGATGCGCCCGACATGCGCCCATCGGTAACGAGCGCGACATGGAAGCCGCGGTCCTGCAGCAGCGTCAGTGTCGGGGTGAGCTTGTGCAACTCGGGCATGCCGCACGAAGCGGGTCCCTGCCATGGCAGCACTGCCACGAAGTCGCGCTCCAGTTCGCCGCGCTTGAACGCGGCAAGCACGTCGTCCTGCGTGGTGAAGACGATGGCCGGCGCCTCGACGACCTGATGTTCGGGCTTGACCGCCGAGGTCTTGATCACGCAGCGGCCCAGCGCGCCGTCGAGCACCTTGATGCCGCCATCTGGCGCGAAAGGCTGGTCGAACGTGCGCACGATCGCGTCGTCGAGCGAGGCCTCGGGTCCCGCCTTCCATTGCACGCGGCCGTCCTGCACGACGGGTTCGCGCGTATAGGCGTCGAGACCCTGGCCGACGACGGTCGTGACATCGTCGTGCAGCAGCCCTTCGGCCAGCAGTCCGCGAATCACGAGCCCGAGGCCACCGGCGGCCTGGAACTGGTTCACGTCGGCCTTGCCGTTCGGATAGACGCGCGCCAGCAGCGGCACCGCGGCGGACAGCTCGTCGAAGTCGTCCCACGTGAGCTGGATACCGCCAACGCGGGCCATCGCGATCAGATGGAGCGTATGGTTCGTCGAGCCGCCCGTTGCCAGCAGCCCGACGATGCCGTTGACGAAGGCGCGCTCGTCGAGCACGTCGGCGACGGGCGTATAACGCTCGCCACCGTGGACAAGGCGCAGCGCCTGCCGGGCGGACTCGCGCGTGAGCGCCTCGCGCAGCGGCGTGCCGGGATTGATGAACGCGGTGCCGGGCAGATGCAGACCCATGATCTCCATAAGCATCTGGTTCGAGTTGGCCGTGCCGTAGAACGTGCAGGTGCCCGGCCCGTGATAGGACTTCGTCTCGGCCTCGAGCAGCCCCTTGCGGTCGATCTTGCCTTCCGCGAACAGCTGGCGGATGCGGGCCTTCTCTTCGTTGCCGATGCCCGTGGTCATCGGACCGGCCGGTACGAACACGGCGGGCAGGTGGCCGAACGAGAGCGCACCCATCACCAGCCCGGGGACGATCTTGTCGCAGACGCCGAGGTACAGCGCCCCGTCGAACATCTGATGCGATAGCGCGACCGCCGTGGCCATCGCGATGACGTCGCGCGAGAACAGCGACAGGTCCATGCCGTCCTGCCCCTGCGTCACGCCATCGCACATGGCGGGCGTGCCGCCGGCGAACTGGGCGGTGCCACCCGCTTCGAGCGCGGCCTCCTTGAGCCATTGCGGATACGCGGCCAGCGGCTGATGGGCCGAGAGCATGTCGTTGTACGCGGACACGATGGCGAGGTTGGGGCGCTCCTGCGCCTTGAGGCGGATCTTGGCCTCGTCGGGCATCGCGGCCACCGCGTGCGCAAGGTTGGTACACGAGAGTTGGGCGCGTTCGACCTTCTGGCCGGCCATGGCGCGTGTGCGTTCGAGGTACGCCTGGCGCGTGGCGGCGCTGCGGGCCACGATGCGGGCCGTGACCCGTTCCAGCACGGGATGTCGGGGCATTGTCGTTCTCCTGCAATGCGGGGAACTCTCAGCGTAGCCCAAATGGGCCGGCGCCACCGTCGGGCGCGCGCCGACACCCGGCCAAACATTTCGGAAATATGCGTCGCGCCGACTTGATGCACGACAAAAGGAAATCCCCGGGGTCGGCGTGATGCTGTGGCAGGCGCAGCGCCGTCCGGCACTGCCTCGATTATTTCCCGGAGGTGAACAATGCAACGAAACACCCTGTTAGGCCGCGCGTTTCCGGCCTGTCTGCCCTTGCTGGCGCTCTTGCTGGCAACGTCGTCAGCGCGTGCCGAGACCTTCGAATCCCACGGGTACCCGAAGTGGGGCACGGACGGCTACTGCCGCGGCAGCGGGTATTGGGAGGATGTCGGCGTCATTACCCGCGTGACGGCGGGCGGCTGGTATCACAGCGACCAGGCGATGTTCGTCGAGCTGACGGTGGAAGGCGGGCGGCGCGTCGGCGGGCAGGTCGCGACGCGCGCGTACGGCAACTACGCGTACGATCATCTGGTCCGGATGGCCATGTTCCTGCAGGCCACCGGCAGCCGGGCGCGCGTGTGCTGGCTCAATGGCTACGTCTATGCCATCGAGATGCACTGACGCGCGCACTGACGCGTGCATTGCCCGGATCGGCCACGCAGAAACGGGTACGCTCGGGGCGCGCTCTGGGCCGGTGCCGCGCACGTCCACTGCCCAACCCGCCGGGACTCACGTAACATGTCCGGAACTTCCTGGCCGCTGACCGGCACTCACTCCATGCAGCCGCACCAGTGGGACATGCGCGCGACATGGGAGTGAGCATGGACCGGCGGCGGCACAACCCCCGCAAGGAGTCCAGGGTGAGCTTGCCCGATTTCGACATGGTGCTGTTCGGCGGCACCGGTGACCTGGCACGGCGTAAGCTGTTGCCGGCCCTTTTCGACGCGCATCGCTGCGGTGGCATGCACGCGGCGTCGCGCATTCTCGCCACCGGCAGCCACGCGCAGACGACCGAGCAATACATCGCCACGCTCGAGGAAACCGTTCGTCCGGCCCTTGGACAGGCAAAGCCGGAGGACTGGGCCTCGTTCGTGCAGCGCATCTGTTATGTGCAGGCGGATGCACGTCAGCCCGGCAATTTCGACGCGCTCGCGGAGAAGGTGCATTCGCGCAACCCCGAGGTGGTGGTCTGCTACCTCGCCACGGCGCCGCATCTGTTCGTGCCTATCTGCGAACAGCTGCACCGAACGAAGCTCAACACGCCGAATGTGCGCGTCGTCCTCGAAAAGCCGCTCGGGCACGATCTCGACTCCAACGAGGCGATCAACGCGGCCGTCGCGCAGTTCTTTACCGAGGATCAGATCTATCGTATCGACCACTACCTCGGGAAGGAGTCGGTGCAGAACCTGATGGCGATCCGTTTCGGCAACGCGCTGTTCGAACCGCTGTGGCGGCGGGAATGGGTGCAGGACGTGCAGATCACGATCGCCGAGGAACTCGGCGTCGAGACGCGCGGCGATTTCTACGACCGCACCGGCGCGCTGCGCGACATGGTCCAGAATCATTTGCTGCAGCTGCTGTGCATGGTGGCCATGGAGCCGCCGGCCAGCCTCTCCGAAGACGCCATCCGCGACGAGAAGATCAAGATCCTGAAGGCGCTCAAGCCGATCACGCCGCAGGACGTGGCGGAGAAGACCGTGCGCGGCCAGTACCGCGAAGGCGCCATCGGCGGCAAGCCGGTGCCCGGTTACCTCCAGGAGCAGGGCATTGCGCCCGACAGCCGTACGGAGACCTTCGTCGCGATCAAGGCGGAAATCGCCAACTGGCGGTGGGAAGGCGTGCCGTTCTACCTGCGCACGGGCAAGCGCATGCAGTCGCGCCTGGCCGAGATCGTGATCCACTTCCGCGACGTGCCGCACGCGATCTTCCCGAAGCCGCTGACCCTGTCGCCGCAGAACCGGCTCGTCATCCAGCTGCAGCCCGAGGAAAGCATCCGGCTGTATTTCCTGGCCAAGCAGCCTGGCGACACGCTGGAGCTCACCCCGACCTCGCTCGACCTCGATTTCGCGCACTCGTTCAAGGTGCGCCGCGCTGGCGCCTACGAGCGCCTGCTGCGCGATGTCATCCGCGGCCGCCTGGGTTTGTTCGTCCGCCGCGACGAACAGGTGCAGGCATGGCGCTGGGTAGAGCCGATCATCGACACCTGGGATGCAAGCTCGGTTCCGCCCAAGCCCTATACCGCGGGTACCTGGGGCCCCGCGGCATCGTCGGCGCTGATGTCGCGCGATGGCGCGCTCTGGCACGAAGAAGTCTGAACCCTAACGGAGACCGCATGCGACAGTTCGAACATCCCACGGTGATGGATCAGGCGGAGTCGCTCGCGATCTCCGTCAGTCATGCGCTGGAACTCGTGATACAGGCCAAGGGCTGGGCCGTGCTCGCGGTATCCGGCGGCAAGTCGCCGCTGCCGATGTTCGAGCGGCTGCGCTATCGGCCGATCCGCTGGGATGCCGTCACGGTGACGCTCGTGGACGAGCGCGCGGTGCCGCCGGACCATGCGGACAGCAATGCCGCGCTCGTGCGTCATACGTTGCTGCGCGAGGCCGCGGCGCTGGCCGCGTTCGTGCCCGTCATCGCCGACGCGGCCGAGGCCATGCAGCCCGCGCGCGCGGTCGAACGCCTCAACGCCGCGTACCAGCAGCCCGATGTGGTAGTGCTCGGCATGGGCGAGGACGGGCACACGGCCTCGTTGTTCGCCGACGCGCCCGAATTGCAGATCGCGCTGAGCGAACCGCAGCCGGGCTACGTCGTCACGCATCCGGCCAGCGCGCCGCACGCGCGCGTGACCATGAACCTTGCCGCGCTGCTCGCGGCCGAGCGCACGTTCCTGTCGATCGCCGGCGAGAAGAAGGCGGCCGTGCTCGCGCAGGCGCTCGAAGGTCCCACGCCAACGCTGCCCGTCAGCCTCGTGCTCGCGCGGCATCGCCACGGCGTGGATGTTTTCCGAACCTGAACCCGATCCGATGACGCGTACCTCGTCCCATCACGATTCGTATCCGCGCCTGCTTGCCGATGTCGGCGGTACCAACGTGCGCTTTGCGCTGGAGACCGCGCCATTGCGCATCGGTCCCGTCACCGCGCTCAAGGTGGCCGACTATCCGTCGCTCGAGGATGCCGCGCGGCACTACCTCGACGGCCTGCCCGGTGCGGCCGTCGCCAAGCCGCGGCATGCGGCCATCGGGTTGGCGAATCCCGTGACCGGCGACCACGTCAAGCTGACCAACCACAACTGGTCGTTCTCGATCGAGGAGATGCGGCGCGCGCTCCGGTTCGACACGCTTGTCGCGATCAACGATTTCACGTCGCTGGCGCTGGCATTGCCATATTTGCCCGATGGCGAGCTCGTGCGCGTGCGCGCGGGAACGCCGGTCGCCACCGCGCCGCGCGCGCTGATCGGGCCGGGCACGGGCCTCGGCGTCTCGGGCCTCGTGCCCGCGCCTGGCGGCGGTGCCGTGGCGCTGGCGGGGGAGGGCGGCCATATCGAGATCATGCCCGTGACCGACGACGAATGGGTGGCATGGCGCGCGGCGCACGCCGCGCATGGACGCGTGTCGGCCGAGCGGCTGCTGTCGGGCATGGGACTGTCCCAGATCCATGCCGCGCTTGCCGCAGAAACGGGTACGCTTTTGCTCGCGCCCCTCTCGCCGGCCCAGGTCACGGAGGGTGCCGTCGAGCGCGGCGATCCGCTTTGCCAGCGCGCGTTTCGCGTGTTCTGCGGCCTGCTCGGCTCGGTCGCGGCCGATGTCGCGCTCGTGCTGGGCGCGCGCGGCGGCGTCTATATCGGTGGCGGCATCGTGCCGCGCTTTGTGGAGGCGTTCGCCGCATCGCCCTTTGCCGAGCGCTTCGCCGCCAAGGGCCGCATGGGCGCATACCTGGCCGATATCCCGGTGTACGTGATCACGTCCGAGTATCCGGCGCTGCCGGGGCTGGCCCACGCGCTGGCGGACCGGCTCGAAGGCGGCATGCGCCGCGATCCCTCCCGACGCTCCTGAAAGTCCCGAACATGCGTGTACTGCTGGTGGAAGACGACGCCATGATCGGCGAGAGCGTGAAGCTCGCGCTGCGTCAGGAGGGCTTTACGCTCGACTGGGTGCGCGACGGCGAGTCCGGGCTCGATGCCGCGTCCGGACAGGGCGCGGACGGCGGCCACTACGACCTCGTGTTGCTCGACCTCGGTCTGCCGCGCAAGTCCGGGCTCGAGGTGCTGCGCGCGCTGCGGGCGCGGAATAACCGCACGCCGGTGCTGATCCTGACCGCGCGCGATGCCGTGGCCGATCGCGTGGCCGGGCTCAACGCCGGGGCGGACGACTACCTCGTGAAGCCATTCGATCTGCAGGAGCTTGCGGCGCGCATGCATGCGCTGGCGCGGCGCGCGGAAGGCCGTGCCGAGCCCGTGCTGCGCTATGGCGACATCGTGGTCAATCCATCTACGCGGGAAGTCACGCAGGCGGGCGAGGCCGTCAAGCTGTCCGCGCGCGAGTTCGCGCTGCTCTCCGCGCTGATGGCGCGTCCGGGCAAGGTCTGGTCGGTCCCGCAGTTGCAGGAGCGCCTGTACGGCTGGGACGACGAAGTCGGCAGCAATACGGTAGAGGTGTATATCCACGCGCTGCGCAAGAAGTTCGGCGCCGCGCTGATTCGGAACATTCGTGGTGTCGGCTATCTCGTGCCGCAACTTGAAGAAGGAAGCGCGGACTGATGCGATCGATCCAGCGAACGTTGCTGTGGTGGCTCGCGGCCGGCCTGCTGGCGGGCATCGCGATTGCCACCGCGCTGATCTACGGCCAGGCGCGGCAGGAAGCCAATGCGCTGTTCGACTACCAGATGAAGCAGGTGGCCGCCGCTTTGCCGAGCCAGTTCAGCAATCCCGTCGCGCCGCCGTTCGACCCATCGGATGGCACGGGCGCGGATCTGCTCCACGGCGACGAGGACGTCGTCATCCATATCTGGGACGGTTCCGGCCGCAGCCTGTATCTGTCGCATGCCCATCCGGCGCTGCCGCCGCGCGCCGAACTCGGATTCTCGAACGTGCGGACCGATCAGGGCGAATGGCGCATCTATAGCGTCCAGCTCGGCCCGGCGGTCGTGCAGATCGCCCAGCCGCTCAGCGCGCGGCGCACGCTGGCCGCGCATATGGCGCTGCGCACGGTGGCGCCGCTGCTGTTGCTGTTGCCGTTGCTGGGCTGGCTTGTGTGGCTCGCCGTCGGCCGCGGGCTGCGGCCGCTGCGGCAGATTGCGAGCGAGGTGCGCACGCGCGATGCCAATACGCTCACCCCCCTCGCACTGGGCCCGATGCCCGACGAGATCGCGCCGGTGGCTACGGCGCTCAACCAGCTGCTCGAGCGACTCTCGCATGCCATCGACACGCAGCGCGCATTCGTTGCCGATGCCGCGCACGCGCTGCGCACGCCGCTGACGGCGCTGCAGTTGCAGGCACAGCTCGTGGAGCGCGCGGACAGCGCGGAATCGCGCCAGCAGGCGGTGGCGCAGTTGCGCGCGGGGCTCGAGCGGCTGACGCACCTGGTGGCGCAACTGCTCACGCTCGCGCGGCAGGAGCCCAATGCTTCCGCGCCCGTGCACGATGCCGTCGATCTGCGCGCGCTGGCCGGCCGCGTGGTGGCGGACATGTCCCAGGCCGCGATCGATCGGGAAGTGGACCTCGGCCTCGAAGCCGCCGACGATGTGGTGGCGCACGTGCAGGGCGATGCCGATGCTTTGCGCATCCTGCTGACCAACCTCGTGGACAACGCGCTGCTTTATGTGCCGCGCGGCAGCCGCGTGGACGTGCGCGTTTGCCGCGCCAACGGGGCGGGCGAGGGTGGAGATTCGATCGATCTGGTGGTCGAGGACAATGGTCCCGGCATTCCGGCGGCCGAGCGCGCGCGGGTGCTCGACCGCTTCTATCGGTTGCCCGACGCGCCCACCGGCGGCAGCGGACTTGGGCTGTCGATCGTCGCGGAGATCGCGCAGCGGCACGGCGCGAGCGTGGCGCTCGAAGACGCCGCGCCCGGCCTGCGCGTGCGGATCAGGTTTCCGCTGCCGCGCGTGGATTGACGATCAGTCCGTGACGATCAGTTGACGGGCGCGACGAGCGCCTCGCCCGCGAAATGGCAACGGGCGTTCTCGATGAACTGTTCGATGGACGCGTTGATCGCCTCGGGCGACCATCCTGCCATGTGCGGCGTCAGCACGACGTTCGGGCAATCGAACAGCTCGACCGGCGGTGCCGGTTCGCTCTCGTAGACGTCGAGGCCCGCGCCGCCCACTTCACCGGCCTGCAGCGCATCGGCCAGCGCCGAGGTATCGACCACGCTGCCGCGCGCGATATTGACGAGGAAGCCCTGCGGGCCGAGCGCGCGCAGCACTTCGGTGTTCACGAGGTGACGCGTCTCGGCACCGCCCGGCGTGGCGATGATCAGGTAGTCCGCCCATTCGGCCAACGCCTTCACGTTATCGAAATAACGGTAGCTGGCGTCGGGCCGCTGCTTGCGATTGTGATAGCCGATCTCGCAGTCGAACGCGGCGCCGCGCTGCGCGATGCGGCGGCCGATCGTGCCGAGGCCGATGATCCCGAGCTTCTTGCCCGACACGTTCGGCGGCAGCGGCAGCGCGTTGCGCCAGATGCCGTCGCGCGTGGCGCGGTCGAGCGTGGGCACGCGGCGCACGGTGGCCAGCAGCAGCGCCATCGCATGATCGGCCACGCAGCTGTCGTTGGTGCCGGCGCCATTGCCGACCGCGATGCCGCGCGCGCGGGCATGCGCGATGTCGATATTCTCGTAACCCGCGCCCAATGCGCAGACCAGTTCGAGTTCCGGCATCGCATCGATCTCGTCGGACGTGAGACCCGTCGTGCCATTGGTCAGCACCGCGCGGAACGTTGGGCCGTGCGTGGCAATCTCGGCGACGCGGCCGGCGGTAGTGGGGGCGTAGCGGATCGCGTAGTGCTCGCCGATACGGGCGAGGTGCTCGGAATCCAGCTGAATCAGGATTAGCAGGGCGGGCTTCATGACGGGCAGGGGCGAGGCGATGGGAAGAAAAACTGACGCGCCATTCTAGCCTTCCGACGATGAAGATGCTTGTCGGACGTGTGATAGCTGCCCGATTATCGACCGGTGGATGGCACGCAGAAACGGGTACGCATCGCCACGGATGGCGCGCGAAATGCCCACGCAGAAACGGGTACGCTTACGGGCCCACTTTGGCCGCGCCGGCCTATCGCAAGCGCGCCCGACGCGCTAGGCTTGCGGGCATGTCCTCGACGCCGCTGCCTCCCGCTCCGCCATCGCCGGTCGCGCCCCCGCCCGACGCGGGCCGCTGGCGCTGGCTGCCCGCGCCCGATAGCTGGCGCTATCACCTGCTGCTGGGTGCCGCGGGCATGCTCGTGCTCGGGCCGCTCGGCAGCGTGGCGGCGGCGTATATGAACTTCTCGCTCGGGTTCTTCGTCGGCGGGCAGGTGCTTGCCGGCATTCTCGGCTCCGCGGTGACCGTCGGATATGGCGCGGCCGGCCGCCACGGCGCGAATTACATCCAGACAGCCGCCGCGTCGGTGGCGGGCATGGGCGGCATGGCGGTGATCATCCAGGCGATGGGGTGGATGGGTCTGGCCGAGCCGCCGCTCTGGCAGCTGGTGGCCTACATGCTGTGCATCGGCATGTATGGTGTGGGCGTGGGCATGCTCTACACCCCGTTGCTCGTGGACCGCATGCAGCTGACCTTTCCGTCGGGACTCGCGGTGGCCAATATCCTGCGCGCGCTGACCGATCCCGTGCTGTTGCGGCGCTCGATCGCGCGGCTCGCGGGCGGAATGGGGCTGGGCGTGTTGTGCGGCATCGGCGCATCGCGTGTGGCGTTCCTCGGCGCGATCGACCTGTCCGCCTCGACGTTCGGCGCGGGCATGATCGTCGGCGCGCGCATCGGCCTGGCGGCGCTCGTCGGCGGGCTCGCGGGCTGGCTGCTGACGCCGTTCTTCGTATCGATCGGGTGGCTTGCGCCCGGCGATCCCTATCGCAAGATCACGTTCCTGATTGCGCTTGGCATGATCATGGGCGCCGCGGCAGTCGATGTGTCGCTGCTGCTGGCCCGCGCATGGCGCTCGCGCAGCGGGCCACCGCTCGATCTGGCGGCGCATGCGGCCTCGCGGACATCGCCGTCCCTGACGTGGGTCGTGCCATGGGTCGTCGTGTGGGGCCTCGCCGTAGTCGTGGCGGGCATGGTCTGGTTCGGTCAGCCGCTCGGCTACCAGCTGATGGCGGTGCTGCTGGTGCTGCTGTTCGCGCTCGTCAACGGTATCTCGGTCGGCATGGTCGATCAGAACCCGATCTCGTCGGCGTTCGTGCTGACCGTGATCCTGATGGCGGCCATGGGACTGCACCAGCCGCACGTGGGCCTGATCGCGGCCACGGTCCTACTGGTATCCACCTCCGTCGCGTCCGACATGCAGCAGGATCGCTCGACCGGCTGGCGGCTCGGCACGGACCGCGTGATCCAGTTCGGCTATCAGGTGGCGGGCATCGTGGTCGGCGCGCTGCTCGCGGTCTGGCTCGCGCGCCTGTTCATGGGCGCGTATCCCGTGCTGCGGCTCGACCAGACCGTGCTGCCCGCCGATCAGCAGCCCGCGCGCTGGACCTCGGCCATGACGTACAAGATCGTCGGCGCGCTGCGCAGCATGACCGAAGACCGGCCGTATCAGCGGCTGGCCGTATGGATCGGCCTTGCGATCGGGCTCGTGACCGAGATCCTGCGCAAGGCGATTCGCGCATCGGCGCGCTGGCGGCGGTTCGTGGCCACGCGCCGCGCGGGAAAGATCGGCGACTTCCTGCTGGACGCCGCCATCCTGCCCTCTCCGTACGCGTCATCGTTCGGCGGCTTCGTCAATCTGCCCGCGGCCGCCTGGATGGCGGCGGGTGGCGTGCTCGCGAGCCTCGCCGACCATCGCGCCTCGAAGCGCGCGGACAGTGGCGAGCGTGTCGCGTTGCCGGAGGACATGACGACGACCTCGCTCGTAGGCGGTGGCCTGATCGCCGGCGACGCGCTGGCCGCGCTGGCGATCGGGCTGGCAGGTCTGGCCGCCGCGCTGGGCGGCTAGACCTCAGACTTCTTTCGTCATGCCCTTGAAGTCGATCCACTGGCCGAACTCTTCCTCGGTCACGTGGCCCGACGCGATCGCGGCTTCGCGCAGCGAAAGGTTCTTCTTCACGGCGAGCTTGGCGATGTCGGCGGCCTTGTCATAGCCGATATGCGGATTCAGCGCGGTCACAGACATCAGCGAGCGTTCGAGCAACTCCTGGATGCGCGCGCGATCGGGCTCGACCCCTTCGACCATATGCTCGGCGAAGCTCGCGGCCGCATCGGCAAGCAGCGTGACCGACTGCAGCAGGCTGTAGATGATGACGGGTTTGTACGCGTTGAGCTCGAGCGTGCCGAGGCCGTTCGCGAACGTCACGGTGGTGTGATTGCCGATGACGCGGCAACACACCATGGCGAGCGCCTCCGCCTGCGTGGGATTGACCTTGCCCGGCATGATCGACGAGCCCGGCTCGTTCGCGGGCAGGATCAGTTCGGCAAAGCCCGCGCGCGGGCCCGAACCCAGCAGCATGAAGTCTTTCGCGATCTTGAGGAACGACGACGCCGTGGTGTTGAGCGCGCCCGACAGATCGGCCAGTGCGTCATGCGAGGCCTGCAATGCGTAGCGGTTCGGTGCCGGTTCGAACGGCAGGCCCGTGTAGCCCGCGAGCGCGCGTGCGAACGCGGCGGCGAAACCGTCGGGCGAATTGAGGCCCGTACCCACCGCGGTGCCCCCCTGCGGCACGGGCATGGCGCGCAGCATCGCCTGCTGCAGCCGCGACTGCGCGTCGGCGACCTGCGTCATGTAACCCGAGAATTCCTGGCCGAGCGTCAGCGGGACCGCGTCCTGCAGATGGGTGCGGCCGACCTTGACGATGTCGGAGAACGCATGGACCTTGCGCGCGAACGTCTGCTGCAGCATTTCCAGCGCGGGCAGCAGCTTCTGCTGGATCGCGCGTGTCGCGGCGATATGCATCGCGGTGGGAAAGCTGTCGTTGGACGACTGGCTCGCGTTCACGTGGTCGTTCGGATGCACGGGCTTCTTGCTGCCGACCTCGCCGCCGAGCATCTGGATCGCGCGGTTGGCGATGACCTCGTTGAGGTTCATGTTGGTCTGCGTTCCGGAGCCGGTCTGCCAGACGGACAGCGGAAACTCGTCCGGCCACTTGCCGCCGATGACTTCCTCGGCGGCGCGCTCGATCGCGTCGGCGAGCTCCGGCTTGAGTACGCCGAGTTCGCGGTTGGCGCGGGCCGCGCAAAGCTTGAGAATGGCGAACGCCTCGATCAGCGACGGGGGCATCTTCTCGATGCCGATACGGAAGTTTTGCCGTGAACGCTCGGTCTGGGCCCCCCACAGGTGATCGGCCGGGACGGGAACATCTCCCAGGCTGTCTTTCTCGATGCGGGTGGACGTCTGGGTGGACGGTGACTTGTCGGACATGCGCGGACTCCTGATTCAGGAAAAGGGGCGACAGAGCCCTCTAGAATATCCGCGTTGTCCGCCAATCGTCGTGAAACACGCCGATGCCCCTGTCGGCTTCATGCGCATTGCGCGCGGGGTCTTCTACCGGCGTGTCATGCGCATGTCATGCTCAGGCGGTCATCTTGAGGCAGGCATCCATGCATGCCGCGCAGGCCTTCGCGCATTCCTGGCAGTGCCACGCATCGTGATGCTCGCACTCTTCCTTGCACCATTTGCAGATCTCGGCGCAGTCCTCGCAGACGAGGGGCGCGAATTCGCTGTTGCGCAGCATATACGAGGCGGCAAGCGCGCAGATGCCCGCGCAGTCCATGTCGAGCGCGATGCAACGCGTCATCTTGCGCACGTCAGGTTCTTCGAGGCACGCCGCCGCGCACTTGAGACACGCGGCCGCGCAGGCATTGCAGGCATCGATGCATGCGGCATAACGGCTGAAGTTTTCCTGCACTGAGGGACGGATCATCGGGAATTCTCCTTGGGGGTGAGAGGCCGTCAGGCAGGCAGAACCACCGGACCGCCTGCTTTCACAATAGCAGCCGGGGTGGCGTTGCGCCGCGTTATACGCAGGGCGGCGCTACAATGACGCACCGCCGTACGTAAGCAACGGCGCACGCGCTCCGAGGGAACGCACATCGATCGAGATCGTGGGCGTTCAATGAATATTGGTGGGGTTTGGCGCGAGTCAGCCGCAGATAAGGATAGTTATCATGGGTGAAGCAAAGCGGCGCGGGACGCCCGAAGAGCGGGCGCAACAGGCACAGGCGCGCGTGGACGCGCTGCGGCCGCAGCAACTGGTCTGCGGCGCGTGCAAGACGGCATTCAAGGAATTCGAGGCGCTCGAGGCGCCGGGCCTGCGTGGCATCGACGCGATCTTCGGTGGGCAATGTCCGAACTGCGGCAACGACGTACTCGTTTTCAAGGGCGAGTCGAAGGCCGTGGCCGAAGCGATGCTGGCCTACGAGAAGATGATGGGAGAAGGCACCAAGCTCGGCTACCAGCATGCCGACGGCACGCATGTCGCGTTCGATGCAACCGCCCCGCAGGCATCGGACGCTTCGGACAAGTCCACCCCGCACTGAAGGCTGCCGAGGACCGCCGCGGCAACATCGGCCCGGCCAGCTTTCGGCGCTGAAAGCTGGTTAGAGCTCCGCCTCGAGCAGCTCCGACGGGCCAATCTCGTAGCGGCCGCGCCCCTGCGTCTTGGCGCGATAGAGCAGCACGTCCGCGCTGCGCATCAGCGCGTCCTCGGTCATCGCGCCGCCCTGGAACAGCGCGATGCCGATACTGACATCGACATCGGTCGGGACGCCGTCGAAATGGAAGCCGCGCGCCACGGCTTCGAGGATCGACTCCGCCACGCCGCGCGCGCTGGCGGCGCTCTCGATGTTCTCCAGAATCACCGCGAATTCGTCGCCGCCGAGGCGCGAGACCACGTCGGCATCCCGCACGCAGCGCCGCAGCCGCAGTGCGAACGCCTGCAGCAGCAGATCGCCGACCGCATGGCCGTGCTGGTCGTTGACGGCCTTGAACCGGTCCATATCGAGGAACAGTAGTGCCATCAGCCGCCCG
Organism: Cupriavidus sp. OTU4054; assembly: GCF_038440175.1. Lineage (NCBI taxonomy): Bacteria > Pseudomonadati > Pseudomonadota > Betaproteobacteria > Burkholderiales > Burkholderiaceae > Cupriavidus > Cupriavidus sp. OTU4054. Next base: position 73,491 of record NZ_JASATF010000031.1, read on the forward strand.
TCGTCGCGGCAGCGCGACATGGCCGCGTGCAGATGCGACTCGAATGCGCTGCGGTTGAACAGCTGCGTCAGATGATCGGTCTGCGACATGCGCGACAACCGCAACGTTTCCAGCTTGCGCTCCGTGATGTCCTGCGCGTGGATATGCACGCCGACCACCTGACTGCCGTCTTCGCTCCATTCGGGGCGATACGTCATTTCCATCCAGTGCGGCTGCGGATCTTCATACTCGGCGTCGAAGCTGACGATATGGCCGGCAAGCGCGCGTTGCAGGTGCGGCCGCGCGCGCGCGTAGCGGGCCTCCCCGAGCAGTTCCCGCACGGTCTTGCCGCGGATTTGTTCCACGGGCATGCCATAGACGCGCTCGTAGGCGATGTTGTTGAAGACGTAGCGTTCGTCCATGTCGATGAACGCCAGCAGTGCCGGCAGCGTATCGGTGACCGCGCGCAGCCGGCGCTCGCTCCGGGCCAGCAGCAGGCCGCGCTGGCGGACATCGCGCATCAGCCGGACGAACGCGCGCGTGACGTCGCCGATTTCGTCGCGATGCGGGCGAGGCGGCAGCCGTTCGAACGCCGACGCGTCGCCCGCGCTGTCGCGCACCACCTGGTGCAGGCGCGACAGCGGCGCGAGCAGCCGCCGGATGACCAGCCACAGGAGGGCGGCCGCGACCACGAGCGCGAGGCCGGACAACAGCACGAAGCGTTGCTGCATCTGCTTCAGCGGCGCAAAGGCTTCCTTGGCGGGCAGGACGGCCACGAGCTCCCAGCCCGTGGTTGCCATCAGGTAGCGCGCGATGACGGGCCGCGTCGGCGTCAGGAATTCGAGCCAGGAGCCGTTGTCGTCCACGCCGCAGGTATCGCCGACCGCCCGCGCGGGCTGCTGGCGCTGGGCGGCATCGGGATGCTGCACGTAGACGGGGTCCGGTCCCGACGAGACCAGACAATAGAAGCCCGTGTTGCCGAGCCGCACATGCGACAGTTCCACCAGAAAGTTCGAACTGGAAAGATCGAGCCAGCCACCCGCTATGCCGAGGAACGCGCTCGCGTCCGACAGTACGGGCACCGCCACGAGCACGCCGATCGTCCCGGAGACGCGCGCGCGAATGGGCGCGGTGACTACCGGCGACAGCGTGCGCGCGGCTTCACGGAAGTAGCTGCGATCGGAAACCTCTACCGGCACGTTGAGCGCCGTCAGCACATGACCGCCCGCGTCGGCGACCATCAGTGCGTTGAACGCCGTGGGAATCGGGATCGAGCGCTGCAGCGTTTGCAGCAGTTTCGGACCCAGCACGGCGGCCGGTTGCGTGGGGCTGGTGGCGAGGTTGTCGCGCAGTTGCGGTGTCAGGTGGCTGAGCAGCAGGATGCGGTCGTCCATGGCCGTATCGAGCTGATCGGCAGTGAGCTTGACGATCGAATCCTGCTGGTTCTGAAGTGCCTCGCGCAGATCCCGATGGGCGTAATAAAGCGAGCCGAGGACAATCCCAGCTCCGAACACGGCGACGAGAGCCGCCGCCATCAGTGCGATCCGCGTTTTCAGCGACGGCAATAAACGAGGCATAAGGCAAAACGGAACACGGGGCTGCCCGGAGGGATGCAAATGTCGTTCCGGGTGGCAAGCCAGCCACCACGGTAGCACGCTGCATGGGACTCGGTCAGCCGGGGAAGCAGGGGTTTGACAAGCCGGGATTTGGCAAGCCCGCCATGCGGGTCTCCGCGCGGTGTGGCGCCAATGTGACCTGTGTGCGGCGCGGCACTGTCAGCGTTTGAGGCGGCAAGGTATAGTGCGCCGTCGCGTCGGGCCCCCTGGATAAGCCGGGCCCGCGGTGTCGGGCGTGCTGCCGCGCGCCCCGCCGTCGCCGGCATGTCCGCCCGCCGCCTTTATTTGTCCTGCCATGAAATTGCCGTTCCTATCGCCTGGGTTGCTTGCGCTGCTGGTCGCAGCGGGAGGGGCCTTGCTGACGGGCGGCGCATGGCAGCAGGCCAAACGGCTCGAAAACCAGGTCGCCCAGCAGGACGCCGCGGCGCTGCTCGATCGCACGGCCGACGCGATTCGTGCACGGCTGGAAGAGAACGAGCGTCTGCTGCGCGGTGCGGCGGCACTGATGGCCGCCGACCCCGCCACCACGCGCGCGCAATGGCGCGGCTATGTCTATACGGCGCAGTTCGATGAATTGCCCCCGGGTACGCTGTCGATCGGGTACGTCAAGCTGGTCACGGCGGAGCAGGTACCGGCGCTCATCGACGCCATCCGCGCCGAAGGTCTCGGCGACTTCGAGATCCATCCCGTCGGCGAGCGGCCGCTCTACGCGCCCATCGTCTACGTGGAACCGTTCGCGGGGCGCAACGCGCGCGCGGTCGGCTACGACATGCTCAGCGACGCCACGCGCCGTGCGGCCATGGAGAATGCGCGCGACACCGGTCATGCCACGCTCACGCAGGGTCTGGAGCTCGTGCGGGAGGTCGAGGCGCAGACGCACCAGCGCGGCGCCGTGCTGTACGTACCGGTGTTTCCGGCCGGCATGCCCGCCGCCACGCGCGACGAACGCCGCGCAGCGGTCAGCGGCTACGTCTATGCGACGCTGCGCCTGGGCGATCTCATGCGTGGGGTAAGCGGCCCCGCCGCGGGCGAGCTCGTGCTCAGCCTGTATGAAGGCAACGCGAAGACGGCGCCGAACCTGCTTTCGGGCGAAGGCACCGACGGCGAACGCCGCGCGGACGGCCGCAAGCCGATGGTCGAGGCCGAACGGCAGCTGCAGTTCGGCGGTGTCATGTGGACGCTGCACGCCGCCACGCGCCCGGCATTCGAAGCCACGCACCGCAGCCAGGCCGGCATGCGCGTGCTGGTGCTGGGGACGCTGGCCACGGCCTTCATGGCATGGCTTGCGGGATGGCTGGCGCGGCAACGGCGCGATGCGCGCGAGCATGCGGAACGGGCGCGCGATGCGAGCCTGGAGGAGAACGAACGTCTGCGTACCTCGCTGGGCAAGGCCGAACTCGATGCGGCAACGGCCGCGGCGCGCTACGTCCGCCTGCTCGACCATGCCGCCTTCTGCGTGATCACGTTCGACGAAGCCGGCATGATCACGAGCATCAATCGCGCGGGGCTGCGCATGCTCTGGTATACGGAGGCCGAACTCGTCAGCCGCATGCCGTATGCGAGTCTCTACGATCCGGACGAACTGGCCGCGCGCGCACGCGACCTGTCGCAAGATCTTGGCACGCTGGTCGCGCCTGGGCTGGCCGCGCTGGTGGCCAAGCCGCAGCTGGGCCTGGCCGATGAGCGCGAGACGACCTATCTGCGCAAGGGCAGCTCGCGCCTGCCCGTGCACGTGACGGTGACCGCGATGTCGGATGCGCGCCCCGGCGAGGGCGGGTATCTGGCGATTGCGCACGACCTGACCGAGCGCCGGCGCGTGGACGAATACATCCGCCACCTCGCGCAGCACGACGCGCTGACGGGGCTGCCCAATCGGACCGAGCTGCACGACCGCACCGAGACGCTGTTGCAGGAAGCGCGTCGCAAGGGCAACCGCGTGGCGCTGCTGCTGCTCGATCTCGACCACTTCAAGCACATCAACGAATCGCTGGGCCATCCGGTCGGCGACGATGTGCTGCGCACGATCGCCGACCGCATCCGCGGCGCGGTGCGCCCCCGCGATGTGGTGGCGCGCATGGGCGGCGACGAATTCGCGGTCGTGCTGGGCGATCTGCGCCACGACAGCGAGGCGGAACTCGCCGCGTCCAAGATTCTGGCGCGCGTATCGGAAGAGCTCCAGCTCGCGGGACAGGCGCTGCGCGTCACGCCCTCGCTGGGCATGGCCATCTATCCGGAAGACGGCGATTCGCTGACGGATCTGCTCAAATCCGCGGACTCGGCGATGTACGCGGCCAAGCAGGGCGGGCGCGCGCAGTTGCGCCGCTTCGCAAGCGAGATGGCAGAAGCGTCGCTCACGCGCTTTACGATCGAGGCGCTGCTGCGGCGTGCGCTGGCCGAGCACGAGTTCTATCTGCGGTACCAGCCGATCGTCGATGTGGGCACGCGGCATGTGATCGGCGTGGAAGCGCTGGTGGGATGGGAAACGCCCGAGCGCGGCGTCATGCAGCCTTCGGAGTTCATTCCGATCGCCGAGCAATGCGGCCTCATCGGCGAACTCGGCGAATGGATTCTGGCGACGGCATGCCAGGACATTCAGGCGCTCCGTAACGAGCTGCACCGGGAGCTCGACGTCGCGGTCAACATCTCGCCGCTGCAGTTGCGCCAGCCGGGCTTCCCGGAGACCGTCATGCGCTGCCTCGATGCGGCGGGCCTGCCGCCCGACTGCCTGACGATCGAGGTGACCGAGGGCATCCTCGTCGAGGGCGGCGATACCACGATCGAAACGTTCCGCCAGATCCGCGACCTGGGCGTGGGGTTGTCGATCGACGATTTCGGCACCGGGTATTCGGGGCTTGGCTATCTGACGCGCCTGCCGATCAGCAAGCTCAAGATCGACAAGTCGTTCGTCGACGATGTGGCCTCACCGGGCCATGATCGCGCGGTGGCGGCGGCCATCATCACGCTGGGTCATCAGTTGCAGCTGCAGGTGGTGGCGGAAGGTGTGGAATCGCAGGCGCAGTTCGACGTGCTGCGTCACGACGGTTGCGACGCCGTGCAGGGTTTCCTGTTCTGTCCGCCCGTCGGCCTCGCGCGCCTGCGCGAGATCCTGTCCTCGGGACTCGAGGTGCCCATGCAGGAAGTGGTCACTGTGCGCATCTGAAATCACCACGCAGAAACGGGTACGCTTCGCGAATAAAAAACGGCATGGAGGATCCATGCCGCGTGTTCAGGTGACTTCAGCGCTCAGGTCTGGCTGGGCTGCAGCGTCTGGCTGCCGTCGGGGTTATGCAGGCGGCGGTAGAGTTCGTCGATGCGGGACCGGCTGCTCGCGAGTTCTTCGCGGCCCATCTCGGTCAGCAGGTAGACCCGGCCGATCCCGTCGCGCAACACGCTCTCCAGATAGCCTTCCATCTGCAGCGCTCGCAGTAGCGGGCGTACGGTGCCGATATCGACCTGGAACCCGTACTCGACGAGCATTTCCGCGAGCATGGCGACCGTGGCGGGCACCTCCAGGGCAAATTGCATCACATAGACGCGGGCCAGCAGGCCAAGGAACTGTCTTTTCATTTCGCAGGCAACGCAAAACTGGGGGTGGCGGTTGACGCCGGACAGTTTACGCCGGCTTACAAGCAGACGCGCGCGAACTCACCCCCATCGCGCAGCGCCAGTAGCGTACGATACTCCATTCCCGCTCCGCACAAAAAAAGAAGCCGCCAGGAGGGCCTGGCGGCTTGTCGGGAATGCGTCGGAGGGGTCAATTAACTCTGGCGCAGGACAGAGTTTAAAGGAATCGAATACGCGATGTCACGTCTTGTGGTAGCGCCCCCTCCATTTGGGGGGTGCCGGCGTTCGCGATGTGATGCTGGGAACGCAGCATATCTGCAACAACGCCCGCGTTTGCCCCGTTCGCGTGCATAAAACGGCTGTTTTGCCACGGATTCCCGATTTCCATGGCGCGATATGACCCGGGCAGGGAAAGGTCCGAAACCGGCTTGCAGGGTGCTTCGGAAGCCGCTGTAATGCCTGTTGGACGCGGTAGCAGTGTTCCCGAAGGTATCGGGAAGGCGCTTTCCAGGCGTGCTGTGTGTTTTGCGCAACAATAAGCGGCAGCGTCGCGCTGCCATCCGTACGTCAGAGGCGTACGTCATCTCGTCATCTCTCCACTGCCGCATGAAACCAAACGATATCGTTCGCCTGCTCGCGCTGTCCGCGATCTGGGGCGCCAGCTTTCTGTTCATTCGCATTGGCGCGCCCGTGCTCGGACCGCTGCCGGCGGCGTTCTTTCGCGTGCTGATCGGCGCCGCCACGCTCGCGGCGTGCCTGGCGTTCATGCGCGTGCACTGGGACATGCGCGGCAAGTGGCGCGCGGTGATGACCCTTGGCGTCATCAACTCCGGCATTCCGTTCGTGATGTATGCCGTGGCCGCGTTATGGCTGCCGGCCGGGTACTCCGCGGTGTTCAATGCGATGACGCCGCTGATGGGCGTGCTGATCGGCGCGCTCTTCTTCGCGGAACCGCTGACACGCGCGAAGGCCATCGGGGTGGTGCTGGGTTTGCTGGGGGTGGCCGTGCTGACGCGGACCGGGCCCGTCACGTTCTCGCCGGTGGTGCTGCTGGGTGCGGCGGCCTGCCTCGTGGCAACGCTCTGCTACGGGCTGGCCGGCTTTCTGACGCGCCGCTGGATCACGGCGCAGGGCGGGCTCGACAACCGTCTGGTCGCCGCGGGCAGCCTGATCGGCGCGACGCTTTTCCTGCTGCCGTTCAGCGCCGTTGCCCTGATGCGCGAAAACACGCTGCCGCTGGCGGGGGCGGGCGTCTGGGCCGCGATGCTCGCGCTGGGCATGTTCTGCACGGCCATTGCCTACGTCATGTACTTCCGGCTGATCGCCGACATCGGCCCGGTACGGTCGCTGACGGTCACGTTCCTGATTCCGCCGTTCGGCATCGTCTGGGGCTGGATCTTCCTCGGGGAGACGCTGTCGCCCGCGCATGCCGCGGGCATGGCATTGATTGGCGGTGCGGTATGGATGGTATTGGGGGGGGGCAAGGCCGGCGCCGCGGGGCGGCCCGGCGGCGTTTGGGGGGGGGGGGGGGGGGGGGGGGGGGGGGGGGGGTGGTGGGGGGGGGGGGGGGGGGGGGGGGGGGGGGGGGGGGGGGGGGGGGG
>NZ_JASATF010000032.1:0-72870 GCF_038440175.1 Cupriavidus sp. OTU4054
CGGCGTGTCGGGGTGGGGGGCCCCGCCCCCGCGCGGCCGCCCCCCGGGTGGGTAGGCGGACATCTTGAAATCGGCTCGGTATCTAATGTTTTTGTCAGGCAGCCCGCAGGAAAGCGGGCCGCGCATGGCGGCATCATGACACGGCTTGCGTCGCCCCGTCATGCAGTAACGTCCGACCGGCGGGGTCGGCAGTCGCGGTCAGGGCGAAGCGAAGTGATCGAACCCCGCGCCGTCGAACCGGCAGGGATTGCCGTCGCGATCGACGAGCCGAAGTCCCGCCTCCGGCGTGATGGCGCCGACACGCGTCAGCGGCAGGCCGAGGCGCGTGGCGATGCCCGCGAGGGTCTCGCGCGCATCGGCCGGCGCCGTGAAGCAGAGCTCGTAGTCGTCGCCGCCGGTCAGCGTGCACAGCCGCTGGCAGTCCACGGGCTGGTTCGCGAGGATGTCCGAGCGCGGCAGCGCATCGACGTCGAGCCATGCGCCGACGGCCGAGCGGTCGAGGATATGTCCGAGGTCGCCCACGAGGCCATCCGAAATATCGAGTGCCGCATGCGCAACACCGCGCAGCGCCAGCCCGAGCGCGACGCGCGGCGTCGGCGTGTCCATGCGCGGCCGTACCGCGGTGAAATCGGGTTCGGGCAGCAGCCATTCGCCGCGGAAGTCGCCGAGCGCGAGGCGCGCGTCGCCGAGCGTGCCCGAGATCCAGATATCGTCGCCGGGCCGTGCGGCATCGCGCCGCAGCGCCTGGCGCGGCGGCACGTCCCCGAACACGGTGATCGACAGCGTCAGCGGCCCGCGCGTCGTGTCGCCGCCAATCAGCTCGCAACCGTGCAGATCGGCAAGTTCCAGCATGCCGGCCGCGAGTTCCGCGAGCCACGGCGCTTCGGCGCTGGGAAGCGCGAGCGCGAGCGTGAAGGCGCGCGGCTCCGCGCCCATCGCGGCGAGGTCCGACAGGTTGACCGCCAGCGCCTTGTGGCCGAGCGAGCGCGGCGGGACGTCCGGAAAGAAATGCCGGCCGGAGACGAGCATGTCCGTGCTGATCGCCAGCTGATGGCCGGGTCGCCCCTCGATCAGCGCGCAGTCGTCACCGACGCCGAGCGCGGCCTTGTGGACCGGGCGCGTGAAATAGCGGCGGATCAGGTCGAACTCGGATAAGCGATCGGGGGGAAGGGCGGCGAGAGCGGGGGCGGGAGGGGAGGCGGGAGGGGGCATGGCGTTCGGGACAGGGAGGGTCGAGCGCCGTGGAGAATACGGCTGGTCAAGCCCAGCGGCATGCGGCATATTGTACCGAAACGCAAAGCTGCCCCGCGTAAAACGCTTATTGTGAAATAATATTTCACAATATAAAATGCGAGGCTCTTATACAGAGAGACAGCGGGTACGGAGCCGGCCCGCTTCGGTCCCCGTCACATTCACGTGCGGCTCCACCGATCGGAAGATGCGCAGATGACAAGTCCTCAGCAGTCCCCGTCCCAAGACGACCTGAAACAACAGCAGCGTGAGGCGCTGCGCAAGGCCGCACTCGAATATCACGAGTTTCCGACGCCGGGCAAGATTTCCGTTACCCCCACCAAGCCGCTTTCGAACCAGCGCGACCTGGCGCTGGCCTATTCGCCGGGCGTCGCCGCCGCGTGCGAGGAAATCGTTGCCGATCCGGCCAACTCCTTCCGCTACACCGCGCGTGGCAACCTCGTGGCCGTGATCACCAACGGTACCGCAGTGCTGGGTCTCGGCGACATCGGTGCCGCGGCATCGAAGCCCGTGATGGAAGGCAAGGGCGGCCTGTTCAAGAAGTTCGCCGGCATCGACGTGTTCGATATCGAGATCGACGAGAAGGATCCGGAAAAGCTCGTCGATATCATCGCCTCGCTCGAACCGACGTTCGGCGGTATCAACCTCGAGGACATCAAGGCCCCCGAGTGCTTCTACGTCGAGCGCAAGCTGCGCGAGCGGATGAAGATTCCCGTCTTCCACGACGACCAGCACGGTACCGCGATCGTGGTCGGTGCGGCCGTGATCAACGGCCTCAAGGTCGTGGGCAAGGATATCTCCAAGGTGAAGCTGGTGGCCTCGGGCGCCGGTGCGGCCGCGCTGGCCTGCCTGGACCTGCTCGTGGACATGGGCATGAAGCTCGAGAACATCTGGGTCACCGATATCGCCGGCGTCGTGTACGAGGGCCGTACCGAGCTGATGGATCCGGAGAAGTCCCGCTTCGCGCAGAAGACCGACAAGCGCAAGCTGGCCGAAGTCATCGATGGCGCCGACATCTTCCTGGGCCTGTCCGCCGCGGGCGTGCTCAAGCCGGAGATGGTCAAGGGCATGGCCGAGAACCCGCTCGTGCTGGCCCTCGCCAACCCGAATCCGGAAATCATGCCGGAGCTGTGCAAGGAAGTCCGTCCCGACGCGATCATCGCCACGGGCCGTACCGACTACCCGAACCAGGTCAACAACGTTCTCTGCTTCCCGTTCATCTTCCGCGGCGCGCTCGATTGCGGCGCCACGACGATCACGCGTGAAATGGAGATTGCCGCCGCCAACGCGGTCGCCGAGCTCGCGCGCCAGGAGCAGAGCGATGTCGTGGCCTCGGCCTACGGGATCCAGGACCTGTCGTTCGGCCCCGAATACCTGATTCCGAAGCCGTTCGACCCGCGCCTGATCGTCACGATCGCGCCGGCCGTGGCCGAGGCTGCCGCCAAGGGCGGCGTGGCCGCGCGTCCCATCGAGGACATGGACGCCTACAAGCTGCAGCTGCAGCAGTTCGTGTACCACTCGGGCACGCTGATGAAGCCGATCTACGCGGCCGCGCGCAAGGTGGAGATGGAGCGCAAGCGCATCGTCTTCGCCGAGGGCGAGGAAGAACGCGTGCTGCGCGCGGTGCAGGTCATCGTCGACGAGAAGCTGGCCAACCCGATCCTGATCGGCCGTCCGGCCGTGCTGACGCACCGCATCGAACGCTTCGGCCTGCGCCTGCGCATGGGCGTCGATTTCACGGTGGTGAACCCCGAGCACGACGAACGTTTCCGCGACTACTCGGAGACGTACTACAAGATGATGGCGCGCGAGGGCATCACGCCGCAGTACGCCAAGCTGGAAATGCGCCGCCGTACCACGCTGATCGGCGCGATGCTGATCAAGAAGGGCGAGGCCGACGGCATGATCTGCGGCACCGTGAGCAACACGGCCGCGCATCTGCGTTACATCGACCAGGTCCTGGGCGGCACGCACTGCGTGTACGCGGCGATGAACGGCCTGGTCCTGCCGGGCCGCCAGATCTTCCTCGTGGACACGCACGTCAATATCGATCCGACGCCGAACCAGCTGGCCGAGATCACGATCATGGCGGCCGAGGAGCTCAAGCGCTTCGGCATCGAGCCGAAGGTCGCGCTGCTGTCGCATTCGAACTTCGGTTCGTCGGATTCGCCGTCGGCGATCAAGATGCGCGACACGCTCAAGATCCTGCGCGATCGCGCGCCGGATCTCGAGGTCGATGGCGAAATGCACGGCGACAGCGCGCTCGACCAGAAGCTGCGCGATTCGCTGGTGCCGGATGGCGCGCTGAGCGGCGAGGCCAACCTGCTCGTCTGCCCGAACATCGACGCGGCGAATATCTCGTACAACCTGCTGAAGGTTGCCGCGGGGAACAACGTGGCGATCGGTCCCATCCTCCTGGGTGTGAACGGTCCGGTACATATCCTGACCCCATCCGCCACGGTGCGCCGCATCGTCAACATGACGTCCCTCGTGGTCGTCGACGCGGCCGCCAAGCGCTAAGCACGCCTTTCAGCACAGCCGTATGAAAAAGCCGGGTCCGCCCGGCTTTTTCATTGTGTAATGGTTGCAATGTAAGTGTGTGCACACATATCAATAACATATTGAAACAATTGAAGAATTCCGGCGGCCACCCCTGCGGGGATTGATTAATCCGCGCCGGACGCGTAACCTTACGCCTTTGAATACTGGCGGAGTCCCCACGATGGCGAGAAGGCTGGCCCACGCATTGTCAGGGTTGGTGCTACGCGCTTCGTTGGCGGCTTCGCTGGCCGCTTCGGTGACCTTCGGCGCCGCGTTCTCGCTGGCGCCGCTGGACGCCATGGCCAGGCAGGCGCAGTCGGATGTGGCGGCGGGCATGGCGGGAACCATCGCCGTGCAGCAGTTGCCCAACGAGGCGCAGCGTACGCTGGAACGTATTCAATCCGGCGGACCGTTCCCGTATGACAAGGATGGATCGCGGTTCGGCAATTACGAACGCATCCTGCCCCAGCAATCGCGCGGGTATTACCGCGAGTACACCGTCAAGACGAATAGCCGGAACCGGGGAGCAAAGCGCATCGTATGCGGTGGTGATCAACGCGCCGCCAACGATTGCTATTACACGGAAGACCACTACAACAGCTTCAAACGGATAACCAAATGACGACTGACATTTTCGGATTGGGCGACGCCCTTGCCGCCCGCGACGAGCGCGGCGCCGGAGATGGCTGGCATCGGGCCCAGCATCAGGCCCAGAACCTCTACGACAATGTGCTGATGATGCCCCGACAAGAGCTCACGCACGGACTACCGCCCGCATGCGCGCCGATCGTGGTGCCCGGGTCCGAAGACGGCACCAACGAGGGAGCCATGAACCTGTTCAAGACGGTGCGCCCGAACATCGTCCAGTCGATCCGCGCGTTCCGCGTGCCCGAGCTGGCCCAGGCGGCCGCTGCCCTCGACCAGCATTTCCTCTATGCGAACTGCGCGAACTGCCAGAGCAAGGCGGAGATCCTGGAGACGATCGCTACCGAGTTCCTGTTCCCGAAGCATTTCGGCAAGAATTTCGACGCGCTGTCGGACTGCCTGACCGACATGATCCACAAGGCCGGCCCTCAGCCGGGCTTCGTGATCGTGCTGGAAGGCCTGCCGATCGCGCAGAAGTTCGACAAGGAAGCGCGCGAGGTCCTGCTCGACGTGTTCCGCGACGCCGCCGAGTTCTGGGGCGAGCGCAAGGTGCAGTTCCGCGTCTTCTACTCGTTTGCGTGATGACGCTGCACGCTACCGATTACGCCGCCGATGCAAAAACGCCCGCCTGAAGCGGGCGTTTTGCTTTGCGGCGACGGCCGCTCAGGCGTCCGGTACGCGGCCGTCGGGCGTCAGCCGGTCGATCAGCTCCGGTAGCCCGGCGCTGAGACTGGCCGCCACATCCTCGTGCGACATCCCCGTGGTTTCGGCGAGCGATTGCAGCGCGCCGCTGCCGCCGAGCGCATTCGACAACTCCGATGGGCTGATCGCCTCGTTGCTGCCGGTCCCGATCCACGAATCCACCTGATGGCCCAGTCCGGCCTGCGCGAGCACGTCGCGCAGCGCGCCGATGCCGCCCGCGGCGGCCCCCATGGCCTGCGCGCTGCCGGCCGCCTCGCCCTGGCCGCCCAGCAGGCCGCCCAGCAGCGAGCCGAGGTCGAGTCCGCCGGGCGCGGGTGCGCTGCCGCCGCCGAGCATGCCTCCCAGCACACCGCCCAATCCACCACCCAATCCACCAGCAGCGCCCGCCGTTGCGCCGTCCGCGGCGCCCGCGTCGCCGCCGCCCTTGTTGCGCATGGCCAGCATCGCCAGCAATCCCAGCGCCATCATGATCTTCGGGTCGAGCCCGCCGGCGCCCTGATTGCCTTGCGCGTCGCCCTGATGGCCGCCTAATTGGCCCAGCACGCCACCGAGTACGCTATCGAGTAGTCCCATGATCGACTCCTTGCAGGTGAGTAACGGAGAGGCCGTCAAAATCCGCCGAGCACGGCGTTCAGCGTCGCCAGGCAGGCCAGCCCGGCGGTTTCGGTGCGCAGGATGCGCGGTCCCAGTGACACCGCGGTGAAGCCCGCGCGCAGTGCCATGTCTTCTTCCTCGGGCGCCAGCCCGCCTTCCGGGCCGATCAGCAGCGTCACGCCGCCGGCCAGCCAGGCCTCGCGCTCCGCCGCCGCGAGCGCCGGCAGCGACGCGGTGGCGCGCGGCGATACCAGCAGCCGCGCGTGCGGCGAGGGCGAGGGCGGGGCCGCAAGCCATGCCTCCACGGTAGCTACCGGCGCGAGCGCCGGCAAGCGATTGCGGCCGCATTGCTCGCAGGCCGCGGCAATCAGCGCCTGCCAGTGCGCCTCGCGCTTTGCCGCGCGCTCGCCGTTCAGCCTTACCACCGAGCGGTGGGCCTGCAGCGGCTGGATCGCGGAGACGCCGAGTTCCACGGCTTTCTCGATCAGCCAGTCCATCTTGTCGCCGCCGGCGAGGCCCTGCGCCAGCGTGACGCGGAACGGCAGTTCGGCTTCGGCGGCATCGTGCGCGCCGATCTGGACCACGGCGCGGCGCTTGCCGAGCTCGACCAGCGTGGCCGCGTGGCTGCCGCCGTGGCCGTCGAACAGGGTCACGGCGTCACCAGGCGCCAGACGCAGCACCTGCGCATGGCGGACGACGGTTTCGGGCAATTCCAGCATGGCGTCGGCGGCGAGGGCCGCTTCGACGTAAAAACGGGGAGGCATCAGGGGGTATCGCGGGGGTTGTCGGGTTGTGCGAGGTGTTTGCCGAAGCCCCAGCGATAGCCGTCGGGGTCCTCGACCATGCAGTAGCGGTCGCCCCAGAACTGGTCCGCGGGCGGCATGACGCTGGTGGCGCCCGCGGCGATCGCGCGCGCGAACATCGCATCGACGTCCTCGCAGTACACGTAGAATGTCTGCGACGCTTCCACGCCGAGCGAGCGCGGCGTGCGCGCGGTGCTGCCCCAGGCGCCCTCGGGCGCGAACATCACCACGAGCTGGCCCTGGTAATGCATTTCCGCGTGCGTCGGCACGCCGTTCTCGTCGAGGACGTTGTGGGCCGTGAAGCCGAACGCGCGGCTGTAGAAATCGAGCGCGGCACGTCCGCTGGCGACCGTCAGGTAGGGGGTGAGCCAGGGCGTATTGGGCGGTCTGGTCATGATGGTCTCCGCGAAGGTCTCCTCAGTAGGGCAGGCACATGTTACGCGGGCGCGCCGCCGCTGTCGCGGCCCCCGGCGGGCCCGCGCGCGGATGACAACTCGGCACTTGGCGCCGCGCTATGCGCGCGAGCGTCCGGAAACCGCCCGGAACCGCTGGCGGGCGGTCTGGCGGAACGCCTCCTTCTGCTAAAATTGCGGTTTTCCCGCCGCCAGGTTTCCGCCCGCATGTCTGCCCTCGCACATCCCGCCACTAGTCCCTACGCTTCCCAGCCCGCCCAGCTGATGGCCAACGCAATCCGCGTGCTCGCCATGGATGCCGTGCAGCAGGCCAATTCCGGCCACCCCGGCATGCCGATGGGCATGGCAGACATCGCCGTGGCGCTCTGGAGCCGCCATCTGAAGCATAATCCGGCGAACCCGCACTGGGCCGACCGCGACCGCTTCGTGCTGTCCAACGGCCACGGCTCGATGCTGCTCTACGCACTGCTGCACCTGACCGGCTACGACCTGCCCGTCAGCGAGTTGAAGAACTTCCGCCAGCTGCACAGCAAGACCGCGGGCCACCCCGAATACGGCATCACCCCGGGCGTCGAGACGACGACCGGCCCGCTGGGCCAGGGCATCACGAACGCGGTCGGCATGGCACTGGCGGAACGCCTGCTTGCCGAAGAGTTCAACCGCCCCGGTTTCGACCTCGTCAACCACCACACCTACGTGTTCCTCGGCGACGGCTGCCTGATGGAAGGCATCAGCCACGAGGCCTGCTCGCTGGCCGGCACGCTGAAGCTGAACAAGCTCGTCGCGCTGTGGGATGACAACGGCATCTCGATCGACGGCGACGTCGTGCACTGGTTCGCCGACGATACCCCGAAGCGTTTCGAGTCCTACGGCTGGAACGTGATCCGCGCGGTCGATGGCCACGACGTGGCTGCCGTCGATGCGGCGATCGCGCAGGCCAAGGTCAGCGACAAGCCGACGCTGATCTGCTGCCGTACCGTGATCGGCAAGGGTTCGCCGAACAAGGCCGGCGGCCACGACGTCCACGGCGCCCCGCTGGGCGGCCAGGAAATCCTCGCCACGCGCGAGGCGCTGGGCTGGGCCCACGCGCCGTTCGAGCTGCCCGAAGACGTGTACACGGCGTGGGACGCCAAGGCGACCGGCAGCGCGCTGGAAAAGGCCTGGAACGCGCTGTTCGACGCCTACGCCGAAGTGCATCCGTACGAAGCCGGCGAATTCAGCCGCCGCATGCGCGGTGAGCTGCCGCAGGGCTTCGACGCCGCGGTGGACGCCTTTATCGCCAAGTGCGAAGAAAAGGCCGAGACGATTGCCACGCGCAAGGCCAGCCAGAACACGATCGAGGCCTTCGGCCCCGTGCTGCCCGAGTTCCTGGGCGGCTCCGCCGACCTGACCGGCTCGAACCTGACCAACTGGTCGGGCAGCAAGGCCGTGCGCGCCGACGCATGGGGCAACCATATCAACTACGGCGTTCGCGAATTCGGCATGAGCGCGATCATGAACGGCGTGGCGCTGCACGGCGGCTACATTCCCTACGGCGGCACGTTCCTGACGTTCTCGGACTACAGCCGCAACGCGCTGCGCATGGCGTCGCTGATGAAGATCCGCACGCTGTTCGTGTTCACGCACGACTCGATCGGCCTCGGTGAAGACGGTCCGACCCACCAGTCGGTGGAGCACGTGGCCAGCCTGCGCCTGATTCCGAACATGGATGTCTGGCGTACGGCCGACACCACCGAGACGGCCGTGGCCTGGGCCCAGTCGATCCGCCGCGAGGACGGTCCGAGCTGCCTGATCTTCAGCCGCCAGAATCTGCCGTTCCAGAAGCGTGACGATGCCACGCGCGCCAATATCGCGCGCGGCGGCTACGTGCTCCGCGACGGCAAGAACCCGCGTACGAAGCGTCCCGACGCCGTGATCCTGGCCACCGGCTCGGAAGTCGGCCTCGCGGTCGGCGCGGCCGACCAGCTCGCGATCGACGGCATCCACGTGCGCGTGGTCTCGGTGCCCGCGACGACGGTGTTCGACAAGCAGGACGCCGCCTACAAGGCGAGCGTGCTGCCGGCCGGCGTGCCGCGCGTCGCCGTGGAAGCGGGCGTGACCGACTTCTGGTGGAAGTACCAGGTCCAGGCTGTGGTCGGTATCGACACCTTCGGCGAGTCGGCGCCTGCCGGCGTGCTGTTCAAGCATTTCGGGTTCACCGTGGAGAACGTCGCCGATACGGTGCGTGCCACGCTGGCCCAGTAAGCGCTTTTATCGATTCAACTGGAGATAGACATGACCATCAAGATCGGCATCAACGGCTTCGGCCGTATCGGACGCATGGTATTCCGCGCGGCCGTCGCCAACTTCAAGGACGTCGAAGTTGTCGGCATCAACGACCTGCTGGAGCCGGACTACCTCGCGTACATGCTGAAGTACGACTCGGTGCACGGCCGCTTCGACGGCGAGGTGTCGGTCGATGGCAACACGCTGGTCGTCAACGGCAAGAAGATCCGCCTGACCGCCGTGAAGGATCCGGCCGAGCTGAAGTGGGGCGAGATCGGTGCCGACGTGGTGGTCGAGTCGACCGGTATCTTCCTGACGAAGGAAGGCGCGCAGAAGCACATCGACGCGGGCGCGAAGAAGGTGATCATGTCGGCCCCGTCCAAGGACGACACCCCGATGTTCGTGTACGGCGTGAACCACGAAACGTATGCCGGCGAAGCGATCATCTCGAACGCCAGCTGCACGACGAACTGCCTGGCGCCGATCGCCAAGGTGCTGAACGACAAGTGGGGCATCAAGCGCGGCCTGATGACGACCGTGCACGCCACCACCGCCACGCAGAAGACCGTGGACGGCCCGTCGAACAAGGACTGGCGCGGTGGCCGCGGCATTCTCGAGAACATCATCCCGTCGTCGACGGGCGCGGCCAAGGCCGTGGGCAAGGTGATCCCGGTGCTGAACAAGAAGCTGACCGGCATGTCGTTCCGCGTGCCGACCTCGGACGTGTCGGTGGTCGACCTGACCGTCGAGCTCGAGAAGCCGGCCACGTACGAAGAAATCTGCGCCGAGATGAAGTCGCAGAGCGCCGGCGCGCTGAAGGGCGTGCTGGGTTACACGGAAGACAAGGTCGTCGCGACCGACTTCCGCGGCGACGCCCGTACGTCGATCTTCGACGCCGAAGCCGGCATCGCGCTGGACTCGACGTTTATCAAGGTCGTGAGCTGGTACGACAACGAATGGGGCTACTCGAACAAGGTGCTCGAGATGGCTCGCGTGGTGGCGAAGTAATCGTCGTCACCCGATAAGAAAGGCGCGGAATATTCCGCGCCTTTTTTTTATTGCGATCCGCGCGGTGTCAGCGGTCGGGCATCGACGGCGGCGCCATCGACGATGAAATGGCCGCCCGCCACATGGTGAATGGTCCTGAGTTCGTCCTGTCCCTCGAAATGCCACCGGCCCGCGCTGAAGACACGCGTATCGGCATGGGCGGCGATCACCTCGCCGAGAAACAGGTCATAGGTCTGCTGAATCGCGGCCTCGGGCAGGAGCCGGCATTCGAGCCAC
The DNA here is from genome assembly GCF_038440175.1 of Cupriavidus sp. OTU4054. NCBI lineage: Bacteria > Pseudomonadati > Pseudomonadota > Betaproteobacteria > Burkholderiales > Burkholderiaceae > Cupriavidus > Cupriavidus sp. OTU4054. Next base: position 10,499 of record NZ_JASATF010000032.1, read on the forward strand.
GCCGCGCAGCCTTCCAATAGCGGCGCATCGATCACATCGCCCTGAAACGTCTGCAGCCCATAGGCGGCGAACTTGTCGGTCTGCTGGCTGGCGAGCGCCTGGCCCGAACTCGAGCCGAGCGCTTCGGTGATATCGACCTGCGCGACCGTGGGCACCTGCAGCGCAAAGGTCCCGCTGGCTTCCAGCAGCTGCCGCGTCCACGTGGACTTGTCGAGCACCACGGCGACCTTGGGGGGCGCGAAATCGAGCGGCATGGCCCAGGCCGCGGCCATGATATTGCGCTGCCCGCCGTGGGCCGCGCTGACGAGCACGGTCGGCCCGTGGTTGAGCAGCCGGTAGGCTTTGGCGAGTTCGACAGGGGCGCGGAAACTGGACATGGGGAAAACGGCTTACGCCGTAAGAAGTGTCGGCATTAGGGCATCTACTATAGCCACAAGGCAAAAACCGCGTCATAAAGTCAGACTTCGACATAATCTGTCGTGATCATGTCAAAGGCAGATCAAAAAGCCCGCCGCGAGAGTGCAAGAAATGCTGAATTTGCTTTCCGAGGCAGTTTTTTCCTCTTACACTAGAAGAATCTGTTGACATCTGATGTGCAGCCAGAGCAAATGGTGGGGCCATCGACGACGCGAATCTCGCGAATGAAATTTCGCAATTAATGTATCGAGCATGGACCGGGCCTGATCATGGTGAACGTTGATACCAAGCTGCTCGTTATCTTTACCGAGCTGCTAAGCAAAAGAAACGCCACTTATGTGGCGGAAAAAATGCACATGACCGCGCCGGCCGTGTCGCATTCGCTGGGCCGTCTGCGCGAGATCTTCGACGATCCGCTCTTTATCCGCGTGCCGCACGGGCTGACGCCGACGCCGCGCGCGCTCGAGCTCGGTCCCAAGATCCGCGACATGCTGGATCTCTGGTCCTCGATCAACGAGGGCGACGCCGACAATTTCGACCCGGCTGTGGCCACGGGCACCCTGAGCATCGGGTTTGCCGCCGAACTGGGCGACACGGTCTTCAACCGGTTTGTCCTGCGCATCAAGCAGATGGCCCCGGATCTCCATATCCGCCTCGTCGAATCCCATTCGTGGGAAGCCGACGTGGCATCGATGCGCGCGAACGAACTCGATGTCGCGTTCTCGCCGTTCCCGACCCGCCATCCCGAGATCGTCGAGGAGATGGTCACGTCGCTGAACCTGTGGGTTTGCGCGCGCAAGAATCATCCGCTGCTGAAGTCCGAATGCACGCTCGAGCAGTACCTCGATTGCAGCCATATCTTCATGGCCCATTCGGGGGGCGCGGGCCGTCCGGCGCCGGCGCTGATTCCGCTGGACTACGCGCTGCAGCAGCGCGGGCTCAAGCGCAATGCCACGCTGACCGTTCACTCGTGGCGCGCGCAGGCCGAACTCGCGGCCCAGACCGACATGATTTTCACGGTCAACGCGCTGACGAAGGACATGGCTTGCGAAACCTACGGCCTCAAGGCGTTCCCGTTGCCGGCCGAACTCAACACGATGCTGGGCCTGAACATGTTCTGGCACCGCAGCCGCAATACGCATCCGATGCTGGTGTGGGCGCGTGGCCTGTTCCGTCAGGTGGTGGGAGAGTTCGTGGGACTGCCCCAGGTATCGCGCGCGCAGCGTGCGGTGCTGGAGCAGGACATCCCGCAGGAGCCCTGAGCACGGGCATTTGCGGTGAAACCATAAAAAAACCGGCGCCTGGCGCCGGTTTTTCGTTGCATGGGCGTCCGGTCATGGCCGGCGCCACAGCTTATCTTTTGGGTTTGTGAGGGCACTCGTTCTTCGTGCAGTTGCCATAGAGCGACAACGCGTGTTCCTGCAGGGCAAAGCCACGCTCGCGCGCGATGCTTTGCTGGCGTTTCTCGATCTCGGAGTCGAAGAATTCTTCGACGCGGCCGCAATCGAGGCACACCAGGTGATCGTGATGCTTACCTTCGTTGAGTTCAAAAATGGCCTTGCCCGATTCGAAGTTGTTGCGCGACAGCAGGCCGGCTTGTTCAAACTGGGTGAGGACGCGATAGACCGTGGCGAGGCCGATGTCCATGTGCTCGTTGAGCAGGATGCGGTAGACGTCTTCCGCGCTCAGATGGCGCTGTTCGCTGGTCTGGAAGATTTCAAGAATCTTCAGGCGGGGGACGGTCGCCTTGAGGCCTATATTTTTGAGGTCCGCCGGACTCGGCATGGGCGTGACTCCCTAGAGTACAATGTCTGGATAGCTGAATCATAAGGGTTTTGGCGACAAAAGTCGCCTCGGTGCCCAGACCGCCGCCGGTCATGGCGCGCCGTGCCGGGCCCGCCGCATCCGCCGCCTTCGACGCGGCGAAGCGACGCGCGCTCAGGTCACACGGCCCACCCCCTCCTTTTTTGAAGCTTTGAAGCGAGAGACATGCGTTCAAACCGTTCGACCGCCATGCGACCGACGCTGGTGACTTCCCTGCTGGCCGCCACGATGCTGGTGGGTGCCTGCTCGGCATATGACAGCACCTCGCGCAAGGTGGCCAACGCCATCACGCCGTACCGTATCAATATCGTGCAGGGCAACTTCGTGTCTCGCGAAGCCGCCTCGCAATTGCGGGAAGGCATGACGCGCGACCAGGTGCGCTTCCTGCTCGGTACGCCGCTGCTGACCGACGTGTTCCACGGAAACCGCTGGGATTACGTGTTCTCGTTCCGCCGCGGCAGCACGCCCGTGGTGCAGCAACGCCGCTATACCGTGTTCTTCCAGGACGACAAGCTCGTGAAGTTCGGCGGCGACGAACTGCCGTCGGAATACGAACTGATCGCGGAAATCGACGGTTTCAAGGCTGTGCAGAAGAACCAGACCGTGGGCAAGATCCTGACCGGCCGGAATACGGATGAACCGGTGGCGCCGAAGGTCGCGCCGGCGCCGTCGTCGGATGGATCGGCGCCCGTGCCCGCCACGGACGCATCGGCCCCTGCCGCCGCGCCGGCCGCCCCGGCCGCGGCATCGCCGCAGACTTCCGAGGCACCGGCGGCCGCCGATACGGGCGTGGTCGTCAAGCCCGTCAACTAACGTCGCTCCGGCGCGCCGCCGCCGCCGCATCGCTGGAAGCCGGTCCGCACGGACCGGCTTTTGCATCCTCCACAGCCCCACTTACTGATACCGCCATGAATATCGCCATCGCAGGCGCTTCCGGCCGCATGGGCCGCATGCTGATCGAACATGTCCTCGACACCGAGGGCGTCACCCTTTCGGGGGCCCTCGATGTGCCGGGATCGGCGGCGCTTGGGCAGGATGCCGGCCTGCTGCTCGGCCGCCAGACCGGCGTGCTGTTGACGTCCGATATCGAGGCCGGCCTCAAGGGGGCCGACTGCCTGATCGACTTCACGCGCCCGGCGGGCACGCTCGCGCACCTCGAGGTGGCGCGCCGCCTCGGCGTGAAGATGGTGATCGGCACGACCGGTTTCGACGCCGCGGGCAAGGCCGCGCTGGCGGACGCCGCGAAGGAGATCGGCGTCGTGTTCGCCTCGAACATGAGCGTGGGCGTCAACGTCACGTTCAAGCTGCTCGAGGCCGCCGCGAAGCTGCTGTCCACGGGCTACGACATCGAGATCATCGAGGCCCATCACCGCCACAAGGTCGATGCACCCTCGGGTACGGCGCTGAGCATGGGCGAGGTCATTGCCGACGCGCTGGGCCGCGATCTGTCGAAGTGCGCGGTGTACGCGCGCGAAGGCCACACCGGCGAGCGCGATCCGCAGTCGATCGGCTTCGCGACCGTGCGTGGCGGCGATATCGTCGGCGATCACACCGTGATGTTCGCGGGCATCGGCGAGCGCATCGAGATCAGCCACAAGTCGTCGAGCCGCCGTTCGTATGCCGATGGCGCGGTGCGCGCGGCGCGTTTCCTCGCGGACAAGCCGAACGGCCTGTACGACATGCAGGACGTGCTCGGCCTGAAATAAGCGTGGCGCGGGATGCCGGGCGCCAGCCCGGTCGCGCAAACGTATAATCGTTGCTTTCGCATCACCCCTGAATTCCGTCCCGATCATGCAAGACAAATACCTTCCGTCCGCCGTTGAACAAGCCGCCCAGCAGCACTGGCAGGCCACCGATGCCTATCGGGTGTCGGAACACGCGACGGGCCCCGACGGCAAGGCGCGCGACAAGTTCTACGCCTGCTCGATGCTGCCGTACCCGTCGGGCAAGCTGCATATGGGCCACGTGCGGAACTACACGATCAACGACGTGATGGCGCGCTACCTGCGCATGAACGGCCATAACGTGCTGATGCCGATGGGCTGGGACGCGTTCGGCATGCCCGCCGAGAACGCCGCGCTGAACAACGGCGTGGCGCCAGCCGCCTGGACCTACGACAACATCGCTTACATGAAGAAGCAGATGCAGTCGATGGGTCTCGCGATCGACTGGTCGCGCGAAGTGGCGACGTGCAGCCCGGACTACTACCGCTGGAACCAGTGGCTGTTCCTCAAGATGCTGGAGCGCGGCATTGCCTACCGCAAGACCGGCACCGTGAACTGGGACCCGGTGGACCAGACCGTGCTGGCGAACGAGCAGGTGATCGACGGCCGCGGCTGGCGGTCGGGCGCGGTGGTCGAGAAGCGCGAGATCCCGATGTACTACCTGCGCATCACCGACTATGCCGAGGAACTGCTCGGCGATCTCGATGGCCTGGGCTGGCCCGAGCGCGTCAAGGTGATGCAGCAGAACTGGATCGGCAAGAGCGTGGGCGTGCGCTTCGCGTTCCCGCACAAGATCGCGGGTGCCGACGGCCAGCCGATCCAGGACGGCAAGCTGTACGTGTTCACGACGCGTGCCGACACGATCATGGGCGTGACGTTCTGCGCGGTGGCCGCGGAACACCCGCTGGCCGCGCATGCGGCCGCGACCAATCCCGAGCTCGCCGCGTTCATCGAGGAATGCAAGATGGGCTCGGTCATGGAAGCCGATATGGCGACCATGGAGAAGAAGGGCATGCCCACCGGCCTCAAGGTCACGCATCCGCTGACTGGCGACGAGGTGGAAGTCTGGGTCGGCAACTACGTGCTGATGAGCTACGGCGACGGCGCCGTGATGGGCGTGCCCGCGCACGACGAGCGCGACTTCGCGTTCGCGCGCAAGTACGGCCTGCCGATCCGCCAGGTCGTGGACGTCAAGGGCCAGGCATACTCGACCGAAGCGTGGCAGGACTGGTACGGCGACAAGGAACACGGCACGCTGATCCATAGCGGCAAGTACGACGGCCTCGGGTATCAGGCCGCGGTGGAAGCGATTGCCGCCGATATCGCCGCGCTGGGCCTCGGCGAAAAGAAGACGACGTGGCGCCTGCGCGACTGGGGCATCTCGCGCCAGCGGTACTGGGGCACGCCGATTCCGCTCATCCATTGCGACAGCTGCGGCGTGGTGCCGGTGCCCGAAAAGGACCTGCCGGTCGTGCTGCCCGAGGACCTCGTGCCGGACGGCACGGGCAATCCGCTTGCGAAGGACCAGCGCTTCCTGGCCTGCACCTGCCCGTCGTGCGGCAAGCCCGCGCGCCGCGAGACCGACACGATGGATACGTTCATCGACTCGTGCTGGTACTACATGCGCTATACGTGCCCGGACGCGACGACGATGGTCGATGGCCGCAACGATTACTGGATGCCGATGGACCAGTACATCGGCGGTATCGAACACGCGATCCTGCACCTGCTGTACGCGCGCTTCTGGACCAAGGTCATGCGCGACCTCGGGCTGGTGAAGTTCGACGAGCCGTTCACGAACCTGCTCACGCAGGGCATGGTGCTCAACGAGACCTACTACCGCGAAGACGCGAGCGGCAAGAAGTTCTGGTACAACCCGGCCGACGTGGACGTGAAGCTGGACGACCGTGGCCGCCCCGTCGGCGCGACGCTCAAGGCCGACGGCCAGCCCGTGGTGATCGGCGGCGTGGAGAAGATGTCGAAGTCGAAGAACAACGGCATCGACCCGCAGGCGCTGATCGACCAGTACGGCGCCGATACCGCGCGTCTGTTCGTGATGTTTGCCGCGCCGCCCGAGCAGCAGCTGGAGTGGAGCGGTTCGGGCGTGGAGGGCGCATCGCGCTTCCTGCGCCGCGTGTGGGCCTACGGCCACGCCAATGGCGAGGCGATCGGCGCGGCGACGGGTGCCGCACCGGCGGCTGACGACGCCGCGCTGCGCCGCGAGATCCATACCGTGCTCAAGCAGGCCAACTACGACTACCAGCGCATCCAGTACAACACGGTCGTGTCCGCGACCATGAAGATGCTGAACGCGCTCGAGGGTGCCAAGGGCGCCTCGCCGGCCGCGCGTCGCGAAGGCTTCGGCATTCTGCTGCGCGTGCTGTACCCGGTGGTGCCGCACATCGCGCATGCGCTGTGGCAGGAGCTCGGCTATGCGCGCGAATCGGGCGAGCTGCTCGATGCCGCCTGGCCGCAGGTCGATGAAACCGCGCTCGTGCGCAGCGAGATCGAACTCGTGCTGCAGGTCAACGGCAAGGTGCGCGGCAGCCTGACGGTGCCGGCCGATGCCGACCGTGCCGCCATCGAGGCCATGGCCGCCGCGAGCGAGACCGTCGCCAAGTTTGCCGCGGGCGCCACGCCGAAGAAGATCGTGGTCGTGCCGGGCCGCCTCGTGAACGTGGTGCTGTAACGGCCATCGCCGATCATTGAAGGAATCCGCCAAGCCATGACCCGACCGAACCTGCGCCGCCGACTCGTTCTTGCCTCGACGCTCGCCACTGCGATGGCCGCCGGTCTGGCGGGTTGCGGCTTCCACATGCGCGGCACCGCCGACTTCGCGTTCAAGAAGCTGTACGTCGGCATTCCGCCCAATTCGCCGATGGGCGCCGACCTGCGCCGCACGATTCTCGGCGGCTCCGACACGATCATCGTGGAGGATCCGAAGCAGGCCGACGCGCTGCTCGACGTGCTGAGCGACACGCGCGGCCGCGCGATCCTGTCGATCACGACCGAAGGCGTGGTGCGCGAATACCGGCTGAGCCAGCGCTTCAGCTTCCGCGTGCGCGACCAGTCGGGCAAGGAACTGATTCCGCCCTCGACGATCCTGCTGACGCGCGATATCACGTACAACGAATCGGCCGTGCTGGCGAAGGACTACGAAGAGCAGCAGCTTTATCGCGACATGCAGCGCGACATCGTGCAGCAGCTGATGCGCCGCCTCGCGGCGATCAAGTCGGCCTGACGGTTACGCGATGCAGCTTCGGCTCGACGGCCTCGATGGCCATCTGAAGCAGGCCCAGGCCAAGGGCCTCGCGCCGCTCTACGTCGTGCACGGCGACGAGCATCTGCTCGTGCTGGAGGCGGTGGACCGGCTGCGCCGTGCCGCGCGCGACGCGGGCTATACCGAGCGCGACGTGCTCGTGGCCGAGCGCGGCTTTCACTGGAGCCAGCTCGTCGAGGCGCAGCAGTCGATGTCGCTGTTCGGCGACCGCAAGATCGTCGAGTTGCGGATTCCGTCGGGCAAGCCCGGCAAGGATGGCGGCGAGGCGTTACGCGCGGTGGCCGCGCAGCCGTCGCCGGATGTGCTGATGCTGGTCACGCTGCCGCGGGTCGATTTCGCGACGTCGAAGTCCGCATGGTTCCAGGCGCTCGAGGGCGCCGGGGTGTCGATCAAGGTCGATACCGTCGATCGCACGCGCCTGCCGGCCTGGGTCGGCGAGCGGCTGGCATTGCAGCAGCAGCGCGTGGAGGGCGGCGAGCCCGGACGCCGCGCGCTGCAGTTCATCGCGGACAAGGTGGAAGGCAACCTGCTTGCCGCGCATCAGGAAATCCAGAAGCTCGGGCTGCTGTATCCGCCGGGCGAGCTCAAGTTCGATCAGGTGCACGACGCGGTGCTCAACGTGGCCCGCTACGACGTGTTCAAGTTGTCCGAGGCGATGCTCGCCGGCGACGTGCCGCGGCTCGTGCGCATGCTCGAGGGGCTGCGCGGCGAGGGCGAGGCGACGGTGCTGGTGCTCTGGGCGCTGACCGAGGAAATTCGCGTATTATCCAAGGTCCGGCAAGGGCTGGCGGCCGGCAAGCCGGCGCCGGTGCTGATGCGCGAGCTGCGCGTCTGGGGCCCGCGCGAGCGGCTCGTGCCGCAGGCGGCCCAGCGGCTGTCGATGCCACAGCTCGAAGCCGCGCTGGCGCTGGCCGCGAGGCTCGACCGGCAGGTCAAGGGTTTGCCGGACCTGCCGCCGGGCGCGGCGGCGAGCCTGCCCGCGGAGCCATGGGACGGCCTGCAGCAGCTTGCGCTGTCGATTGCGCGCTAGCCGCTAGCGACGATCGGCACCTCCGTTCCCCACAAGACTGCACGACCGCCGGGACAGGACCCGGCCACGATCATGACCGAGTTCGATCTCAACCAATACATGGACCGCGTGGGCCAGCAGGCCCGCGCCGCATCGCGCGCGATGGCGCGTGCCTCCACCGCCGACAAGAACCGCGCGCTGCTGACCATCGCGGCGGCGATCCGGCGCGACGCCGACAAGCTCAAGGCGGTCAACGCGCGCGACGTCGAGCGTGCGCGCGCCAACGGGCAGGATGCCGCGTTCGTCGATCGGCTCACGCTGTCGGACAAGGCCATTGCCACCATGGCGGCGGGCCTCGAGCAGATTGCCGCGCTGCCCGACCCGATCGGCGAGATCTCGAACATGAAATTCCGCCCGACCGGTATCCAGGTCGGCCAGATGCGCGTGCCGCTCGGCGTGATCGGCATCATCTACGAATCGCGGCCCAACGTGACCATCGACGCGGCGGCGCTATGCCTGAAGTCCGGCAATGCGACGATCCTGCGCGGCGGTTCGGAAGCCATTGAATCGAACACCGCGCTGGCCGCGCTGGTCGCCGAAGGCCTGTCGGCCGCGGGGCTGCCCGCCGAAGCGGTGCAGGTGATCGAGACCACCGACCGTGCGGCCGTTGGCCGGCTCATCACGATGACCGGGTACGTGGACGTGATCGTCCCGCGCGGCGGCAAGAGCCTGATCGCGCGGCTCATGGAAGAAGCGCGCGTGCCGATGATCAAGCATCTGGACGGCATCTGCCACGTCTACGTCGATGACGACGCCGATGTGGAGAAGGCCGTGCGCGTGTGCGACAACGCCAAGACCCAGCGCTACGCGCCGTGCAACACGATGGAAACGCTGCTGGTCGCGCGCGGTATCGCCGCGACCGTGCTGCCGCCGCTGTGCCGGATCTATCAGGACAAGGGCGTGGAGTTGCGCGTCTGCGCGGACACGCGCGCCACGCTCGAGGCGGCGGGTTTCACGGGCCTCGTCGATGCGACCGAGGAAGACTGGCGCCTCGAGTATCTGGCGCCCGTGCTCGCGATTCGCACCGTGGACGGCCTCGACGCGGCCATCGCCCATATCAATACGTACGGCTCCGCGCACACGGACTCGATCGTCACCGAGAATTACAGCACCGGCATGCGCTTCCTCCGCGAGGTGGATTCGGCGAGCGTGATGATCAACGCCTCGACGCGCTTTGCCGACGGCTTCGAATACGGCCTGGGCGCCGAGATCGGTATCTCGAACGACAAGCTGCATGCGCGCGGCCCGGTGGGTCTGGAGGGACTGACGTCGCTCAAGTACGTGGTGTTCGGCCACGGCGAAATCCGGAGCTGACCGCATGCTCTGGATCAAGTCGTTCCATATTCTGTTCGTCATCTCCTGGTTCGCGGGGCTGTTCTACCTGCCGCGGATCTTCGTCAATCTGGCGATGGAGACCGATGCGGCGGCCACGCAGCGGCTGCTGCTGATGGCGCGCAAGCTGTTCCGCTTCATGACGATACTGGCGGTGCCGGCCGTGGTGTTCGGGCTGTGGCTGTTCCTCGGCTACGGCATCGGGCGCGGGGCAGGCCAGGGGTGGATGCACGCGAAGCTGGCGCTGGTGCTGGTGCTGATCGGCTACCACCATGGCTGCGGCGTGCTGCTGCGCAAGTTCGAAGCGGGCCGCAACACGCGGTCCCACAAGTTTTATCGCTGGTTCAACGAATTGCCGGTACTCGTGCTGCTGGCGATCGTGATTCTGGTCGTGGTCAAGCCGTTCTGAACTGAGGACATGATGAGCAAGCAGGTCGAGTATTTCATGGCACCGCAGTCCCCGTTCGTCTATCTGGGGCATGCGCGCTTCGCCGAAATTGCCGCGCGCCACAAGGCGCAGGTCGTGCTCAAGCCGTTCGATCTCGGCAAGCTGTTCTCGGTGTCGGGCGGCCTGCCGCTCGCCCAGCGGCCTCCGCAGCGCCAGGCGTATCGCCTCGTCGAGCTCGAGCGCTGGGCCGAATTCCTCGGCATGCCCGTCAATCTGCATCCGACGTTTTTCCCGGTGTCCGGCGATCCGGCCGCGAAGATCATCATCGCGGCGCAGCTGGCCCACGGCACCACGCGCGCGCTTGCGCTCGCCGGCGCCTACTGCCGCGCGGTATGGGCCGAGCAGCGCAATATCGCCGATCCGGCCACGCTGACGCAGATCGCCGACGAGAACGAGTTCGATGGCGCAAACCTGCTCAAGGCCAGCGAGGCGCAGGCCGTGCAGGCCGCTTACGCGCAGAATACCCAGGACGCGATCTCGGCGGGCGCGTTTGGCGCCCCCTGGTTCGTGCTGGACGGTCAGCCCTACTGGGGCCAGGACCGCCTTGAATTTCTCGACCGCGCGCTGGCCGCCGGTTGAGGTCGTTTTTGTTTTGAGTCGCACATGTCCCTGAACGAACGGTCGCAGACCGAAAGCTTCTTCGCTCCCTGCCCGCGCGGTCTGGAAGCCGCGCTCGCCGAGGAGTTGCGCGAGATCGCGCAGCTGCCGGCCGTGGCCGCCACGGCGCCGTTCGCGGTGCACAAGGAAATGCCCGGCGGCGTGCCGTTCTCGGGGCCTCTGGCCGCGGCCTATGCGGTGAACCTCCATTCGCGCATTGCCAGCCGGGTGCTGCTGCGCGTGGCGCAGAAGCGCTATCGCCACGAGGACGACGTGTACGCGCTGGCGCGCGCGCAGCGGTGGGAGAACTGGTTCTCGCCCGACGAGACGCTGCGCGTCGATATCACCGCGCACAAGTCGCCGCTGCAAAGCCTGAATTTCGTCGGCCTGCGGGTCAAGGACGGTATCTGCGACGGCATGCGGGACCGGCTGGGTGCGCGGCCGAGCGTCGATACCGCGAGCCCCGACGTGCGCGTCTACGCGCATCTGACCGAGTTCGACTGCACGATCTACCTCGATACCACGGGCGAGCCGCTGTTCAAGCGCGGCTGGCGCATGGAGAAGGGCGAGGCGCCGCTCAAGGAGAACCTCGCCGCCGGTATCCTGCGGCTTGCCGGCTGGGTGCCGGGACAGACCGCGCGCCCGTTCTACGATCCGATGTGCGGCAGCGGCACGTTCCTCGTCGAGGCCGCGCAGGTGGCGCTCGGCGTGGCGCCGGGCGCGGGCCGGACATTCGCATTCGAATGGCTCAAGGGCGCGGACACGCGCGCGTGGCAGGCGCTGCGCGCCGATGCCCAGCACGCGCGGGAAGCGGCACAGCGCATGGATCCGGCCACGCTGCGCGTGGTGGGCTCGGACATCTCCACGGGCATGCTCGGCATGGCGCAGGCCAACTGGGAGCGCGCGGGGCTGCCCGGCGAGGCGCAACTGAAGCAAGTGGACGCACGCTTCGTGCAGCCGCCTTTCGCGGAGCCGGGGATGCTGCTGATGAACCCGCCTTACGGCGAGCGGATCGCGGTGCGCGGCGAGCGGCGCCAGCCCATTGACGAGCCGCCGCGCGACGAGGCCGAAGAGGCCGCCGCGAACCAGTTCGCGAGTGCTTTCGCCACGACGCTGAAGCAGTCGTTCGCGGGATGGCAGGCGTGGGTGTTCACGGGCGATATGACGATGCCCAAGCGCATGCGGCTGAAGGAATCGCGCCGCACGCCGCTGTTCAACGGCAATATCGAATGCCGGCTGTTCCGGTTCGATATGGTGCGGGGCGGCAATCGCGCCGCCACCGAGGACAAGCCGGCGCAGGGCTGAGCGCGGACACCGCGGGCCGTCAGGCCTTGCGGTGCGTCAGCGCTTCCGGGTTGCGCGCGAATTCGGCGAGGAAGCTCTGCAGGCTGACCACGGGCTCCTGGAGCAGATGGCGCGGCAGGTCGAACAGCGCGTAGAAATATTCCTCCCGGCCCTCGCAGCGTTCGGCGGGCAGGCAGTACTGCTCCCAGTCCACACAGGCGGGCGTGTACATGCCGTTGCCGGGCCAGAAGAACGGCACGATGCGGCCTTCGCGCAGGCCCTCGATCAGCGCGGCCGGCGCTTCATACGCTTCCGCGGATTCGACCTGGTTCATCAGGCCCGCACGCGTCTCGATGACCATCAGCGTGGCATGGCCCTGCGCGGTCAGCAGCAGGATGCCCACCGGATTCGGATACAGGTAGTACTCGACGAAGTTGTAGCGGGCCACGGTCTGCCGCACGCGCTCGGCCATGACCGGATCGGACAGGAACGAGTACGAATGGCGTGTGAGCAGGTCGCGCAGCGTGCGCGACAGCGTGGCGAAGTACTGCTGCTGCAGCGCTTCGATTTCCTGATCGAGCCGCGCGACCATGTTCGGGTCGTGCTTCTTGACGTAGCGGTCGATCAGCCCGTTGTTGAACCCCTGGATCGCGATGCTTTCGTCGGCCGTGCCCGTCAGCAGGATGGTCTTGCACGGCAAATCCGACAAGGCCTGGCAGAACTCGAGTCCGTCCATCTGCGGCATGGAGTAATCGACGACGATCACGCCGGGCTGCAGAAAGCGGTGGACGTCGTGGATCTGCCGATGGATCCGATCGACGTCTAGCTGCACGGTGCGACGCTCGCTAAGGAACGTCAGGTCGTCGTGCGTGACGCGCACGGGCAGGAAGCCCGGGTAGCGCGTGTCGTACGACTCGCGGATCCAGGCCAGCGCCTCGCGCGGATCGGTAAAGCTGACCACCGCACGCGATGCATCCATCTGGAAGGCCAGACTGTCGATAAACGACTTGCTGTCGTCTACGAGCACGGTCAGGACTGGGTGATGGAAGACCGACAGGTTTCTGTCGTGCGGGTTGAAAGTCATGGTGCGATAGGTTCGGCAAGCGTTTCGGCAAACGGCCGTGGCTGACGGCGGAAGGGCTGGAGCGAAGGCCAGTATAGCGCGCCAGCAAGTCCGTGCAACCCGCACACATGAAAGCAAGCGACCGGCGTTGTCAGCCGGCCGCATGAGTTCGATAACGTTGATTTCAGGTCTTCACGGCACTTTATTCTGAAGCGCCGGAACGCACGGAAATCCGCAGGGTCATTCGACGGCCTTGACCATGTCCTCGACCACCTTCTTGGCGTCGCCGAACACCATCATCGTCTTGTCCATGTAGAACAGCTCGTTGTCGAGGCCGGCGTAACCGGCCGCCATCGAGCGCTTGTTCACGATGATGGTCTTGGCCTTGTAGGCCTCGAGAATCGGCATGCCCGCGATCGGCGATTTCGGGTCGGTCTTGGCGGCGGGGTTGACCACGTCGTTGGCGCCGAGCACCAGCACCACGTCGGCCTGCCCGAACTCGCCGTTGATGTCCTCCATCTCGAACACCTGGTCGTACGGGACCTCGGCCTCGGCCAGCAGCACGTTCATATGGCCCGGCATGCGGCCCGCCACGGGGTGGATCGCATACTTCACGGTGACGCCGTGCTCGGTGAGCTTGGCGGTCAGTTCCTTGAGCGCGTGCTGCGCGCGGGCGACGGCCAGGCCGTAGCCCGGCACGATGATCACGGTCTCGGCATTGCTCATCAGGAACGACGCATCGTCGGCCGAGCCCGACTTGACCGGGCGCTGCTCCTGCTTGCCGGCGCTCGCACCGCCCGCCTCGCCGCCGAAGCCGCCGAGAATCACGTTGAAGAACGACCGGTTCATCGCCTTGCACATGATGTACGAGAGGATCGCACCGGAAGAGCCGACCAGCGAGCCCGCGATGATCAGCATCGGGTTGTTCAGCGAGAAGCCGATACCCGCCGCCGCCCAGCCCGAGTACGAGTTCAGCATCGACACGACCACGGGCATGTCCGCGCCGCCGATCGGGATGATGATGAGCACGCCGAGCACGAACGCGATCGCGAGCATGATCAGGAACGGCAGCCAGTCCTGCGACAGGAAGAAGATCACGCCGAAGCCGATCATCGCGATGGCGAGCAGCAGGTTCAGCCAGTGCTGTCCCGGAAAGACCACCGGCGCGCCCTGGAACAGGCGGAACTTGTAGCGGCCCGCGAGCTTGCCGAACGCGATGACGGAACCGGAGAACGTGATCGCGCCGACGAAGCAGCCGATGAACAGTTCGACGCGGTTGCCCGTGGGAATCAGGTGCGAGCCCGGTGCCGTGATGCCGAACGCGGCGGGTTCCGCCACGGCGGCCACCGCGATGAACACCGCGGCCAGGCCGATCAGCGAGTGCATGGCCGCCACGAGCTCGGGCATCTTGGTCATCTCGACCTTGCGCGCCACATAGGCGCCGATGCCGCCGCCGACGACGAGCGCCGCGAGGATCAGGCCGATGCCGGTGCCGATCGATTGCTGCGCGGCGCCCGCGGCCAGGAATTCATGCTTGAGCTTGACGATCAGGACCAGCGTGGTCACCGCGGCGATGGTCATGCCGGCCATGCCGAACGCGTTGCCGCGCCGCGCGGTGCCCGGCGACGACAGGCCCTTGAGCGCCTGAATGAAGCAGACCGACGCGACGAGGTACAGCAGCGTGACGAGGTTCATGCTGATGAGTTCCATCACGCACCCTCCTTGCCAGCTTCGGCCTTTGCCTTCGGTTCCTTCTTCTTGAACATCTCCAGCATGCGCTGGGTCACGAGGAAGCCGCCGAACACGTTGACGGCCGCGAGTGCCACCGCGAGCGTCCCCATCACGCGGCCCACACCGCCTTCGGTCAGGCCGGCGGCGAGCATCGCGCCGACGATGATGATCGCCGAGATCGCATTGGTCACGGCCATCAGCGGGGTATGCAGCGCGGGCGTGACGGTCCACACCACGTGGTAGCCCACGTAGATCGCCAGCACGAAGATGATCAGGTTGATCACCGTATGGTTCACCATCTCCATCGACTTCTCCCTCCGTTTGCTTGATTCTTGAGAATGCGGAAAACCGGGTCGACTTCTGTTGTTGCGAACGACATGTTGCGAACTACGCGGGCGGGGCGTCCCTGGCTCGGGACGCCCGGCACGGACCGGCGGATCAGGTCTGCTTGATTTCCTTGATGCCGTTCCTGTCGTTCACGAGGATGACCTTCGGTTTGTACGAGCGGATTTCCTCGTCGGTCATCGGCGCGTAGGTGCAGATGATCAGGTGGTCGCCAAGGTGCGCGCGGCGGGCCGCAGCCCCGTTCAGCGAGATCTCGCCGGTACCGCGCGCGCCCTTGATGATGTACGTGGAAAAGCGTTCGCCGTTGTTCACGTTGTACAGCTCGATCTTCTCGAATTCCTTCATGTCGGCGGCTTCGAGCAGATCTTCGTCGATACCGCACGAGCCCTCGTAGTTGAGGTCCGCCTGTGTCACGGTGACACGGTGGAGCTTGGCGCGGAGCATGATGCGTTGCATGGGTGATACGTCCTTCAGGAGTGAGACATGCGGCGCCGGTCCATGCCGGCGCCGTCGGTGGGTAAAGCGGGCGATGCGGTTGATGCGGGTCAGGCGGCCTGTCGGACGAGCTGGCCGTCGCGGCACATCAGGCAGGCCGCGACGATGTCGTCTTCGAGGTTCAGCACGTAGCGGCCATCCTTGTCGATGACGAGCTTGAGAAAGTCGAGCACGTTGCGCGCGTAGAGCGCGGACGCGTCGGCGGCGACCATGCTGGCCAGGTTGGTATGACCGATCAGGGTGACGCCGTGGCGCTCCACGACCTCGTCGGCCACCGTCAGCGGGCAGTTGCCGCCCTGCGCGGCGGCGAGGTCGACCACGACCGAGCCGGGCTTCATCTGCTGGACGGTTTCTTCCTTCAGCAGCACCGGTGCCTTGCGGCCCGGAATCAGCGCGGTGGTGATCACGATGTCGGCCTGGCGCGCGCGCTCGTGCACGAGCTCGGCCTGGCGGCGCATCCAGTCGGCGGGCATCGGGCGCGCGTAGCCGCCCACACCCTGCGCGATCTCGCGCTCCTCGTCGGTCAGGAACGGCACGTCGAGGAACTTGGCGCCCAGCGATTCGATCTGCTCCTTCACGGCGGGACGCACGTCCGAGGCTTCGATCACCGCGCCGAGCCGCTTGGCCGTGGCGATCGCCTGCAGGCCCGCGACGCCGGCGCCGAGGATCAGCACGCGGGCCGCCTTCACGGTACCGGCCGCGGTCATCAGCATGGGCATGAAGCGCTGGTAATGATGGGCGGCGATCAGCACGGCCTTGTAGCCGGCGATATTGGCCTGCGACGACAGCACGTCCATGCTCTGCGCGCGCGTGGTGCGGGGTGCGGCTTCGAGCGCGAACGCCGTGATCGAAGCCGCGGTCATGCGCGCGTTGTTCTCGGTATCGAACGGATTGAGCATGCCGATAAGCACGGTGCCGGGCTTCATCTGCGCGCGCTCGGCATCGTCGGGCGCGCGGACCTTGAGCACGATCTCCGCGCCATACGCCTCGGCGGCGGAGCCGATGCGGGCGCCCACGGCCTCGTATGCGCCGTCGGGCTGGCTCGCCCTGACGCCCGCGCCGGATTGCACCGTGACCTGGTGCCCCTGCGCGACGTACTTCTTGACGGTCTCCGGGGTGGCAGCGACGCGAGTTTCGCCTGCCCGCGTCTCCAGCGGGATACCGATGTGCATCGTTAATTTCTCCTTATGAGATATCAATCCGATACCGCAGTTTTTGCGCAGCTTACCCGAATATGGGTGGGGATGGTGGCTGACTCGTCGGATTTTTGTCGGATCGACACCACCCATTTTCAGTACGCATCAAACCGCCGAATTGATGCGGCATATCCCGGGCGAGGACGTCTTTTGACACCGAATTGATGCGCGGCTCCGTATCGTGCCGCTCACGCCGCCCAAGGCACCTCTGCCGGGCGGACGCATCGTTCAACTCGTCTCCCATCCTCATGATCGCCTCGCGTCTGTTTACCGCCGTCCCCGCCACCATCGTCCTGACCGCCTCGCTCGCGGTGCCGCTCTCGTCCGCCTTGGCGCAGGAGGCACCCGCCGCGGGCGTGTCCTCCGATATGCCCTCCTCCGATACGCCCTCCGATAAGCCGGCGGACGTCTCGCCGCACACGTTCACCGCGAACGTGACGCTGGCCAGCGAATACCGCTATCGCGGCCTCATGCAGACCAACCGCCGTCCCGCGATTCAGGGCGGCTTCGACTATGCGCATGCCAGCGGCCTCTACCTCGGCAACTGGAACTCGAACATCAGCTGGCTCTCGGACAGCAACGCCGAGGTGTCCGCGCCGATCGAGATGGATTTCTACGGCGGCTTCCGCAACACCCTCGACGTGGCCGGGGCCGACATCGCCTACGACGTCGGCGTGCTCGAGTATTACTACCCGGGCGACTACCCGTCGGGCTTTACGCGTCCGTACACCACCGAGGTGTACGCGAGCGTCGGCTATGGCCCGGTGACGCTGAAGTACTCGCACGCGCTGACCAACCTGTTCGGCTTCGCGGACAGCAAGAACAGCTACTACCTCGACCTGTCGGCCAACGTGCCGCTCAACGTGTGGGACCTCACGTTCAACGCGCATGTCGGCTATCAGAAGGTGCGCAACGTGGTCGATGCCTCGTACACGGACTGGAAGGTCGGCGTGACCAAGGACTTCGGCAAGGGCCTGTCGGTCGCGGTGGCGTATCTGGACACCAACGCGGCGCGCGGCGTCTACACGAACTCGCATGGCCGCTACATGGGCCGCGCCACGGCGTTCGCGTCGATCACCAAGACGTTCTGATACGCCATGCGTCTTGACGCGTTTTTGATGCCGCCCCGGCGCATTGCTGCATCAAATTGAGATGCCCGTCCCTAGCATGGAAGCATGTTCAACAGACGACTCGCCGCTGCGCGGGTCAACGTCCATGCGACAGACCAGCCTTGCCATCGCCTTCGCTTCCGTGCCGCGACGCCGTCCGGCACCGGCCCCGCGCGCCACGCGCACCGAAGGCGATGGTCAAAGGATCCGCATCCGGCTTGCGGTGGCTTCCGCGCAGGTGTTCGCGCTGCGGCAGATCCTGCATCGCGCGATCGGCGAACTGGCGCGCGTCTACGTCGTGGAGGTCGATCATCGCCACGAAGAGACCACGCTGCATGTGGAAGTGGAACGCGGCGGCCGCGATGCGGCGATGCACGCGATCATGGCCGCGCTGCCGGCCGCCGAGTTTGGCGTGACGTCCGTGCTGGGATGCGATCACGTCGGGAGCGATCATGCCGCACACTGATGGCCCGCGCGGCGGCCTCTGGCTGCCGATGATCACGCCGATGCGCGGTGGCGAGCCCGACCTCGACTGCACGCAGCGGCTGGCCGCATGGTACGCGGCGGAAGGTGTCGATGGCCTGATCGTGCTGGGCACGACGGGGGAGGGCGGGTTGCTCTCCGACGCCGAACGGCTGTCCCTGACCGAAGCCGTCTGCGAGGCCGTGCGGGGTGCCGTGCCCGTGATGGCGGGCGTGGGCGCCGTGGATACGCGCGCGGTCTGCGAACAGGTGCGCCGGCTCGAACGGTTCGACCTCGCGGGCTACCTCGTGCCGCCCCCCTATTACCTGCGCGTCTCGGACGAAGGCATCGCCTGGCACGTGCGCCGCGTGGCCAGCCAGACGCCGCGCGCGCTGATGCTCTACAACGTGCCCAAGCGCACGGGCACGTCGATTTCCGCCTCGCTGGCGTTGCGGCTGGCCGCGCATGGACAGGTGCGCGCGATCAAGGAGTGCGATCCGGCCAACATGGGGGCGCTGGCGGCGCCGTCGCACCGCCACGCGGGGCTCGACGTCTACTGCGGCGAGGATGCCGCGATGCTCGACCACCTGCTGGCCGGCGGCGCCGGCGCGGTGCCCGCCGCCGCGCATGTGCGGCCGGACCTGTTCGTGCAGCTGCTGCGGCTGGCGCGTGCCGGCGACGCGGCCGGCGCGCGTGCGCTGTTCGAGCGCCTGCTGCCGATGATCACGCTGTTGTTCGCCGCGCCCAATCCCGCGCCGGTCAAGGCCGCGCTGGCGCTCTGCGGCCTTGCGCGCGATGAAGTACGGCTGCCGCTGACCCCCGTCGATACGGTGCTGGTTGCACGCATCGAGGCCGCGCTGGCCCAGTTGCCGCCACGGATGTCGCTGCACGCCCGTGCGGCCTGACCGACCGGCTGGCTGGGCAGGGGCGGGAGCAGGGGCGGGAACAGCGTGAGCGGGACCGGTGCACGATCGTCCGGCAGCCGGTAAAATGCCGGATTGCTTAAAAATTGTGCATCATGTCACGTGACTGGAACGCCAGTGTCACGGTTGCCGCGGTCATCGAGCGCGGCGGCCGCTTCCTGCTGGTCGAAGAGGAAACGCCCGCGGGCCTGCGGCTCAATCAGCCCGCCGGCCATCTCGAAGCGGGCGAGAGCCTGATCAATGCCGTCATCCGCGAGACGCTCGAGGAGACCGCGCATACGTTCGAGCCGCGCGCGCTCGTCGGCTGCTATATGAGCCGCGGCCTGTCGTCGCGCGACCAGGGCGATACCACCTATATCCGTTTCGCGTTCACGGGGGACCTCGGCTCGCTCGACTCGGGACGTCAGCTCGATACCGGCATCGTGCGCACGGTGTGGATGAGCATCGAGGAATTGCGCGCCTGCCGCGACCGGCATCGCACGCCGCTGCTGCTGGCATGCGTCGAGGACTACGTCGCCGGCAAGCGGTTCGCGCTCGACGTGCTCTATACCCACCCGACCGCGGTGGCCACCGAGGTGGCGCCATGAGCGGACGCCGTGTGGTGGTGGGCATGTCCGGCGGCGTCGATTCGTCGGTCACCGCATGGCTGCTCAAGCAGCAGGGTTACGAGGTCATCGGCCTGTTCATGAAGAACTGGGAGGACGACGACGACAGCGAGTACTGCTCCACACGGCAGGACTGGCTCGACGTGGCGTCCGTCGCGGACGTGATCGGCGTGGATGTGGAAGCGGTGAACTTCGCGGCCGAATACAAGGACCGCGTGTTCGCGGATTTCCTGCGCGAGTATTCCGCCGGCCGCACGCCGAACCCCGACGTGCTGTGCAACGCCGAAATCAAGTTCAAGGCGTTTCTCGACCATGCGATGTCGCTGGGCGCGGACCTCATCGCCACCGGCCACTATGCGCGCGTGCGGCAGGCCGACAGCGGCCGTTTCGAGCTGCTGAAGGCGTTCGACCATACCAAGGATCAGAGCTACTTCCTGCACCGGCTGAATCAGGCGCAGCTGTCGCGCACGCTGTTTCCGCTCGGCGAGATCCCGAAGACGCGCGTGCGCGAGATCGCCGCGGATATCGGGCTGCCCAACGCGAAGAAGAAGGACTCGACCGGCATCTGCTTTATCGGCGAGCGGCCGTTCCGCGATTTTCTGAACCGCTATCTGCCGACGAAGCCGGGTCCGATGAAGACCGACGACGGCAGGGTGGTGGGCGAGCATATCGGGCTGGCGTTCTACACGCTGGGACAGCGCAAGGGCATCGGCCTGGGCGGCAGCCGCGATGGCAGCGGCGATGCATGGTATGTCGCACGCAAGGACATGGCGAACAACACGCTGTATGTGGTGCAGGGGCACGATCATCCGTGGCTGCTGAGCGCGAAGCTCGATGCGGCGGACCTGTCGTGGGTCGCGGGCGAGGCGCCGGAGGCGGGGCTGGAGATTGCCGCGAAGACGCGCTATCGGCAGAGCGATGCGCCGTGCACGGTGGCCACGGCAAGTGGCGACGCGTTGCAGCTGGCGTTCGCCGAGGCGCAGTGGGCGGTGACGCCCGGGCAGTCCGCCGTGTTGTATGACGGCGAGGTCTGCCTGGGTGGCGGCATCATCCAGTGACGGCCGTATCAGGACGATTCTGGCGTCGTTGCGCGGCCTTGCCGTACCACTTGTACTGTCTGCGGCCGCGCGCCTAGCCAGAACCGCTACGCTTCGCCCTGATACGGCCGTGAAGCGTCAGGGGGTCGGTGGCAGCGTATCGAGGAACGACTGCCGTTTCTCGATCTTCTCCTGGAACGCGGCGAGCGTCGGATGGCGTTCGCGCCAGGGAATCTCCGGGAACCGGAAATCCAGATAGGCGAGCGCGCAGCCCACGGCCACGTCGGCGAGCGAGTAGTGGATGCCCGTGCACCACGGCCGGTCGCCGAGGCCGCTGGCCATGGCGACGAGCGCCGCGTCGATCTTGCCGCGCTGGCGCGCCACCCACGTTTCGCTGCGCTGGCTTTCGCTGCGTTGCGTGGTTTCCACGCGCACGAGCAGCGCGGCGTCGAGCAGGCCATCGGCCAGCGCTTCCCAGCAGCGGACCTCGAGCCGCTCGCGGCTGCCCTGCGGAATCAGGCGGCTGACCGGCGACAGCGTGTCCGCGTACTCGACGATCACGCGCGAATCGAATACCGCGCCGCCGTCTTCCATGATCAGGCACGGCACCTTGCCGAGCGGATTGAACTGGCCGATGGTGGTTTGCGGCGACCAGACGTCCTCCTCGATCATCTGGTAGTCGATCTTCTTCTCCGCCAGCACCACGCGCACCTTGCGCGCGTAGGGACTGGTCCGGGATGCATACAGCTTCATTCTTCTCCCCTTGAGCTTGTTATGAAGTGCATCGGCGCTCCGTGGCAGGCAGATGGCAGTCTTCCTGCCCAATGCACTTCATAACAGGCTACCGGAGCGGCGTGCGGGAGTATACCCGCGCACGCCCCGGAATGACGCACCATTGCGGCCTTGCGCACGGATGTCTGCACGACTGTTGTGCGGCCATCGCACAGGACGGGGCGCGGTGGTAAAATCCCGCCTTCCGTGATGCCGCCGGCCCCGCCTTGTGCGACGCATCGGTCGCTTCCTCGCGCATTTCCCCCTATTTCTCCCCGGTTGCCAGCATGTCCACGACGCCCCTTTCGCCCCTCACCGCCCTGTCCCCGATCGATGGTCGCTACGCCGCCAAGGCCGACGCGCTGCGCGAATGGTTGTCCGAGGCGGCCTTCATGCGCAATCGCGTCAAGGTCGAGGTGCACTGGCTGATCGCCCTGTCGCAGGCCGGCCTGCCCGACGTGCCGAAGTTCTCGGCCGAGTCGGAAGCGAAGCTGCTCGCGCTCGTGGAAAACTTCACCGAAGCCGACGCCGCGCGCATCAAGGACATCGAGGCCGTGACCAACCACGACGTCAAGGCCGTGGAGTACTGGCTCAAGGAGCAGGTCAAGGGCAATGCCGAACTCGAGGCCGCCAGCGAGTTCATCCACTTCGCCTGCACGTCGGAAGACATTAACAACACTTCGCACGGCATGATGCTGAAGGGCGCCCGCGAAGGCGTGGTGGTGCCCGCGCTGCGCCGCGTGCATGCGCGCCTCGTGGAACTGGCTAAGCTCAACGCCGCGCAGCCGATGCTGTCGCGCACGCACGGCCAGCCCGCGAGCCCGACCACGCTCGGCAAGGAAATGGCCAACGTGGCGGCGCGTCTGGAGCGCGCGATCGTGCGTATCGAGCGCGTGGAACTGCTGGGCAAGATGAACGGCGCCGTGGGCAACTACAATGCGCACCTGTCGGCGTATCCGTCGTTCGACTGGGAGTCGTTCTCGAAGTCGGTGATCGAGCAGCGCCTCGGCCTGACGTTCAACCCGTACACGATCCAGATCGAGCCGCACGACTACATGGCCGAGCTGTTCGACGCCGTGGCGCGCGCCAACACGATCCTGCTCGACCTCGACCGCGACGTGTGGGGCTATATCTCGCAGGGCTACTTCAAGCAGAAGACCAAGGCCGGTGAAATCGGTTCGTCGACGATGCCGCACAAGGTCAACCCGATCGACTTCGAGAACTCGGAAGGCAACCTGGGCCTGGCCAACGCGGTGCTGCGCCACCTCTCGGAGAAGCTGCCCGTTTCGCGCTGGCAGCGTGACCTGACCGATTCGACCGTGCTGCGCAATATCGGCGTGGCGTTCGGCTACAGCCTGCTGGCCTACGAGGCCTGCCTGCGCGGCCTGGGCAAGCTCGAGACCAATCCCGAGCGCCTGAACGAAGATCTCGACAACTGCTGGGAAGTGCTGGCCGAGCCCGTGCAGACCGTGATGCGCCGTTTCGGCGTGCCCAACCCCTACGAACAGCTCAAGGAGCTGACGCGCGGCAAGGGCATCTCGCGCGAAGCGCTGCAGACGTTCGTATCCGGCCTTGCGATTCCCGACGATGCCAAGAAGCTGCTGCTGGAGATGACGCCGGGCAGCTATATCGGCAAGGCGGTCGAACTGGCCAACAAGATCTGATCCGCCGCTAAGGCAGATTCCCTTCGCGCGGCAGCCATGCCGCGTCGTCGCCGCCCAGCACCGGCGTTGGGCGGCGCCAGACCGGCGGGGTCTCGGAGAGGCCCAGCGCCGGTCCCAGCGTGCGAAGCGTCCCGTTCGGGCCCGTCTCCTCCACGTGCCATGCGCGCAATGCCTCGTCGTCGAGGCGTCCCGGCAGTTCCGCAAATCCCTCCGCCATGCCCTGACGCTGTACGAGCATCGCCGCACCGGCCAGCGCCGTTTGCACGCGATAGCCGCCGCCGTCGCGCGCGCGTCGCGCGAGCGCCAGCAGCGTGCCGTACGCGGCCAGATAGCCGGTGGTGTAGTCGCATACCGGCGCGAAGACGAGCTTCGGCTGGCCTGCTTCGATCGCCCGCCCCTGCGCCTCGCAGACGCCCGTCACGGCCTGCGCCACCTGCTCCCACCCCGCACGGTCCGCCCAGGGCCCGCCCGAGCCGTAGCAGCTGACCGACACGTGCACGAGCGACGGTTGCAGCGCGCGCAGCGTGGCGTCGTCGAAGCCCAGCGCGGCGAGGGCGCCCGGCCGGTAGCCATCGACGAGCACATCGGCCTCCGCGACGAGCGTGCGCAGGCGTTGCGCGTCGCCATCGCGGCGCAGGTCGAGGAAGCAGCTGCGCTTGCCGTGGCTCGTGTCGCGCACGTGCTCGGGGGTCTGCGGCAAATGCTTCGCGGTCACCATCAGCACGTCGGCACCGAGTTCGGCGAGCGTGCGCCCCGCGATCGGCCCGGCGAGGATGCGCGTGAGGTCGAGCACGCGGATACCGGCCAGCGGCTGCCTGGGCGAGGGCGTCCACGCGGGCGCCGGCGCGGCGACCCCCGCATCCACGCGGTCCACTTCGACCACGGGGCGGCCCGCCAGATATTGCCCCTGCGGATGGGCCAGCCATTCGTCGCGCGTGCGGATGGTGCCGCCGCACGCGCGCGCCGCGGCAATCGCGTCTTCGAGCGCATCGGCGTCCCATTGCGCCACTGCCGCGCGCACGGCCTCGGGCGTGCTGTCGCAGCGGAGCACGTCGAGCACGCGTTGCGAAAGGTGGGGCAGGTTCAGATGCGGCAGGAACCAGCGCCCGTCGCGCGTGCGCCACGGCTGCGTGACCTCGAGCATATGCGCCATGGCCTGCGGGATCGGCACATGCGCGAACACGCCGCCGGCATCGGGCGCCTGCGTGTAGTCGACGGTGCGCACGGTCGCCGCCGCATGGCGCACGTCGAGCGTCACCGACTGGCGGCGGCCCGTGCGGGCGGCCCAGATATCGTTGGCCGCCACGCCCACGGCGGCCAGCACCGCGGCCGTTGTTTCGCCGACGCGGAATGGCGTGGGATGGAACGGATCGCGCCCGTGGATCGTGACTTCCCCCGCGCGCGGCGGCGCATCGCCGCGCAGGGTCATGAGTTCCGCGAACGCCGGTATCGTGGCCATCGATCAGGCGCCTAGGCGTGGGAGAACAGCGGCGCGCCCGCGGCCGGCAGTTCGGCTTCGAGCACGGTGCCGCTGGCCGATTCGGTCAGCACGAGCTTGTTCGTGCCGGGCCGGAACGCGATATTGGTCACCGTGCCGCCGATCGGACTGCGGATGAAATGCGTGCACCAGCCATGCGCGTCGAGCACGAACGCGCCGCCGAGGCTCGCATGCGCGACCACGAGGCGGCCCTCGGCATCCATCGCGAGGCCGTCGGGGCCGCTGGTGCCAAAGAACGTCTGGAACGCGCCCGCCTTCGAGACGGAACCGTCGGGCAGCACCGGCATGCGCCACACCGCATTGGCGCGCGTCGCGGCGACGAACAGAAAGCGCTGCGAGGGATCGAGCACGATGCCGTTGGGACTCGGCACGTTCGACAGCAGCAGGTCCATCTGGCCCGAGGGCCGCAGGCGATAGACGCGGCCGGTCGGATCGTGCAGGCCCGTCTGACCCTGGTCGGTGAAGTAGAGGTTGCCCTCGGCATCGAACGTAAGGTCGTTGATGCCGCGAAAGCTTTCCGAGTTGCGATGCCCGCGTACGACCGTGACATCGCCATGCGTGGGCTCCACGCGCAGGAGGCCGCAGCGATAGTCCGCCACCCAGAGGCTGCCGTCGCGATGCATCGCGATGCCGTTGGGCCAGCCGGCGGTCTCGGCGAACGCTTCCCAGCGCAGATCGGGTGCGATACGGAAGATGCGGCCGTGCGGAATGTCGGTGACGAACAGATTGCCCTCGCGGTCGAAGGTCGGCCCCTCGAGAAAGCTATCGACGATCTGCCCGGGTTTGTTGGCGTCGGCCCATTCGCTGCGGCGGGCGATGCGCAGCGCGTCGGGCATGCGCGTCAGCACGCGTGCCTCGATGATTTGCGGGGGCGTGAAATTGACGTTCCACATGTCGCGGATCCTCTTTCGGTCTACAGTCTTCTGGCTTCAGTCTGCCTTGATGTTCGCGGCCTTGATGACCGCGCCCCAGCGCGTGATCTCGTCGTTCAGCAGCTTCGTGGCCTGGGCGGGCGTGCTGCCCACCGGGTCGAGCCCCTGATCCTGCAGGCTCTTGCGAATCTCCGGCGTGTTGACCGCGTCCACCATTTCCTTGTTCAGCTTGTCGATGACCGGTTGCGGAGTGCCCGCCGGCACCGAGAATCCGACCCAGAACTTCATGACCATCCTGGGCATGCCGACCTCGGGTGCGGCCGGCACGTCGGGCAGCACCGGCGAGCGCGTGTCGTTGGCGAGCATCAGCGCGCGCACCTTGCCGCTCTTGATATAGGGAAGGGCGGTCGGCAGCGAGGTGATCAGCGCCTGCACCTGTCCGCCCATCAGGTCCTGCATCGCGGCCCCCGCGCCGCGGTACGGCACGTGCACGAGGTTCACGCCGGCGAGGTTGTTGAACAGCGCGCCGCCGAGGTGGGTATTGGTACCGTTGCCGCCGGAGCCGTAGTAGTACTTGCCGGGGTTGGCCTTGGCCAGCGCGATGAACTCCTGCACGGTCTTCGCGGGCACGCTCGGATGGACCACGAGCACGTGCGGCATGGCCGCGGCTACCGTCACCATCTGGAACGCCTTGTGCGGATCGAACGGCAGCTTGGGCAGCAGCGTGGCCGCGATCGCATACGACATCTCCGTCGTGAGCATCGTGTAGCCATCGGGCGCCGCGCGTGCGACCGTGCCCCAGCCGATGACGCCGCCGCCGCCCGTGCGGTTGTCGACGAGCGCGCTGGTGCCGCGCGCGCTCATGCCCGTGGCGACGAGCCGTGCGACGAGGTCCGTGGAGCCGCCCACCGAGAACGGCACGATGATCGTGATTGGCTTGGAAGGAAAGGCGTCTGCCGCGAACGCGGCGGGCACCGAGGTGGCGCCCATGGCCGCGGCGATGAGCGTGGCGCAGGTACGGAGGAAGCGTCGACGGGGGATGCTGCGTGGCATGTTGTCTCCTGATGCAGGGTCGGTGCCTGCGCATGCTCTGTGGCATGTCGCATGGGTGACGAGTAAAAAGGGGGGGGGCTAGGTGCCCTGGCCGCGATGGCGGCCGCCCGCGTTGGAATGCACGAGGCCCGCCGGCGCGAGGCCCGCCGATGCCGCGGCCGTGCGTTCGCGAATGCGCGCGTTGACGGTCTGGCCATAGTCCATGGCTTCGCGCCAGCGCGTGATCTCGGCCGGAATCTTCTCCAGCGCGGCCTTCGTTTCGGCGAGCGCGACCGCGTCGAAGCCGGCCAGCCGCACGGCGAGTTCGGCCGCGCGCGCATCGAGCTGCGCCGGCGGAACGACCTCGTTCACGAGGCCCCAGTCCGCGGCGGTCGCGGCATCGATGCGTTCGGTGGTCAGCAGCAGCCAGGCCGCGCGTTTGCGCGTGAGCAGCAGTTGCGAGGTCGGGCCGGCCATGCTCGCGTAATTGGCAAAGCCGATCTCGGGACAGCCTAGCGCGGCCGTGGACGACGCGATGGCGAGGTCGCAGCTGTTGACGAGCGTGACACCGCCGCCCAGCGCCAGGCCGTTGACGGCCGCGATGAAGATGGCCGGATGCGCGCGCATGGCGAGGTTGAGTTCGATGGCTTCCTGGCCCGCAAGATCGGGTGCGCCCGCGGCGCGCTCTTCCTCGCGTTCACGCAGGTCGAGGCCCGCGCAGAAACTGGCGCCCGTGCCCGTCAGCACGATCGCGCGCGTGTCGCCCCGAAGATTCGCCAGCGCGGCCGCCAGCGCATGGCGCGTGGCGCGGTCCAGCGCGTTGCGCCGCGCTTCGCGGTCGATGCGAATCACGGCCCAGCCGGCGTGGCGGGTCACCCGGACGGTCTCGTCCATCGTGCGTCTCCTGCAAGGGTCTGTCTCGGTCCGCGCGTCTGTCGGCGCAGCCGTCCGCTCGTCGTTGGTTAATATGTTCTATAAGTCGGAACGACGTTCGAACTATCATCCGGTTGCGTTTGGCGCGTGTCAAGACGGGTCGATGCCGATGGCGCCGCAACGTGGAGGTGACGGGTGGCGGCTGCGACATCCGGTCACATCAAATCATTTGAACAACTTAATGAAGTTCGGACTTTCAAGCCGCACGCCGGTCCCCCAATAATGCGAGAATCGCTGGCGCAGCAAGTAGCCGGCCGCACAACAAGACCCCCCTCGAGCAGAAAGGGATGCATTCATGAATTCGACGAAGGTGCTACACGCAACCGCGACGCCGGGCGCCGTGACCCGCTACACCGCGACTGCGATCGGTTTCCACTGGCTGATTGCCTTCGGCATCTTCACCGCGTTTGGCCTCGGCCTGTACATGACCGGCATTCCCGGTTTCACGCCGACCAAGCTCAAGCTGTTCTCGTGGCACAAATGGCTGGGCGTGACGATTTTCGCGCTGGCCGTGCTGCGCGTGATCTGGCGCGCCACGCATGCGGCGCCGCCGGTCGCGGCGGGTACGCCCGCATGGCAGGCACGCGCCGCCGCGGGCGCCCATCATCTGCTGTACGTGCTGATCCTCGTGGTACCGGTGACGGGCTATCTCTATAGCTGCGCCGCCGGCGTGCCCGTGGTGTATCTGGGCCTGTGGAAGCTGCCGATGCTGATCGAGCCCGGCGACACGGCCAAGGTCGTGCTTCAGACCGCCCATATCTGGCTCAACTACACGATGGCGGCGATCGTCGTCGTGCATGCGCTGGCCGCCATCAAGCATCAGGTCATCGACCGCGATGGCACGCTGGCCCGCATGCTGCCGTTTCTTCGTTGAGCGTTTTCCCAAGCAAGGAGTTGCAGATGACAAGCATCACCCGCCGCGGCATGCGTCCGCTCGTCACCGGTGTGGCAGCCCTGGCGGCCGCCGCGTCGCTCGCCTCGGTCGCCGGACTCGCGTGGGCGCAGGTGGATACGGCCAAGAGCGCCGTCACCGCGACCGCGCGCCAGATCGGCGTGCCGATGGAAGGCAAGTTCAAGAAGTTCGATGCGACCGTCGACTTCGATCCCAACAAGCTTGCGACGTCCTCGGCCAAGATCGAGATCGACGTGGCCAGCTTCGAGATCGGCGACGCCGAGACCAGCAAGGAGGTCAAGGGCCGCGAGTGGTTCGACGCTGCGAAATTTCCGAAGGCAACGTTCCAGTCGACGAGCATCAAGAGCAGCGGCGCGGGCAAGTTCGACGTGGCCGGCAAGCTGACCATCAAGGGCAAGACCGTTGACGTGGTGGTACCGGCGACCTATCGCCAGGACGCCGCGGGGCAAGTGTTCGATGGCGTGCTGCCGATCAAGCGCACCGCCTTCAACATCGGCGAGGGCGAGTGGAAGGACACTTCCGTCGTCGCCGACGATGTACAAATCAAGTTCCATATCGTGACGGCGAAGAAGGGCTGACAGGGCTGATGCCCGCCTGCCTTCGTCCCGACCTTTCCATCCCTGAACCTATTCGCGAGAATCTTCTATGCAAATGCGTACCCTGACCGCATCCCTCGTCGCCGTTGCGGCCGCTTCCGCAACGTTCGTGGCCTCGGCCGCGCCGACCACGTACAACCTCGACCCGACGCACACGTACCCGAGCTTCGAGACCGACCACCTGGGCGGCCTGTCGGTGTGGCGCGGCAAGTTCGACAAGTCCAGCGGCGTCGTCACGCTGGACCGCGCGGCCAAGGCCGGCACCGTCGAGGTCAAGATCGACGCCGCGTCGGTGGACTTCGGCAACAGCAAGCTGAACGAGCATGTGAAGGGTCCCGAGATGTTCGACGTGCAGGCGTTCCCGGACGCCGTGTACAAGGGCAAGTTCTCGAAGTTCAAGGGTGACGTGCCGACCGAAGTCGACGGCGTGCTGACGCTGCGCGGCGTGTCGAAGCCCGTGAAGCTGGAGATTCATCAGTTCAAGTGCATCGAGCATCCGATGCTCAAGCGCGAAGTGTGCGGCGCCGATGCGTCGGGCACGTTCAACCGCGCGGACTTCGGCGTGGACTACGGCGCGAAGTACGGCTTCAAGCAGGACGTCAAGCTCGCCATCCAGGTGGAAGGCGTGAAGGCGGACTAACCGGTCCTGCCTGGTCATACACCGCGCGGGCCCCCGCGCGGTGCGCCGCAACCCTGCCCGCGGCAGGGTCGGCCCCGATCGGAGGCATCTCGCCCTCGATCGGTTTGAATGCCCATCTCCGGTGCGTGGCCACCGACCTCGGGCATACCCCACCAATTACGGTATCGGCGCGGTTGTACGACCGGCGAGAGCCACAGTACAATGGGTCGCCGCAGTCTCACCTCTCCGGGAACCGCTTCCGGGAATCGCTTCCCTTTCGCGCTTCCCTGTTTGCGTCCCTATTCGCATCCTAACCGCATAACAACCGGTCGCGCGCATACGACATGAGCCTTGGCTGCATTCCCTGATTCCGGTCACCCGCCGCGAGACCTCTTGCCCGAGCTGTACCCGGCCTGCCGTTCGCGGCGCCCTGGCGCGCAGCGTTTTTCGGATTTCCCTGGCGCGATACCGTGTACTCCAAAACGCAAATCGATCCGGTAGTTAGCTTCCGCAACTCGCAGGGCGAGCAGGTGCGCGGAACGATCATCAATCTCCAGAGAAAGTCTCTGGTGATGGAAATCTACAACCCATACTCGATCGTGCAGGTCAGCGAGGTGCTGAGCGAGCTCAGCGTCCGCATGGGCACGAAGAATGCGTACCTCGGCAAGGCCGTGGTCATGAGCCTCGTGAATACGGGCCTGACCGCAGTGGTGTCGCTGACGCTGATCGACGAGTGGCGCGAACTCACCGACGTCAACCACGAGCCGAAGTCCGTGGCGCGCGAGGCCGAGATGTTCGTGCAGGACTGGGACACGCGCTTCAACATCCGCCGCGATTATCAGATCGTGGTCAACGAGATGCGCGCGTACCTGTCCGAAGTGTCCCGCTGGGTCGAGCAGGTCGATCTGACCGAGTCGCTGCCCAAGGTGGAGGGACGCCTGCGCGAGGACGTGTTCTACGAACTCGCCACGCCGCTGATGACGAAGGTCAAGACCTACCTCGACTGGCTCGAGGGCGAGGCGCAGCGCGTGGATCCCGAGATCGCGCCCGTGCACCGGACGTACGCGCAGGCCGCGCTGCATCCGCTGCTGCTGCGCGCGCCCTTCGTGTATCGCACGTTCACCAAGCCGCTCGGCTATGCGGGCGACTACGAGATGGTGAACCAGATCCTCAGCGATCCGCAGCAGGGTCCGACCACGTACTTCCAGATCGTCAACACGGCGTTCCTGAAGGCGGCCGTGGCCACCGCCCACCGCAACCGCATCGATCTGCTCGTGGACTTCCTCACGCGCCAGGCCGAGCGCGCGCGCGCCGCGGGCCGGCCGTTCCGCATCCTGAACGTGGGCTGCGGTCCCGCGTTCGAGATCCAGCGTTTCGTGCGCGAGTATCCGAATCCCGAACTGCTGTCGTTCCAGCTCGTGGACTTCAGCGAGGAAACGCTCGAGTACACGAAGAGTTCGATCGAACGCTCGGCCGCGTCGGCCGGCCGCAAGGCGTCGGTGGAGATGGTCCACCAGTCCGTGCACGATCTGCTCAAGCGCCGTATCGCGCCCGACGAGCCGGACTGGCGCGCGTTCGAGGCCGTCTACTGCGCGGGCCTGTTCGACTACCTGTCCGACAAGGTCTGCGCGCGGCTGCTCACGTATTTCGCCTCGCGCACCAAGCAGGGTGGCGAGTTGCTGGTGACCAACGTCCATTCCGACAATCCCGAGAAGTTCGGCATGGAGCATCTGCTCGAGTGGTATCTGATCTATCGCAACGAATCGGGGATGTCCTCGTTGTTGCCGGAGAACTCGCATGCACACCGACTCTATGTCGATGAAACCGGGGTCAATGTCTTCGCCGAAGCCACCATCCAGTGACAGCGAGGTCGAGCTTCCCACCCCGAACATGAGTGCCAATCAACTGTACGCCGGTTATCAGACCGAACTGGCGGAATTTCGTCTCGCGTTCTCCCGCGGGGGCGCCTACACGGCCATCGTGCTCGTGATGCTCGGCGTCGGGCTCGACTACGGCCAGTATCCAGAGCAGCAACTGCCGTTCGCGATCGCGCGCGTGCTCGTCTCGCTGCTGATCGCGGGCGTGGTCCTGGCCCTGCACCGCGAGGCCGGCCGGCGCTTCGCGCCGTGGCTCACGCTCACATGGCTGCTGCTGCCGCAGATCATGATCGCGTGGATGATCTCGCAGACCGAGGGCGTGCAGTCGCCTTACTACGTCGGGCTGAACCTCGCGATCTTCGCGTCGGGCATCGCGCTGCCGTTCGGACTGTGGCAGAACGTGGTGTTCGGCATCCTGTCGTATCTGCTTTATGCGGCCGCGTGTTTTATCCATCCGGGCGGCATCGAGCCCGTGGGGACGTTTATCGTCAACTCGCTGTTCCTGTTGTTCGCCGCGGCGGCGAGCGGCGTGTACACGTTCTTCAACGAGCGCGCGCGCTTCATGCTGTTCCGATTGAAGGCCGAGGTGGCCGAGAAGAACGTCGAACTCGAGGACATCAACCGCCAGCTCGTCGATATCAAGGGCCAGATGCTCCAGCAGGAGAAGATGGCGGCGATCGGTACGCTGGCCGCGGGTCTGCTGCACGAGGTGAACAACCCCGTGAACTTCTGCCTGATGGCGATCGAGGTCGCCATGGAAGAACCCGTCACGAAGAAGGAGCCGATGCTCGAGGAATGCCTCGTCGATGCCAAGCAGGGCATGCAGCGGATCCAGCATATCGTGTCGGACCTGAAGACGTTCGCGTACCGCAAGCCGGGCGCGGAGGTCGAAGGCACGCCGTTCCTGTTCGAGAAGGCGCTCGACTCGTCGGTCCGGCTGACCGCGCACGAGCTGCGCGGCGTCAAGATGACGCGCGAGATGCCCGACGACACGCTCGTGTTCGGCGACGAGGCGGCGATCATCGGCGTGCTGATCAACCTGTTCTCGAACGCCGCGCTGGCGATGCGCAAGGCCGGCACGCAGGGGCCGGCAATCCATACGACCGTGCGCTGGCTCGACGGCCGCCTGCATGTCCGCGTGCAGGACAACGGCCCCGGTATCGCGCCCGAGCATCTGGCGCGCGTGTTCGAACCGTTCTTCACCACGCGGGAAGTGGGGCAGGGGCTCGGCCTCGGCCTCTCGATCAGCTATGCCGTGGTCGAGCGCCATGGCGGCGTGCTGTTCGCGGAGAGCGAAGTGGGGCAGTGGGCGGCGTTCGCGTTCGATCTGCCGCGCGCGGAATGAGAATGAGGCTGTCATGAGCGATATCCCCCAGGTCCGGCCGACCGTTCTCTACGTCGATGACGAGGAGATGGCCTGCAAGTATTTCGCGCGTGCCGTCGGGGGCGAGTACGACGTGCTGCTGGCGAAGAGCGCGGACGAGGCGACCGAGGTCCTGCGCACGGACGGTGCGCGCATTTCGGTGCTCGTGACCGACTTCCGCATGCCGGGGCGCGACGGCGGCTCCCTGCTGCGGCAGGTCGCCCAGGACTACCCGCAGATCGTCCGCATCCTCGTCACCGCGTATGCGGATAAGGATATGTTGCTCGAGACCGTTAACAATGGTGAGGTGTTCCGCATTCTCGAGAAACCGATTGCCGTGAACGGCGTGCGCGAGGTCCTGCGCCTGGCTGGCGAGCGGCATCGCGAGCGCGCGGTGCGCCAGCAGCGGCTGATGGCGATCGACGAGACGCTCGCGTTTCTCGCGCACGAACTCAATACACCGCTCGCGGCGATCGCCAATTTCGCGCGCGGTATCGAGGCGCGCGTGAGCGGCGAGGACGGGGCGCAGCGGCTCGGCGAGATTGGCCAGGCCGCGGGCAAGATGCACGACAACGCGCAGTATTGCCTGGCGGTGCTGTCGTCGTTCCTGCAGTCGGTGCGCAACAGCGCCGGCATGTCGTCGGCACAGGGTACGCGTTCCGCGGCGTCGGGCGAGCCGGTTTCGGCGGGTTCGCTTGTGGCGTCGCTGCTGGACACCTATCCATTCGCGGACGCACAGCGCGACTGGGTCCAGGTGGAAGTACACGGCGATTTCCCGGTGCCGACGCTGCCCAACTGCGTGGCGCTGGTGTTGTCGTCGGTGATGAGCAATGGCTTGCGCGCGCTGGCCGATGTCCACGGTCCCGTGCTGCGGTTCGTGGTCGTGGCTGGCGAGCATCCCGAGATTCGTATTTCCGACAACGGGCCCGGCATTCCGCCCGAAGTCATGGAGCGACTGCTTGTCGACCCCGTCACGACGCACGCGGGCGCCGGTGGCAGCGGGCTCGGCATGATCTTCTGTAACCGCGTCATGCAGTCTTTCGGTGGCGGTATCCGGATCGCTTCGGCCTCCGGCGCCGGCACGACCGTGACGCTGGATTTCCCCAATTTCAAGAATCGTATGCACAGGAGTGATCGATGAGCGAACTGAATACAACGCAGGCACCCCCCGCGATTCTGTTCGTTGACGACGAGGCGACCGCCGTCAAATATTTCCAGCGGGCTATCGGGCAACTGGCGCCCGTGGTCACGGGCGGATCGGTGGAGGAGGGCAAGGCGCTGCTCGACGCGCATGGCGACAGCCTCGCCGTGCTGGTGTCGGACCAGCGCATGCCCGGCGAATACGGGAACGAGCTGCTGCGCTACGCGCGCGAACGCTACCCGCATATCGTGCGGATCCTGACCACGGCGTACTCGGAACTCGACCAGACCGTCGAGGCGGTGAACCAGGGCCAGATCCACCGCTATATCAAGAAGCCGTGGGACATTACCGCGCTGCGCATGGAGCTCAAGCAGGCGCTCGAGCTGTCGGGCCTGCGACGCGAGCGTGACCAGCTCGTGCGCGAAAAGCTGTCGGTGATGCAGAAGCAGACCCTGGCCGCGCGCATCGGCATGGTGCAGGCGCTGGCCGCGAGCCTGATCGGCCCGGGCCGCTTCCAGCCCGTGGAGACGTATCTGGCCGGTGCCGATCTGGCCGGTGCGAAGAATCCGGAACCGGACTGGAACCGCGTCGATTATGCCGATCTGGTCGGTGCCGAAAGCCAGCGCAGCGGGGCGTTCGGCCACGCGGTCGGAGCGCGGCTGGCCGAACTGCGCACGAAGCTTGCCGGAAGGAGCGCCGCGGATGTGACGGCGGTGCTGGCCGAGGTGGTGGGCGAGGCCGTGCGCCGGGACGGTGACGTCGTGACGTGGACCACGCCGGCCCTGCTTGCCGAGTTTATCGAGAAGCCGGTGGACGATGCGGTGTCGCCCGCGCATACGAGCTGGCTGGCGGTGCTGCTGTGGATCGAGGAAGCCGGCGGCGCGCTGCAGCTGGTGCGCGAAGGCGATACGATTTCCGCACGTGTCGGTACCCGGGGCGACTGGTTCGCGCCGGACCGTCTGGCGGTGTGGATCGAGAAGATGCTGGAAGCGTAAGCCGCTTCGTGCCACTGGCCGCAAACAAAAACGCCCGGGATATCCCGGGCGTTTTTTCTGGTACTGGAATCGTCGTCAGGCTTGCGCGCCGAAGTTCGGATCGTTCCGATCCGTATTCTCGCCGCCCTTCTTTTCGCCCTTGACGAGGTCCTCGCGCTTGACGCCGAGCCACATCGCGAGTGCCGCGGCCACGAACACCGACGAGTAGATACCGAACAGGATACCGACCGTCAGCGCGAGCGCGAAGTAGTGCAGCGTGGGGCCGCCGAAGAAGAACATCGACAGCACCATCATTTCGGTCGAGCCGTGGGTGATGATGGTCCGCGAGATCGTGCTCGTGATCGCGTTATCGATGATCTCGTGCGTGGTCATCTTGCGGTACTTCCGGAAGTTCTCGCGAATCCGGTCGAAGATCACCACCGACTCGTTCACGGAGTAGCCGAGCACCGCGAGAATCGCCGCGAGCACCGACAGCGAGAATTCCCACTGGAAGAACGCGAAGAAGCCGAGGATGATCACCACGTCGTGCAGGTTGGCGATGATGCCCGCGACCGCGAACTTCCACTCGAAGCGGAACGACAGGTAGATGACGATACCGATCACCACGCACAGCAGCGCCAGCAGGCCGTCGGTGGCCAGTTCCTTGCCTACCTGCGGGCCGACGAACTCGACGCGCTGGAGCTTGACGTCAGGCGTGGCGGCCTGCAGCGAGGTCATGACCTGCTGGCTTTGCTCGGCCGAGGTCACCGGCTTGCCGTCCGCGCCCTTCTGGAGCGGCAGGCGGATCATGACGTCGCGCGAGGTGCCGAAGTTCTGCACCTGCACGTCGGTATAGCCGAGCTTGCCCACCTGGCCGCGAATCTGCTCCAGGTTGGCGGCCTGCTGGTAGTTGACCTCCATCACGGTACCGCCCGTGAATTCGATCGACAGGTGCAGGCCCTTGTGGAAGAGGAAGAAGACGGCTGCGGCAAACGTCAGGAAGGACACCACGTTGAAGACCAACGCGTGCTTCATGAACGGAATGTCGCGCTTGATGCGGAAGAATTCCATGATGTTGTCCTCTGTGTCCTCTTACTTCGCGACGGGCGGCTTGGCGGCAGGCGCCTCGGCACCCGGCTTCCAGATCTGGCCGATCGACACGCTTTGCAGCTTCTTCTTGCGGCCGTACCAGAGGTTCACGAGCCCGCGGTTGAAGAAGACCGCCGAGAACATCGACGTGAGAATACCCAGGCAGTGCACGACCGCGAAGCCACGCACCGGGCCGGAACCGAAGGCCAGCAGCGCGAGGCCCGCGATCAGCGTGGTGACGTTGGAGTCGAGAATCGTGGCCCATGCGCGGTCGAAGCCGATCGCGATGGCCATCTGCGGCGAGGCACCCGCGCGCAGCTCTTCCCGAATCCGCTCGTTGATCAGCACGTTCGCATCGATGGCCATACCGAGCACCAGCGCGATAGCGGCAATGCCGGGCAGCGTCAGCGTGGCCTGCAGCATCGACAGCACGGCGATCAGCAACAGCAGGTTGACGGCCAGCGCGGCCACCGAGAACACGCCGAACAGCATGTAGTACAGCACCATGAACACGGCCATCGCGCTGAAGCCGTAGGCCACGGAGTCGAAGCCCTTCTGGATGTTGTCCGCGCCGAGCGACGGGCCGATCGTGCGTTCCTCGATGATGTCCATCGGCGCGGCCAGCGAACCGGCGCGCAGCAGCAGCGCGAGGTCGTTCGCGGCTTCGGTCGAGTAGGAACCGGTGATCTGGAAGCTCGAACCCAGTTCGGACTGGATCGTCGCCACGGTCAGCACTTCGCCCTTGCCCTTCTCGAACAGCACGATGCCCATCGGCTTGCCGATGTTCTCGCGCGACACGTCGCGCAGCACGCGGCCGCCCTGGGCGTCGAGCTTGATATTGACCGACGGACGCTGGTTCTGGTCGAAGCCAGCGGACGCGCTCTCGATGCGGTCGCCGGTAAAGA
Organism: Cupriavidus sp. OTU4054; assembly: GCF_038440175.1. Lineage (NCBI taxonomy): Bacteria > Pseudomonadati > Pseudomonadota > Betaproteobacteria > Burkholderiales > Burkholderiaceae > Cupriavidus > Cupriavidus sp. OTU4054. The sequence continues at coordinate 47,687 of NZ_JASATF010000032.1, forward strand.
TCACCTGCTTGCGCAGAATCACCGGCGCGCCGTTGCCCTGCGTGAACAGTTCGTCGCCGAACGGCACCGGGTCGCCCGCGCGCGGGTTGCGCGGCGCGTCCGGATCGGCCAGGCGCGCCTCGAGCGTCGCGGTACGGCCGATGATGTCCTTGGCCTTGGCGGTGTCCTGCACGCCCGGCAGCTGCACGACGATGCGGTCCGAGCCCTGCTGCTGGATCACCGGCTCGGCCACGCCGAGTTCGTTCACGCGGTTGTGCAGCGTGGTGATGTTCTGCTTGACGGCGGCGTCCTGCACCGCGCGGCGCGCGGCTTCCGTGAACGTGCCGACAATATTGTTGCCGTCGTTCGTGAATGCGAGTTCGCGGAGGTTGTCGGCCAGCACGCCGCGCGCGCGGTCGGCGTCGGCGGCATTGCTGAAGCGCACGGTCAGGCGTTCGCCATCGCGCTCGATGCCGCCGTGGCGGATGTTCTTGTCGCGCAGCAGCGTGCGCGCGTCGCCGGACAGGCTGTCGAGCTTCTTGTCGACCGCGCCCTTCATGTCCACCTGCAGCAGGAAGTGCACGCCGCCGCGCAGATCCAGGCCCAGGTACATCGGCAGCGCGTGCAGCGAGGTCAGCCATTGCGGCGAGCCCGACAGCAGGTTCAGCGCGACCACGTAGGTCGGATCGTTCGCGTCGGGGTTCAGCGCGTGCGACAGCACGTCCTTGGCCTTCAGCTGATCGTCGGTCGTGCGGAAGCGCGCCTTGATCGAGCCGGACTGGCCCGAGACGTCGAAGAACACGCCGTCAGGGTGCAGCTGGTTCTGCGCCAGCACGTCCTCCACGCGTTTCTGCATGGAGAGGTCGACCTTGACCGTGGCCTTGCCCGAAGACACCTGGACAGCGGGGGCCTCGCCGAAGAAGTTCGGCAGCGTGTAGATGATGCCGATGGCAAGCGCCACCAGGATCACGATGTATTTCCAAAGCGGATAACGATTCATCTTTGGCCAGTCGTTGCGATTCGGCCTGCCGGGTCGCCGCGGAAAGCGGCTCGGCATGGCCGGACCGGTTGGCAAACAGCCGCCTGGCAGTCCTGGCGGGGCCTCGCGGACCCGTCTGGCTGGTACAGGCGGCTGCGGGGGCGCGCGGATGACAGGGAAATGTCAGCCGCGCGCCGGATTGCGGTTTGCCGGGGAAGACGCGCCGGTCAGAGCGACTTCAGCGAACCCTTGGGCAGCACCGTGGTGACGGCGTTCTTCTGGACCGTGATCTCGGTACCTTCCGAGATTTCCAGCGTTACGTAGTTCTCGTTCACCTTGGTGACGCGGCCGAGGATGCCGCCAGCCGTCACGACCTCGTCGTTCTTTGCCAGGGCTTCCAGCATGGCCTTGGACTCTTTCTGACGCTTCATCTGCGGGCGGATCATGATGAACCAGAGCACCGCGAACATCAGGATGATGGGCAGGAAGCTCATCAGGCCACCTGCCGCGCCACCGGCGCTGGCAGTCTGGGCAAAGGCGTTCGAAATCAGCACGTTACTTCTCCGTCACAAATATCAATCTGGGAATCGGGCATTCTATCACCCGGTCTATGTCCCGCCAGTGCATTCTAGGGCGATTTGCGGGTTTGTTCGGGGGCGTTCGGACGGCTTGGCGTCAGGTGACGCCGGCACGCCCGCGGAGCCCCGGAATTCGACAGCCGGGCGCCGAAAAGTTCGCGCGCCCGGTCAGATTTGGCGTTGCGGCGACTGCGCGTGTTCCGCGCGCTACTGCGCGCCGCGGGCGCGATGTTCGGCGAATTGCCGGCGGAACGCCTCGAAGCGGTGCTGCTCGATAGCCTCGCGCATCTCGCGCATGAGCTCGAGGTAGTAGTAGAGGTTGTGGATCGTGTTCAGGCGCGCGCCGAGGATCTCGCCCAGCCGGTACAGGTGGTGCAGATACGCGCGCGAGAAGTTGCGGCACGTATAGCAGCCGCACTGCTCGTCGAGCGGGCGCTGGTCGCTGCGGTGGATGGCGTTGCGGATCTTGACGTCGCCGAAGCGCGTGAACAGCCAGCCGTTGCGCGCGTTCCGCGTCGGCATCACGCAGTCGAACATGTCCACGCCCGCGGCCACGCCCGCGACGAGGTCCTCGGGCGTGCCCACGCCCATCAGGTAGTGCGGCTTGTCGGCGGGCAGGCGCGGACCCACGTGCGCGAGCACGCGCATCATGTCTTCCTTCGGCTCCCCCACGGACAGCCCGCCGATGGCGTAGCCGTGGAAGTCGAGGTCCGAAAGGCCGGCCAGGGACTCGTCGCGCAGGTCCTCGAACATGCCGCCCTGGACGATGCCGAACAGCGCGTTGGGGTTGGGACCGAGCTTGCCGCCATCGAATTCTTCGCGGGAACGCTTGCCCCAGCGCAGGCTCATGCGCATCGAGCGCGCGGCCTCCTCGTGCGTGGCCGGGCGGCCATCGATCTCGTACGGCGTGCACTCGTCGAACTGCATCACGATGTCCGAGTTCAGCGTGCGCTGGATCTGCATCGAGATCTCGGGCGAGAGGAACAGCTTGTCGCCATTGATCGGCGACGCGAACGTGACGCCCTCTTCGGTGATCTTGCGCAGGTCGCCGAGCGAAAACACCTGGAAGCCACCCGAATCGGTCAGGATCGGCTTGTCCCAGCCGATGAAGCGATGGAGGCCGTCATGTGCGCCGACGACGTCGAGGCCCGGGCGCAGCCAGAGGTGGAACGTATTGCCGAGGATGATCTGCGCGCCGATCTCGTTGAGCTCGAGTGGCGACATCGCCTTGACCGAGCCATAGGTGCCCACGGGCATGAAGATCGGCGTCTCCACGACGCCGTGGTTCAGGGTGACGCGGCCGCGCCGCGCGGCGCCGTCGGTCGTGATCAGTTCGAAATTGAGCATGGGGGATCCGTGTGTCAGGGCCGGCGGGTCAGCAGCATCGCGTCGCCGTAGCTGAAGAAGCGGTAGCGTGCGTCCACGGCGTGGCGGTAGGCGGCGCGGATCGCTTCCACGCCGGCGAGCGCCGAGACCAGCATCAGCAGCGTCGACTTCGGCAGGTGGAAATTGGTGATCAGCGCGTCGATCAGGCGGAAGCGGTAGCCGGGCGTGATGAAGATATCTGTATCGCCGCTGCCGGCCGCAAGCGAGCCGTCCTCGGCGGCGGCGGACTCCAGCGCGCGCAGCGAGGTGGTCCCCACGGCGATCACGCGGCCGCCGCGCGCGCGCGTCTCGCGCACGGCCTGCGCGAGCTCCTCGGAGATGGCGTACCACTCCGAGTGCATGCGGTGCTCGGCAATGTTCTCGGTGCGCACGGGCTGGAACGTGCCCGCGCCGACGTGCAGCGTGAGGAACGCGCGGCGCACGCCGTGCGCATCGAGCCGCGCGAACAGCGCGTCGTCGAAATGCAGGCCCGCGGTCGGCGCGGCCACCGCGCCGGGGTTGCGCGCGTAGACGGTCTGGTAGCGCGTCTCGTCGTAGGCGTCCGGGTCGTGCGTGATGTACGGCGGCAGCGGCAGGCGGCCGTAGCGCTCGATCAGGTCCAGCGCGGGCGCCGGAAAGCGCAGCGTGAAGAACTGGTCCACGCGCGGGCCCACGGTCACCGCGAAGGCGCCATCGGCGAGATGCAGCTGGCTGCCTTCGGGCGGCGTCTTCGAGGCGCGCACCTGCGCCAGCACCGTATCGGTGTCGATCACGCGTTCGACGAGCACCTCGACCTTGCCGCCGCTGGGCTTCTGGCCGAAAAAGCGCGCCTTGATCACGCGCGTGTCGTTGAACACGAGCAGGTCGTCCGGACGCAGGTATTCGACGATGTCGCTGAACGCGCGATCGCGCATGCGCACGGCCTCCGCGGTGTCTTCCGGCGCGGTGCGCTCGACCACGAGCAGCCGGCTGGCGCTACGGTCGGGCAGGGCGGACTGCGCGATCAGCTCGGGCGGCAGCGGGAAATCGAAGTCGGATAGCGTCAGGGCGGACGCGGGAGGCGTGGGCATGGCAGGCAAACAACGAATCTGGAACGGAGTGCCGCGGGCGGCATGGGTACAATCGGCGGGTCCGACATTGTACATACACCCCTCGAACGCGCACCCGATGCCAGCAGCAGGTAACGCCACCCGGTCCGCCCGGGCCACCGACGCCGCCGAACCGACGCAGGACGCCAGCCCGGCGCCCAAGGCGGCGGCCAAGCCGTCCACCGCCGCCGCGCGGCTGGCCAAGCTCGGGCTGCGCCGCAGCGTGGACCTGGTGCTGCATCTGCCCATGCGCTACGAGGACGAGACGTCGATCCTGACGATTCGCGACGCAATCGCCCGTGCCGGCGCGGGCATCGCGGCGCAGGTCGAAGGCGAGGTGGTCTCGAACGAAGTCACGTTCCGGCCGCGCCGCCAGCTCGTGGTCAAAATTGCCGACGAGACCGGCGAACTCACGCTGCGCTTTCTCAATTTCTACGGCAGCCAGACCAAGCAGATGGCCGAAGGCGCGCGGTTGCGCGTGCGCGGCGACGTGCGTGGCGGCTTCTTCGGGGCCGAAATGGTCCATCCGACCGTCCGTCCCGTGGCCGAGGGCGAAGGTCTGCCGGACCGCCTGACGCCCGTCTATCCGGCCACGGCTGGCATTTCGCAGGCCTATCTGCGCAAGGCCATCGGCGGCGCGCTCCAGCGCACGCCGATGCCCGAGACGCTGCCGCAGCCGCTGTTGCGCGGCCCGCTCGCCAGTCTGCGCCTTGCCCCGCTCGCGGATTGCCTGCGGCTGCTGCACAACCCGCCGCAGGGGGAAAGCGAGGCCGCGCTCGCGGACCGTTCGCATCCGGCCTGGCAGCGGATCAAGTTCGACGAGTTGCTCGCCCAGCAGATTTCGCTGCGCCGCTCGCAGGCCGCGCGCCGGGAAAAGACGGCGCCCTCGATGCCACCGGTGCAGGACCAGCTGCGGACGCGCTTCCTCGCGGCGCTGCCGTTCGGGCTGACCGGCGCGCAGCAGCGCGTGGTCGCCGAGATCGCCGCCGACATGACGCATCCGCATCCGATGCACCGGCTGCTGCAGGGCGACGTGGGCAGCGGCAAGACCGTCGTGGCCGCGCTCGCCGCGTGCCAGGCCATCGACGCGGGGTATCAGGCCGCGCTGATGGCGCCCACCGAAATCCTCGCCGAACAGCACTACCGCAAGCTGTCCGCGTGGCTCGCGCCGCTCGGCGTGGCCGTGGTCTGGCTCGCGGGCAGCCTCAAGGCGCGCGAGAAACGCGAGGCCGCGGCGCGCGTGGAGTCGGGCGAGGCGCGGCTCGTCATCGGCACCCATGCCCTGATCCAGGACACCGTGCGGTTTGCGCGGCTCGGCCTCTCGGTGGTCGATGAGCAGCACCGCTTCGGCGTGGCCCAGCGGCTCGCGCTGCGCGGCAAGGCCGCCGAGGGCGAACGCGTTGCCGACGAGCGCGTCCCGCATCAGCTCATGATGTCGGCCACCCCGATCCCGCGCACGCTGGCCATGACCTATTACGCGGATCTCGACGTATCCGTGATCGACGAGCTGCCGCCGGGCCGCACCCCGATCGTCACGCGGCTCGTCAACGACGCGCGCCGCGACGAGGTCATCGAGCGCGTGCACCATGCGGCCGCGGAAGGCCGGCAGGTCTACTGGGTCTGCCCGCTGATCGAGGAGAGCGAAGCCCTGCAGCTGCAGACCGCGGTGGAAACCTACGAGACGCTGGTGGCCGCGCTGCCTGACCTGCGTGTCGGGCTGGTTCACGGCCGTCTGCCGCCGGCCGAGAAGGCCGCCGTGATGGACGAATTCAGTGCCGGGCGCCTGCAGGTGCTCGTGGCCACGACGGTGATCGAAGTGGGCGTGGACGTGCCGAACGCGTCGCTGATGGTGATCGAGCATGCCGAACGCTTCGGGCTGGCGCAGCTGCACCAGCTCCGTGGCCGCGTGGGGCGCGGCACGGCCGAATCGGTGTGCCTGCTCATGTATCAGGGGCCGCTGTCGCCGACCGCGCGCGAGCGGCTGGCGACGATGCGCGAGACCACGGACGGCTTCGAGATCGCGCGGCGCGACCTGCAGATTCGCGGGCCCGGCGAATTCCTGGGCGCGCGGCAGTCCGGCGAGGCGATGCTGCGTTTTGCGGACCTGGAAACGGACGCGTGGCTCGTGGAATACGCGCAGGAGGCGGCCGAGGCAATGCTGGCGCATTATCCGGAGGCCACGGAGGCGCATCTGCTGCGCTGGCTGGGCGGCCGCGAGCATTTCCTGAAGGCCTGATTCTGTGACGCGCGAAGGACTTTCGCGCGCCGGTCTGACAGCGACGGCAATAGAAGCTAAAATCTATCGCTTAACCGAACCTGATAAGTCATGACGCTCACCGAACTCAAGTACATCGTCGCCGTGGCTCGCGAACGCCACTTCGGCCGCGCGGCGGAAGCGTGCTTCGTGTCGCAGCCGACCCTCTCGGTAGCCATCAAGAAGCTCGAGGACGAGCTGAACGTGCAGATCTTCGAGCGTGGCACGTCGGAAGTCTCGGTGACCGCCATCGGGGAGCAGATCGTGGCGCAGGCGCAGCGCGTGCTCGAACAGACCATGGCCATCCGCGAGATCGCCAAGCAGGGCAAGGACCCGCTGGCCGGTCCGCTACGCGTCGGCGTCATCTATACGATCGGGCCGTATCTGCTGCCGATGCTGGTCAAGCAGATGATCGAGACTGTCCCGCAGATGCCGCTGATGCTGCAGGAAAACTACACGAACAAGCTCATCGAACTGCTCAAGCAGGGCGAGATCGACTGCGCGATCATGGCCGAGCCGTTCCCCGACTCCGGCCTGACCGTGCGCCCGCTCTACGACGAGCCGTTCGTCGTGGCCGTGCCGCGCGGCCACCAGCTGGCGACGCAGAGCCATGTGGACCCCGACGAACTCAAGCAGCAGACCATGCTGCTGCTCGGCAGCGGCCACTGCTTCCGCGATCACGTGCTGGGAGTATGCCCCGAGTTATCGCGGTTCTCGCAGGCCGCGGACGGCATCCAGAAGACGTTCGAGGGCTCGTCGCTCGAAACGATCCGCCATATGGTCGCCAGCGGGGTCGGCATCACGGTGCTCCCGCGCACGTCGGTGCCCGACCTCAAGCCGCGCAACGACCTGCTCGCCTATGTGCCGTTCGCCGATCCGGTCCCCGATCGCCGCGTGGTGCTGGCCTGGCGCAAGAGCTTCACGCGCCTGCCCGCCATGGAAGCGCTGGCGACCGCGGTGGCCGCCTGCGAACTGCCCGGCATCCGCCGCATCTCCGACAGCCCGCTCCAGGAAGCCGTCGCCGCATAGCCATTACCTATTCGATAGTTAGAAACAAACAAATTCTGACTTTCGATAGTGTTAGGTAGACTTCCCTTATCGCATTCAGGGAGGTGCATCATGGTCAAGCTGTTCATCGAAGATTACGCCGCGCTCCGTCAGGACGCCGCCACGGCGCCGCGCGCTCAGGAAGCCGCGCGGCTTCGCCTCAAGCTCTACCGCAAGGAAATCGGGATGGCCGTCGTCGCGCTGGGCGCGATGGCGATGTTCGTCGATGCGGCGCGCGCGTTCGCCGCGCTGGCTACCTGAAGTCCCCCGGCTAGTACCGGCGGATAGTGGTGCCTGTATAACATCCGATGCGATAATGGCCGCAACCCCTCGTGGGTAATTTCCTCGTGGCATGACCCGCATTACCGGAACGGAGCTGACCTACCATGGCAAAGAAGAACGAGATGAGCGTGAACATCGGTATTTCCGACAAGGACCGCAAGAAGATTGCTGAAGGGCTGTCGAAGCTGCTCGCGGATACGTACACCCTCTACCTCAAGACCCATAATTTCCACTGGAACGTGACGGGTCCCATGTTCAACACGCTGCATCTGATGTTCGAGACGCAGTACACGGAACTGGCACTGGCCGTCGATGCCATCGCCGAGCGCATTCGCGCGCTGGGTTACCCGGCACCGGGTACCTACAAGGAATACGCGAAGCTGTCGTCGATTCCCGAGGAAGAGGGCGTGCCCGAAGCCACCGAGATGATCCGCAAGCTGGTCGAAGGCCAGGAAGCCGTGGTGCGCACCGCGCGCTCGCTGTTCCCGGCGATCGACGCCGCCGGCGACGAGCCGTCGGCGGACCTGCTGACGCAACGCATGCAGACGCACGAGAAGACCGCGTGGATGCTGCGCGCGATGTTGGCCTGATATCTGCCCGGCCGATGTCATGAAACGCGCCCCGGCTTACAATGCCGGGGCGCGTTTTTCGTTCTTGCCCCCATATCCTCATGTCCCAGCCCGCCGCCGCCCCCCACCAGCCCAGCCGCCTGGCGCTCTATGCCAGGCTGATCCGCATCGACAAGCCCATCGGCACGCTGCTGCTGCTGTGGCCGACGCTGTGGGCGCTGTGGATGGCCTCGGACGGCGTGCCCGACCTGGGCATCTTCGCGATTTTCTTTATCGGCACCTTCCTCATGCGTTCCGCGGGTTGCGCGATGAACGACTGGGCCGATCGCGACTTCGACAAGCACGTCAAGCGCACGAAGGAACGGCCGCTGACGGCGGGCCTGATCGCCGGATGGGAAGCGCTGGCCATTGCCGCGGCGCTCGCGCTCGTGGCGTTCGCGCTGATCCAGCCGCTCAACGCGCTGACCAAATGGCTGTCGGTGATTGCGGTGGTGCTGGCTGGCAGCTATCCGTTCTTCAAGCGATTCTTCGCGATTCCGCAGGCATACCTCGGTATCGCGTTCGGGTTTGGCATGCCGATGGCCTATGCGGCCGTGCAGGGTTCGGTGCCGCCGGTGGCATGGGTGATGCTGGCCGCCAATGCGTTCTGGTCGGTGGCTTACGACACCGCGTATGCGATGGTCGATCGCGACGACGACCTGCTGATCGGCATGAAGACGTCGGCCATCACGTTCGGCCGCTTCGACGTGGCCGCGATCATGCTGTGCTACGCGGTGTTCCTCATCACGATGGCGTGGGTCGGTGTCCAGCTCTCGCTGGGCTGGCCGTATCAGGCCGGCGTGCTCGCCGCGGTCGGCTGCGCGATCTTTCACTACACGCTGATTCGCGGGCGCGACCGCATGCAGTGCATGACCGCGTTTCGCCATAACAACTGGCTCGGTGCCTGCCTCTTTGCCGGCACCGCGCTGGCCTATGCACTGAAATAAGCGTTACGGGTTTCCGGCCTTATTCTCGTCCGCGCTCTGCGCCCGTCCGAATTCCGCCCCCATTTCCTTGCCGCGTGCCGCCGCGGCATGCATCGCGCGCACGAATACGTCCGCGATGCCGCCCGCATCCATCGTCGTCAGCGCCGCGTACGTGGTGCCGCCCTTCGACGTCACGCGCTCGCGCAGCGTGGCCACCGGTTCCGTGGACTGATCCGCGAGCGACGCGGCGCCGCGGAACGTTTGCACCGCGAGCTTGCGGCCCTGTTCGGCGGTCAGGCCGAGTTCGGTCGCCGCGCGCTCCATCGCCTCGATGAAATAGAACACGTAGGCCGGGCCGCTGCCCGAGATCGCCGTGACGGCGTCGATCTGCGCATCGCCCTCCACCCAGATGCACTGGCCCACGGCTTCGGCGACCGCGGTCGCGATGTCGCGGTCCTGCGCGGACAGCCCGGCCACGGCGGCCAGGCCCGTCATGCCCATGCCCGCGAGGGCCGGCGTGTTCGGCATCGCGCGGACGAGGCGCGCATGGCCGCCAAACCAGCGCTGCATGTCCTCGAGCCGGATGCCGGCCGCCACGCTGATCACGAGACCGCCGCCGCCCTGGCGCGCAGCCATCTGGGGCGCGAGTTGCGCGGCCGCTTCATGGAATTGTTGCGGCTTGATGGCGAGGACCAGTACATCGCTGCCGCCGAACGCCGCGTCGGGTGCCTCGAGCGTCTGCACGCCAAATACGCGCGCCAGGCGCTCGCGCGCCTCGGCGAACGGATCGACCACGCGAATGGACGCGGCCGGCACGCCGCGCGCGATCAGCCCGCCGATCAGCGCGGACGCCATATTGCCGCCGCCGAGGAAGCCGAAGGTAAGGGTATCGAGCATGTTGTCTGGTCCGTATAAAGTGTGGGAATGCGTGAGGCGGCCCGTCGTGTCCGTTTCAGTCCTTCGGCGGCCGCGCGCCGAAGATGGCCGTGCCGATGCGCACCATCGTGGCGCCTTCGGCGATCGCGGCGTCCATGTCGCCGGACATGCCCATCGAGAGCGTGTCCACGTCGAGGCCGGCTTCGCGCAGCGTGGCCAGCAGCGCATGCATGGCCGCGAATGGCCGCCGCTGCGCACCCGGATCGTCCTCGGCTTCGGGAATCGCCATCAGCCCGCGCAACCGCAGCCGCGGCAGTGCCGCGATCTCCCGCGCGAGCGCCAGCACCTCGGCGGGGGCGACCCCGCTCTTGCTGTCTTCGCCGCTGATATTGACCTGGATGCAGACCTGCAGCGGCGGCAGGCCTTCGGGCCGCTGGTCGGACAGCCGCTGCGCGATTTTCAGGCGGTCGATCGCGTGAACCCAGTCGAATCGTTCGGCGACGGGCCGGGTCTTGTTACTTTGCAGCGGGCCGATGAAATGCCACTGGATTTGTGCGCGTAAATCGTCGAGCGCGGCAATCTTGTCCAGTCCTTCCTGCACATAGTTTTCACCGAAAGCGGTCTGTCCGGCCGCGAAGGCGGCCCGCACGGCGGCAGGGGAAACGGTCTTGGAAACGGCCAGCAGCAACACCGCGGAGGGGTTTCTGCCAGCCTGTTGTGTGGCCGCCGCGATGCGCTTTGTCACGGCTTGCAAGTTGGCGGCGATTACAGACATAATCCGGCGAACATACCAAAGAAGTACACAACAACAAGCAGTTATTTTTGGGTGGGGTCATTATAGATGGACATCGCGCAGCTATTGGCTTTCGCCGTCAAGAACAAGGCGTCCGATCTCCACCTCTCGGCAGATATGCCGCCGATGGTGCGTATCCACGGCGACATGCGCCGTATCAACGTTGCGGCAATGGGGCACAAGGATGTCCACGCCATGGTGTACGACATCATGAGCGACTCGCAACGCAAATCCTATGAAGAGCGGCTCGAGGTCGATTTCTCGTTCGAGATCGGCGGCCTCTCGCGTTTCCGCGTCAACGCCTACAACACGCAGCGCGGCGCGGCGGCGGTATTCCGTACCATTCCCTCGAAGGTGCTTACGCTCGACGATCTGCATGCGCCCGCGGTATTCGCGGACCTGTGCATGAAACCGCGCGGCCTCGTGCTCGTGACGGGCCCGACCGGTTCGGGCAAGTCGACGACGCTCGCGGCGATGGTCGATCACCGCAACGACAACGACATGGGTCACATCCTCACCGTGGAGGACCCGATCGAATTCGTGCACAACTCGAAGAAGAGCCTGATCAACCAGCGCGAGCTCGGTCCGCATACGCATTCGTTCGCGAACGCGCTGCGCTCCGCGCTGCGTGAGGATCCGGACGTGATCCTCGTCGGCGAACTGCGCGACCTCGAAACGATCCGCCTCGCGCTGACCGCGGCCGAAACGGGCCACCTGGTCTTCGCGACGCTGCACACGAGCTCCGCCGCGAAGACGATCGACCGGGTCGTGGACGTGTTTCCGCCCGAGGAAAAGGACATGGTCCGCACGATGTTGTCGGAATCGCTCGAGGCCGTGATCTCGCAGACGCTGCTCAAGACGCGCGACGGCAATGGCCGGACCGCGGCGCACGAGATCATGATCGCGACGCCTGCCATCCGCCACCTGATTCGCGAGAACAAGATCGCGCAGATGTATTCGATGATGCAGACGAGCAGCGGGCTCGGCATGCAGACGCTCGACCAGTGCCTGTCGGACCTGATCAAGCGCGGCATGATCAACTACAACGACGCGCGGGCGATTGCGAAGAATCCCGACGCCTTCATGGGCTGAGGAGGGCAGGGCGATGCTCGATCGAGATTCCGCTTCGAAGTACATCAACGACCTGCTGGAACTGATGGTCAACAACCGCGGCTCGGACCTGTTCATCACGTCCGATTTCCCGCCGGCCATCAAGGTCGATGGCAAGATCACGCCGGTTTCCCAGCAGCCGCTGAACCCGACGCAGGCGCTGGGCCTCGTGCGCTCGATCATGAACGAGCGGCAGGTGCAGGAGTTCGACAACTCGAGCGAATGCAACTTCGCGATCACGGCACCGAATGCGGGCCGCTTCCGCGTGTCGGCATTCGTGCAGCAGGGCAAGGCCGGCATGGTCGTGCGGACGATCAACACGCGCATTCCATCGGTGGAGGATCTGGACCTGCCCGAGTCGCTGCACGACATCGTGATGGCGAAGCGCGGCCTCGTGATCGTGACGGGTGCGACGGGCTCGGGCAAATCGACGTCGCTCGCGGCCATGCTCGACTACCGCAATGCGCATTCGTACGGCCATATCATCACGATCGAGGACCCGATCGAGTACGTGCACGCGCACCAGAACTGCATCATCACGCAGCGCGAGGTCGGCATCGATACCGAGTCGTGGCACGTGGCGCTGAAGAACACGCTGCGGCAGGCACCCGATGTGATCCTGATCGGCGAAATCCGCGATCGCGACACGATGGAGTACGCGATGCAGTACGCGGAAACGGGCCACCTGTGCCTGGCCACGCTGCACGCGAACAATGCCAACCAGGCGATCGACCGGATCGTCAACTTCTTCCCCGAGGAGAAGCGCCAGCAGCTGCTGATCGACCTGTCGCTGAACCTCAAGGCCATGATCTCGCAGCGCCTGCTGCCGCGCGCGGGCCAGAAGGGCCGCGTGCCCGCGGTGGAGATCATGATCGGCACCCCGATGGTGGCGGACCTGATCTTCAAGGGCGAGATCCACGAGCTCAAGGAAGTCATCAAGAAGTCCCGCGAGCAGGGCATGATCTCGTTCGACCAGGCGCTGTTCGAACTCTACGAGGCGGAGAAGATTGCCTACGAGGACGCGCTCAAGAACGCGGACTCGCTCAACGATCTGCGGCTCATGATCAAGCTCCACAGCAAGCGGCATCGCGATACCGATATCGCCGCGGGCACCGAACACCTCAACGTGATCTGAGCAATGCGTTATGCTGGCGGCTCCTTTTTCGAGGAGTCCGCCCCATGACCAACGATATTCGTAACGTCTACCAATTCGAGGCGAATGCCCTGACGGGCGAACCGGTCCCGCTCTCCGACTTCCGCGGCAAGGTCCTGCTGATCGTCAATACGGCCAGCGAATGCGGCTTCACGCCGCAATACACGGGCCTGCAGGCGCTGCATGACGTATATGGCGACCGTGGCTTCGAGGTGCTCGGCTTTCCGTGCAACCAGTTCGGCAAGCAGGAGCCAGGCGATGCCGCGCAGATCGGCGCGTTCTGCGAATCGCGTTTCCAGGTCACCTTTCCGCTGTTCGCGAAGATCGACGTCAATGGCGCCGACGCGCATCCGCTCTATCGCTGGCTGACCGCCGAGAAGCCCGGCGTGCTCGGCACGCAGGCCATCAAGTGGAATTTCACCAAATTCCTCGTGCGCCGGGACGGCACCGTCTTCAAACGCTACGCCCCGACGACCAAGCCCGAGGAAATCCGCGGCGATATCGAGACGCTGCTCGCCGACCCGGGCGCCTGAGGCGCGCCTAGCCGAGCATCCGGTCCACGAGTTCCACCCAGTGCATCACCGGCGTGTCGGTGCCGCTCTGCAGGTGCGTGATGCAGCCGATATTGGCGGACACGATGGTCTCGGGCGACGTCGCCTGTAGCCGGGCGAGCTTGTCGTCGCGCAGCCGGTAGGACAGCTCGGGTTGCAGCACGGAGTACGTGCCAGCCGAGCCGCAGCACAGGTGATTGTCGGCGCAGAGCTTGACCTCGATGCCGAGGCCCGTGAGCAGGCCTTCCACCTTGCCGCGAATCTGCTGGCCATGCTGCAGCGTGCACGGCGGATGCCACGCGATGCGCCGGCTGCTGCGCGGGACGGCACCGGCCAGCCGGTGCAGTTCGTCGGAGAACGCGGGCAGGATCTCGGAGATATCGCGCGTGAGTTCGGACACACGCGCCGCGCGCTCGGCATACGCCGGATCGTCGCGCAGCAGATGGCCGTAGTCCTTGACCATCGCCCCGCAGCCGGACGCGTTCATCACGATGGCTTCGACGCCGGCCTGGATATGCGGCCACCATGCGTCGATATTGGCGCGCATGTTGTCGAGGCCGCCCGCGTGATCGCCGGTATGAAAGCGGATGGCGCCACAGCAGCCTGCCTCGCGCGCGACCACGGTCTGCACACCGAGGCGGTCCAGCACGCGCGCGGTGGCGGGATTGATATTGGGCGACATCGCCGGCTGCACGCAGCCTTCCAGCAGCAGCATCTTGCGCGCATGCGTGGCGGTGGGCCACTTGCCGGGCGCGGCCATCTTCGCCGCCGCCGGCACCTTGTTGCGCAGCGTCTGCGGCAGCAGCGGCCGCACGAGTTGCCCCATGCGCAGCGCGGGGCGGAACAGCGCGGGCCGCGTCAGGCTCTCGCGCAATGCCCACCGTTTGAAGCGCTCGTTCGCGGGCCGCTCGACGCCGGCATCGGCCAGCACGTCATCGACGACCTTGCGGCCGATGTCGACGAGGCGGCCGTAGCGCACGCCCGACGGACATGTGGATTCGCAGTTGCGGCAGGTCAGGCAGCGGTCCAGGTGCAGGCGCGTGGATTCGGTCACGGGATGACCTTCCAGCATCTGCTTCATCAGATAGATGCGGCCGCGCGGACCGTCGAGCTCGTCGCCGAGCAACTGGTAGGTGGGGCAGGTGGCCGTGCAGAAACCGCAGTGCACGCATTTGCCGACGATCGACTTGGCTTCCTCGCCCTCGGGCGTGTCGCGCAGGAATTCGGCCAGGGTAGTTTGCATGGTGGGGACCTTGGCGTGGCGGTTCAGAGACCGGGATACATGCGTTGCGGGTTGAAGATGCCGGCCGGATCGAACGTCGCCTTCAGTCGTTGATGGATGGCCATGAGTGGCGAGGCAAGCGGCGTGAACACGCCCGCGTCCTTGTTGCCGTTGCGGAACAGCGTGGCATGGCCGCCGACGGCCTGCGCGGCCGCGCGCACGGCCTCGGCCGCGCTGTCGCCGGCGTCGGCGGGTGCGATCCACCATCGCTGGCCGCCGCCCCATTCCACCAGTTGCGCGCCCGGCAGCGGCAGGATCGGCGCCGTGGTCGGCGTGGCGATGCGCCACAGTGCCGCGCCATCGTGCGCCGGCGCAAAGAACGGATGCGATTGTTCGCGCAGGGTATGCCACAACGCCACGGCCTCCGCTTCATGCACGCGTTCGCCGCCAAGCTTCTCGCAGGCCGAGCGGATCGCGGCGGTGGCGCCGGACAGGCGCACGTGCAGCACGCCGTCGTGCCACACCGATGCCGCCACCGGCAGCGGCTGGCCGCCCCACGTATTGAGGCGATCGAGTGCGTCCTGCTGCGAGGCCGCGAAGCGCAGCGTCGCATCGCCGAACGGCACCGGCATGACCTTGAGCGAGACCTCGAGGATGATGCCGAGCGTGCCGAGCGAGCCCGCCAGCAGGCGCGAGACATCGTAGCCCGCCACGTTCTTCATGACCTGCCCGCCGAAGCTCATGACCTGGCCGTGGCCGTCCATCAGCTGCGCGCCGAGCACGAAGTCGCGCAGCGCGCCGGCCGACTGGCGGCGCGGACCGGACAAGCCTGCCGCGACGGCGCCGCCGAGCGTGGCAAGGCCCGGCGCGCAGAAGTGCGGTGGCTCGAAGGCGAGCATCTGGCGGCAATCGGCCAGCGCGGCCTCGATCTCGGTCAGCGGCGTGCCGCAGCGCGCGGTGATGACGAGTTCGGCCGGATCGTAGTCGACGATGCCCTTGTAGGCCGTCGTGTCGAGCACGTTGCCGGCCAGCGTCTGGCCATAGAAATCCTTGCTACCGCCGCCGCGCAGGCGCAGCGGGGTACGGGTTTCGTTGGCCGCGCGAATGGCCGCGCGAAAGTCGTCGAGAATCGCTTCCATGAAGGCTGTGGGGGTTGTCTCGTTGTCGTTATCGGTATTTCGGTATCTGCAGGGCCTTCAGAAACGCGGCAGGTCAGGGTGAGGCAACAGTCCGCGCTTCACATGCATCTTTCCGTACTCGGCGCAGCGCGCGAGCGTGGGAATCGCCTTGTCCGGATTGAGCAGGCGCGCCGGATCGAACGCGGCCTTCACGCCGAAGAACGCCTCGCGTTCCGCGGGCGAGAACTGCACGCACATCGAATTGAGCTTCTCGACGCCCACGCCATGCTCGCCCGTGACCGTGCCGCCGAGTTCGACACAGGACTCGAGGATATCGGCGCCGAACAGTTCCGCGCGGTGCCACTCGTCCTGATCTTCGCCATTGAACAGGATCAGCGGATGCATGTTGCCGTCGCCCGCATGGAACACGTTGATGCAGCGCAGCCCGTACTTGGGCTCCATCTGCTCGATGCGCTTGAGCAGCGTGCCGATGTGCTTGCGCGGAATCGTGCCGTCCATGCAGTAGTAGTCGGGCGAGATGCGGCCCGCGGCCGGAAACGCGTTCTTGCGGCCGCTCCAGAAGCGCAGCCGCTCGGCTTCGCTCTGCGACACCGTGATGCGCGTCGCGCCCGAGGCGCGCAGCACCTCGCTCATGCGCTCGATTTCCTCGGCCACCTCTTCGGGCGTGCCATCGGACTCGCACAGCAGGATCGCGGCGGCCTCGACGTCGTAGCCCGCGTGCACGAACTCTTCCACCGCGGCCGTGGCCGGGCGGTCCATCATCTCGAGCCCCGCCGGGATGATGCCGGCGGCGATCACGTCGGCGACCGCATTGCCGCCTTTCTCCACGTCGTCGAAGCTGGCCATGATCACCTGCGCGAGCTGGGGCTTGGGGATCAGCCGCACGGTCACCTCGGTCACCACCGCGAGCATGCCCTCGGAGCCGATGACCGCGGCCAGCAGATCGAGCCCCGGCGCGTCCGGCGCTTCCGAGCCGAACACCACGACATCGCCTTCCATGGTCACGCCGCGCACGCGCAATACGTTATGCACGGTCAGGCCGTACTTGAGGCAGTGCACGCCGCCCGAGTTCTCGCCGACGTTGCCGCCGATCGAGCAGGCGATCTGCGACGAAGGATCGGGCGCGTAGTACAGATTGAACGGCGCGGCCGCCTCGGAGATCGCGAGATTGCGCACGCCGGGCTGGACCACGGCCGTGCGCGAGCGCGGATCGACCTCGACGATGCGCTTGAACTTCGCGAGCGACAGCACGAGGCCGCCGGCGATCGGCATCGCGCCGCCCGAGAGGCTCGTGCCCGAGCCGCGCGGCACCACGGGCACGCCGAGCTTGTGGCACAGGCGCAGCACTTCGCAGACCTGATCCTCGGTATCGGGGAGCACCACGGCATCGGGCACCTGCCGGTAGGCCGCGAGACCGTCGCATTCGTACGGCACCGTGTCTTCGGATTTCCACAGGATCGCGGTGTCGGGCAGGATGCGCGCGAGGCCGGCGAGCAGGGCCGCGCGGCGCTGCTCGGCGTCGGGCGCGTCCTTCATCAGTGTCTGGGCATCTTGCGGGGCGTTCATGGCAACTCCTGTAGCGGCCGGCAGGGTGCGCTGACTATAGCGCAGCCCCTCCGCCGCGAGCGCGTTTGTCCACGTGAATTCGGCATGGCAGACCGATCAAAACTGCTCATGCCGCGCGTGGCGCGAGTCCGGTATGTCTCCCTCCAGATTAGTCGCCGGAGCGGGGCAGAGGGGTTACCAGTCGAGGCCCAGCAGCCAGTCCACGAAATACCGCGCTTCGGGCTTGAGGGGCGCCTGCTCGCGCTCGACGATGTAGTAGCCGTGCGGCGACACGGACTCGATATCGAGCAGTTTCACCATCTGGCCGGCCGCGAGCCACTGGCGCGCCATGCGCTGGCGCACGAGCGCCACGCCCTGATTGGACGCGATGGCCTCGAGCAGCAGGCCGATATCGTTGAACTGGGGCCCGGTCTGCGGCTCCGGCCAGTCGAGGCCCGCCGTTTCGAACCACGGCCGCCACGGTTCGAGCGGACTGCGCAGCAGCACGAGGTTATGGAGATCGGCGGGCTTCGTGATCGACCGCCCGTTGATGCGGTCGTAATACTCGCGCCCGCAGGCCGGAAATACGGGCTCCACGAGCAGTTTCGTGGTGCGCAGGTCCGGATAGCGGCCCGTGCCGTAGCGCACCTCCACGTCGGTGTCCTCGGCCTTCACGTCCACGAACGGGATGGCCAGGTGCAGTTCGAGGTCGATATGCGGGTAGAGCGCGCCGAATTCGGGCAGGCGCGGCACCAGGTGCTGCCGCCCGAACGTGGGCGGAATGGCCACGCGCAGGCGCGTGCGCATCTTGTTGTACTCGGGGCGGGCCAGCTCGTTCAGGGACTTGAGCGCATCCTGCACGTTGCGCTGGTAGCGCGCGCCGGCCGCGGTGAGCCGCAGCGCCGCGTTGGAGCGCACGAACAGGTCCTCGCCCCAGAGCTCCTCGAGGTTCTTGATGCGGTGCGACACGGCGCTGGGTGTCACCGACAGTTCTTCGGCCGCGCGCGCGAAGCTGCCCAGCCGCGCGGCGGCCTCGAACGCGATCAGCAGGTGCAGCGGCGGGACGCGATGGAAAACCGATGCCATGTTCTGCGCCCCCGGCCTAGCGCGCCGCGCTGAAGATCTTGCCGGGGTTGAGGATATGGTTCGGGTCGAGCGCATCCTTGATGGCGCGCATCAGGTCCAGCGCATCCTCGCCATGCTCCTGCACGAGGAACGCCTTCTTGTGCAGTCCCACGCCGTGCTCGCCGGTGCAGGTGCCGCCCATGGCCAGCGCGCGCTCGACGATGCGGCGGTTGATGGCCTCCGCTTCGGCCATTTCTTCGGGCTTCGCGGGATCGACGAGGATCGCCACGTGGAAATTGCCGTCGCCCACATGGCCGACGATCGGGCACGGCAGCGCCGAGGCGTTGAGGTCCCGTTCGGTCTCGGTCACGCATTCGGCCAGGCGCGAGATGGGCACGCAGACGTCGGTGGTCACCGACTTGCAGCCCGGCTTCAGCTGCAGCATCGCGAAGAACGCGGTATGGCGCGCGTTCCAGAGCCGGCTGCGGTCCTCGGGGCGGGTGGCCCATTCGAAGCCCTGTCCGCCATGCTCGGCGGCGATCTGCTGCACGGTCTCGGCCTGCTCGCGCACGCCGGCCTCGGTGCCGTGGAATTCGAAGAACAGGTGCGGCGTTTCCGCCATCGTCATGTTGTCGTGACGGTTGATCGCGCGGATGGCGAGCGCATCGACGAACTCCACGCGGGCCACGGGCACGCCGAGCTGGATGGTCTCGATGGTCGCGCGCACGGCGTCGCCCATGCTCGGGAACGCGCAGACGGCCGCGGAAATCGCCTCGGGCTGCGGATACAGGCGCACGGTCACCTCGGTGATGATGCCGAGCGTGCCCTCGCTGCCGACGAACAGGCGGGTCAGGTCGTAACCGGCCGAGGACTTGCGGGCCTGGGTACCGGTGCGGATGACGCGGCCGTCGGCAGTCACCACGGTCAGCGCGAGCACGTTCTCGCGCATCGTGCCGTAGCGCACGGCGTTGGTCCCGGACGCGCGCGTCGCGCACATGCCGCCGATCGAGGCGTCGGCGCCCGGATCGATCGGGAAGAACAGTCCGGTGTCCTTGATCTCCTGATTCAGCTGCTTGCGCAGCACGCCGGTCTGCACCGTGGCGGTCAGGTCCTCCGCCTGCACGGCGAGCACGCGGTTCATCTGGGACAGGTCCAGGCTGATGCCGCCGGCCACGGCCAGCAGATGGCCCTCCAGCGAGGAGCCCGCGCCATACGGAATCAGCGGCACCGCGTGCGCGTTGCACAGGCGGGCCACCTCGGCGACTTCCTCGGTGGTCTGGGCGAACACCACGGCATCGGGCGGCTCGGGCGGAAACGGCGACTCGTCGCGGCCATGGTGCTCGCGTACGCCGGCGGACGTCGTGAAGCGGTCGCCGAAGCGCGCGGCGAGCGTCTGCGCGACGATATCCGGCAGCGGCCGGCGCGTGAGCGCGGAGGCAGGGGTGGGGTGGTTCATGGCGGGCGTCTCCGGCGGGCTTCTTGAATGCCGACATTCTACGCCCGTGGCCGCGCGCGGCTTCCTGCCGTCCCCATGCGGCGCCATAATGCGCGCATTCCATCCTCGACACCGCATCGGACACCAAGGAGACCGCATGGGCAACCGCCTGTCGAAAATCGCCACGCGCACCGGCGACGCCGGCACCACCGGACTGGGCGACGGCAGCCGCACCGGCAAGAACAGCCTGCGCATCGCCGCCATCGGCGACGTGGACGAGCTGAATTCGCATATCGGGCTGCTGCTGACCGAGCCCGGCGTGCCCGCCGACGTGCGCGACGCGCTGGTTGCGGTACAGCACGATTTGTTCGACCTGGGCGGCGAACTGTCGATTCCAGGCTACACGCTGCTCCAGACCGAGCAGGTCGCGCAACTCGACACGTGGCTGGAACATTACAATGGCGCCCTGCCGCGCCTGGCCGAGTTCATCCTGCCGGGCGGCTCGCGTGCCGCGGCGGCGGCGCACGTCTGCCGCACGGTCTGCCGGCGGGCGGAGCGGGCACTGGTGGCGCTCGGCGCGACGGAGGCGCTCAACGAGGCGCCGCGCCAGTACCTGAACCGGCTGTCCGACCTGCTGTTCGTGCTCGCTCGCGTGCTGAACCGCGCGGCGGGCGGCAGCGACGTCCTGTGGCAGCGGGAACGAAAAAGTTAATGATAAGCCTCTTTAACGGGCAAATCCCTGCGGGTGTGGCGGGTCGATGACACGCGACGGGGTTGGATGGCATAACCGAGAAAATTACTCGGAAATGTCATTTTGACCCTTGAAAAGCCCTCGGACGGCCACATTTCGCACTCAGGTTGAATTGCAGTCCCCCAAAAGCGCGGGGCTCAATAGGAGAGAACAGAAATGGGTAAGATCATCGGTATCGACTTGGGTACCACCAATAGCTGCGTTTCGGTGCTGGAAGGCAATACGCCGAAGGTCATCGAGAATTCCGAAGGCGCTCGCACGACGCCTTCCATCATCGCCTACATGGAAGATGGCGAAATCCTGGTCGGCGCGCCGGCCAAGCGCCAGGCGGTGACCAATCCGCGTAACACGCTGTACGCGGTGAAGCGCCTGATCGGCCGCAAGTTCGAAGAGAAGGAAGTCCAGAAGGACATCGGCCTGATGCCGTACGCCATCGTCAAGGCCGACAACGGCGACGCATGGGTAGGCGTGCGCGACCAGAAGCTGGCACCGCCGCAGGTGTCGGCCGAAGTGCTGCGCAAGATGAAGAAGACCGCCGAGGACTACCTGGGCGAGCCGGTGACCGAGGCCGTGATCACGGTGCCGGCCTACTTCAACGACTCGCAGCGCCAGGCGACCAAGGACGCCGGCCGCATCGCGGGCCTGGACGTCAAGCGCATCATCAACGAGCCGACCGCGGCCGCGCTGGCGTTCGGCATGGACAAGAACGAGAAGGGCGACCGCAAGATCGCCGTGTATGACCTCGGTGGCGGTACGTTCGATATCTCGATCATCGAGATCGCGGACGTGGACGGCGAGAAGCAGTTCGAAGTGCTGTCGACGAACGGCGACACGTTCCTCGGTGGCGAGGACTTCGACCAGCGCCTGATCGACTACATCATCGGCGAGTTCAAGAAGGAACAGGGCGTCGATCTGTCGAAGGACGTGCTGGCGCTGCAACGCCTGAAGGAAGCCGCCGAAAAGGCCAAGATCGAACTGTCGAGCTCGCAGCAGACCGAAATCAACCTGCCGTACATCACGGCGGATGCCTCGGGTCCGAAGCACTTGAACCTGAAGATCACCCGCGCCAAGTTCGAGGCGCTGGTCGAGGAACTGATCGCCCGCACGATCGAGCCTTGCCGCATCGCGATCAAGGATGCCGGCGTGCGCGTGAGCGACATCGACGACGTGATCCTGGTCGGCGGCATGACCCGCATGCCCAAGGTGCAGGAACAGGTCAAGGAG
The DNA here is from genome assembly GCF_038440175.1 of Cupriavidus sp. OTU4054. Lineage (NCBI taxonomy): Bacteria > Pseudomonadati > Pseudomonadota > Betaproteobacteria > Burkholderiales > Burkholderiaceae > Cupriavidus > Cupriavidus sp. OTU4054. The sequence goes on from NZ_JASATF010000032.1 coordinate 69,657, forward strand.
TTCTTCGGCAAGGAAGCGCGCAAGGACGTGAACCCCGATGAAGCCGTGGCCGTCGGTGCCGCCATCCAGGGTGCCGTGCTGTCGGGCGACCGCAAGGACGTGCTGCTGCTGGACGTGTCGCCGCTGTCGCTGGGCATCGAGACGCTGGGTGGCGTGATGACCAAGATGATCACGAAGAACACGACCATCCCGACCAAGCATGCGCAGGTGTTCTCAACCGCCGACGACAACCAGCCCGCGGTGACCATCAAGGTCTACCAGGGCGAGCGTGAAATGGCGACCGGCAACAAGCTGCTGGGCGAGTTCAACCTCGAAGGCATTGCGCCGGCACCGCGTGGCACGCCGCAGATCGAGGTGTCGTTCGACATCGACGCGAACGGCATCCTGCACGTGGGCGCCAAGGACAAGGCAACCGGCAAGGAAAACCGGATCACCATCAAGGCGAACTCCGGTCTGTCGGAAGACGAGATCCAGCGCATGGTGAAGGACGCCGAGGCGAACGCCGAGGAAGACAAGAAGGCCCGCGAGCTCGCCGATGCGCGCAACCAGGCCGACGGTCTGATCCACTCCACCCGCAAGGCACTGACCGAGCATGGCGACAAGCTCGAAGCCGGCGAGAAGGAGAAGATCGAAGCCGCGATCCGCGAGCTGGAAGAAGCGGCCCGTGGCGGCGACAAGGCGGAAATCGATACCAAGGTGACCGCGCTGTCGGAAGCCGCGCAGAAGCTGGGCGAGAAGGTCTACGCCGATATGCAGGCGCAGGCTGGCGCGGCCGGTGCGGCGGGCGATGCGGGCGCGGCGGGTGCCGGCGGTGCGCATCAGCAGGCGCAGCCGCAGGACGACAACGTCGTGGATGCCGAATTCAAGGAAGTCAACGACAAGAAGTAAAGCGGGAACGGGCGGCGGAGCGGGTGATGCCGGCGCCGCCCCCGACCCGACGCCGGGCGACGGAGATTCGAGGATCGCGGTGAAAACCGCACCCGGATGCCGCGCTCGGCTTTTTGCTTATTTATCAGGTAAGAGCCACCATGGCAAAACGTGATTACTACGAAGTGCTCGGGGTAGGCAAGAACGCGAGCGACGAAGAGATCAAGAAGGCTTATCGCAAGCTCGCGATGAAGTACCACCCGGACCGCAATCCGGACAACAAGGACGCCGAAGACAAGTTCAAGGAGGCCAAGGAGGCCTACGAGATGCTGTCGGACGCGGACAAGAAGGCCGCGTACGACCAGTATGGTCACGCGGGCGTGGACCCCAACATGGCCGGCGGCTTCGGCGGCGGACAGGGCTACGGCGGCTTTGCCGAGGCCTTCGGCGATATCTTCGGCGACATCTTCGGCCAGCAGGCCGGCGGGCGCCGCGGCAACGGTCCGCAGGTCTATCGCGGGACCGATCTGCGCTACAGCATGGAGATCACGCTCGAGCAGGCCGCGCATGGCCACGAGGCGCAGATCCGCGTGCCGCACTGGGACGAATGCGACCACTGCCACGGCAATGGCGCGGAACCGGGTTCGTCGGTGGAAACCTGCCCGACGTGTAACGGCGTCGGCCAGGTGCGGGTGTCGCAGGGCTTCTTCACGATGCAGCAGACCTGCCCGAAGTGCCACGGCAGCGGCAAGTTCATCCCGAAGCCGTGTACCAAGTGCCATGGCCAGGGCAAGCTGAAGTCGCAGAAGACGCTCGAGGTGAAGATTCCCGCGGGCATCGACGAAGGCATGCGCATCCGGTCGTCGGGCAACGGCGAGCCGGGCATCAACGGCGGTCCTCCGGGCGACCTGTACGTCGAAGTCCATATCAAGCCGCATGCGGTGTTCGAGCGCGATGGCGACGATCTGCATTGCCAGATGCCGATCTCGTTCGCGACCGCGGCGCTCGGCGGCGATATCGAAGTGCCGACGCTGAACGGCCGCGCGTCGTTCCCGGTGCCCGAGGGCACGCAGGCGGGCAAGACGTTCCGGCTGCGCGGCAAGGGCATCAAGGGCGTGCGCTCGGGCTATCCGGGCGACCTCTATGTGCACGTGGTCGTCGAGACCCCGGTCAAGCTGACCGAGTCGCAGAAGGAACTGCTGCGCCAGTTCGACCGCTCGGTCCACGAGGGCGGTTCGCGCCACAGTCCGCAGGAGCAATCCTGGCTGGACAAGGTGAAGAGCTTCTTCAGCTGATAGCCTGTCCCCGGGTCAGGAGGGCAATGCGCGATAATGCTTCGTCGTCGCGCATTGCCCTTTTTCTTTCCCCTTGCCTTCTTCCGTCCCCGTCCTCTCCCGTTCGCCCTTCGTCCTGCTCGACGATGCCACCGCGCCCGCGGCAGACCCGGTGTCGCGCCTCTACACGGACTTCGTTCGCGAAGATGTCGTGCCGGCCGGCGCGAATGTGCGGACGCTCGACGCGCTGCTGAGCGCGGGCTGGCGCGAGGGGCTCCATGCCACGCTGTTCGCGCCGTACGAGTTCGGCGGCGCGCTGGTTGGCGCACCTGTCCACATGGGCGGCGCATTGCCGTTCCATGACGGCGCGCTGCGCGTGCTGTGGTTCCGCACGCTGGAGCGCATGACCGCGGACGATGTCGGTGCATGGCTCGCATCGAACGCGGCGGCGGGACCGGCCGGCGCGCTCGGCGTGCGCAGCGATACGCCGTGGCCCGCCTATGCGGACGCAATCGCCCGGATCCACGACTGGATCGAGGCCGGCGATACCTACCAGGTCAATTTCACAAAGCGGCTGCGGTTCGCGATGTTCGGCGACCCCGTGGCATTGCATGCGGCACTGCGTGCGGCGCAGCCCGTACCGTACGGCGTGCTTGCGCGGCTGCCCGGCGACCGCTGGGTCTCGTCGCTGTCGCCCGAGCTGTTCGTCGCGCACGACGGCAACGGCCATCTGCTCGCGCGGCCGATGAAGGGCACCGCGCCGCGCGGCGGCGATGCCGCGGAGGACGCGGAGATCGCGCGCGCGCTGGCGGCCGACCCGAAGAACCGCGCGGAAAACGTGATGATCGTCGATCTGCTGCGCAACGATCTCGGCCGCGTGGCGGTGCCGGGCAGCGTGCGGGTGCCGGATCTGTTCGCGGTGACGCCGTTCGGGCGCGTGCTGCAGATGACGTCGACGGTCACGGCCGAAGCGTGTGCCGGCACACGCATCGGCGACCTGATGGCCGCGCTGTTTCCATGCGGGTCGATCACTGGCGCGCCCAAGCGCCGGACGATGGAGATCATCGCGGCGC
>NZ_JASATF010000033.1:0-69099 GCF_038440175.1 Cupriavidus sp. OTU4054
GCACCGACACCGGCACCGGCACCGGCACCAAGTCCGGCACCGAGCCCGGCACCCAGTCCGGCACCGAGCCCGGCCCCGAGCCCGGCCCCGAGCCCGGCCCCGAGTCCGGCGCCCAGTCCGGCACCGAGCCCGGCCCCTAGTCCGGTACCTAGCCCGGCCCCTAGCCCGGCCCCTAGCCCGGTACCTAGTCCGGCGCCCAGCCCGGCCCCCGCGGCCTACAAGCCGAAGATCACCTACATCGCCGAGCCCGCCGGCTACCCCTCCGCGTCGGAACTCGCGCAATACGAGACATCTCTCGTAGACCAGACCGCCGGCCAGATCGCGCTGATTCGCGATGCGCTCCGCGTGCTCCCCGACGCCGAAGTCGAATCCGTCCAGCCCGGCCGCGCCGAGAATCCCTCCAACGTCCGCCGCGTGGAGCAGGTACTGCCCGAAGCGAAGTTCGACGCCATCTTCCCCATCCGGCACACGAAATACTCGTACGTGAACCTCCTCCGAGGCATCGCCAAATTCCCCGCCTATTGCGGCGATTACCCCGACGGCCGCGACGCAGTCGCCATCTGCAAAAAGCTGCTCGCCACCTCGTTTGCGCACTTCGTCCAGGAAACCGGCGCCAACTGGCCATCGCTGACACCCGCGCAGGCCCGCTCGGGCTACCCCGACCACAACAACCCGATCCTCGCCAAAATGCCGCCCGACGCGCCCATCGACGCCTGGCGGCAAGGCCTGTGGTTCCTGCGGGAGTCCGGCTACGAAGAGGGCTCGTCCGTCGGCGCGTATCAGCAATGCGCACCCGGCTCGCACGCGACCAACTGGATCTTCTACCCCTGCGCGAAGAACGCGAGCGGCCAGTTCCTCGACTACTTCGGCCGCGGCTCCAAGCAGCTGTCATGGAACTACAACTTCGGCCCGTTCTCGCAGGCGCTCTACGGCGATGTGAACCTGCTCCTCGACAACCCCGGCAAGGTCGCCGACACGTGGCTGAACTTCGCCTCGGCGGTCTGGTTCGCCGTCACGCCGCAGACGCCCAAGCCCCCGATGACCTGGGTGGTCGACGGCACATGGAAGCCCAACGCGGTGGACCTCGGCAACAACATGAAACCCGGCTTCGGCGCCACCGTGTACATCATCAACGGCGGCATCGAATGCGGCGGCGGCGGCGCGGAGAAGGCGCAGGTGGTCAACCGCATTGCCGCCTATCGCGCGATGGCGGAAGAACTCGGTGTGCCCGTCACGCCCGACGAACCGCTCGGCTGCGCGAACATGCGCGGCTTCGTCGAAGGCTCCGCCGCCGCGGTCAAGGCGTATCTGGACAAGGACTGGTCATGGCGCGACGGCAAGCCCGCCATCGGCTGCAAGCTCGTCGATTACCAGATGCCGTTCTCGCTCGTGATTCCCGGCGATTACAAGAAATGCACCGACTACTTCTTCCGCGGCAAGGTCGAGTACAACGGGCAGGTCGTCGTGGACAACACGAAGTAACGGTGATTCAACGGCGGGGCGGAGGCGGACATGTCCATTTTCACGCTGCTCAGGGTCCTCGACAGGTTGCTGACGGGCGCGATCGTCGCGACGACGGGCATGGTGCTGGTGGCGATCTTCGTGCCGGCATCCGCATGGGCGATGCTGGTCTGCACGGACGCAACTGGCGCCACGCTTTACGCCACGCAGCGGGTGCCGGCGATGCAATGCCGCCGCGTGCCGGGCATCGACATCGTGGTGCCCGCCCGCCGCGAGCCCGCGCAGCCGTATCTGCCGCGCCCGCTCGATACCGCATCCTATGCGCGCGAGATCGACGCCGTCGCGCGGGAGTTTGGTATCGATGCGGCCACGGTGCGCGCGATCATCCATGTGGAGTCCGCGTTCAACCCGCGCGCGGTGTCGCGTGCCGGGGCACAGGGACTGATGCAGTTGATGCCCGGCACCGCGCAGCGCTTCGGCGTGCAGGATGCCTTCGACTCGGCGCAGAACATTCGCGGCGGGGTGCGGTATCTGGTCTGGCTGCTCGCGCGCTTCGGCGGCAACGTGGATCTTGCGCTGGCGGGGTTCAATGCGGGCGAAGCCGCGGTGGAGCGATACGGCGGCGTGCCGCCGTATGCCGAAACGCAGCGGTATGTGAGCGAGGTGCGGCTGATGATCGGCCGCTACCGGATGGCCAGCTAGAGGGCCGCCTACGCGGCCTCGGCGACGCGAATCTCCGCCAGCAGCTTCTTGAGCTCGGGCACGCACGAACCGCAATTGCCGCCCGCCTTCACGCACTTCGTGATCTCGGCAGGCGTCTTGAGGTCGTGCTGGCGCACGGCATCGCATATCGTGTTGCGTCCCACGCCAAAGCACGAGCACACCGTGGGCCCCGCGTCCGCGATCTTCTCCATCGGCTGGCCCAGCAGCAGGCCGATGCGGTCCGCATCCTCGAGCCGCTCGTGCGCGAACAGCTGCGAGAGCCACGTGCGGGAGGGCAGGTCGGGACGCGTGGAAACATACACGCAGGCCACGAGCCGGTCGTTGACCACATAGCCCGCGTGATAGACACCGGCGGTGCGATCCTCGTACTCGATCCAGTCGGCATCGGGATCGGTCACGCCGAGCAGTTCGCGCGCCCAGGCGGAGCGGTCCGCCACGGTCTCGCGTCCCGCGAACTCGTAGCGATGGAATTCGCGGCCCTGCACGCGCGTCCACCATGTCAGGCGATCGAGGTCCACCTCCTCGCGCGCGAGCGCAAAGCCATGCCAGGACACGCGGAATTCCTCGACGCGCACGGGCGTGTGCTTGAACTCGGGCTCGCCGGATACCGGATCGACGGCGGGGTTGACCACGGCACCGACGCGCGCGTCGGAGCTGAACTGGTCGTTCCAGTGGATCGGCACGAAGATCGTGCCGCGCGCAATGCCGCCACCGTGGCGCACGCGCGCGACCATCGCGCCCCACTGGCTGGTGACACGCGCCAGGCGGCCTTCGCTCACGCCGCACAGCAGCGCGTCCTGCGGGTGCATATCGACGATCGGCTCGGGCATGTGTTCGCCCAGCCGCGCGGAACGTCCCGTGCGCGTCATTGTGTGCCACTGGTCGCGGACGCGGCCCGTGTTGAGCACCAGCGGGTATTCGTCGTCGGTCGCGTGCATGGGCGCGCGCGGCGGCGTCGGCACGAAGCGCGCGCGGCCGTCGGCATGCGCGTAGCGGCCATCGGTGAACAGGCGCTCGGTACCGGCGTCGGCACGGTCGCGCAGCGGCCATTGCACGGGTTCCAGCGCGTCGTAATCCTGCTTGTTCAGCCCCGTGAGCCCGCCGATATCGAACGCGCGCCATGCATCGCCCTCGGCGGCCTCGCCGTTGCGGAACGCGGAGAGCCGCGCATGCTCGTCGAAGATCTCGTGCGGCGACGTGTAGTCGAAGCCCGCAAAGCCCATGCGGCGCGCGACCTCGCTGAGGATGTCCCAGTCCGCGCGCGCCTCGCCCGGCGCGGGCAGGAACGCACGCTGGCGCGAAATGCGGCGCTCGGTGTTGGTGACCGTGCCGTCCTTCTCGCCCCAGCCCAGCGCGGGCAGCAGGATGCGCGCGGCGTCGTTGGTGTCGGTGTGCACGACGATATCGGACGACACCACCAGTTCGCACTTTGCGAGCGCGCGGCGCGCCTGATCGGCGTCGGGCAGGCTTACGAGCGGATTGGTGGCCATGACCCACACCGCCTTGATGCGGCCGGATTCGATCGCCTGGAACAGGTCCACGGCCTTCAGCCCGGGCTTGTCGGCCATGGCGGGTGACTGCCAGAACGTCTGCACGATATCGCGATGCAGCGGATCCGCCAGTTCCATATGCGCGGCCAGCATATTGGCCAGGCCGCCGACTTCGCGGCCGCCCATCGCATTGGGCTGGCCCGTGAGCGAAAACGGTCCCATCGCTGGCGCGCCGATGCGGCCCGTGAGCAGATGGCAGTTGATGATGCTGTTGACCTTGTCGGTGCCGGACGAGGACTGGTTGACGCCCATCGAGAATGCGGTCACGACCTTGCGGGTATCCGCGAACAGCTGGTAGAACGCCTCCAGGTCACGCGGATCGAGGCGGCAGGTGCGCGCCACGTTCTCGATATCCATGCCCTCGGCATCGGCGGCACGCAGCGTATCGTCGAGGCCCGAGGTATGCGCGGCGACGAATGCCTCGTCGGTATGGCCATTGCGGGCCAGATAGGCCAGCAGACCGTTGAACAGCGCCACGTCGGTTCCCGCGCGCAGCGGCAGATGCATGTCCGCCATCTCGCAGGTAGCGGTGCGGCGCGGATCGACGACCACGATCTTCATGTCAGGCCGCGCCTCGCGTGCCTTCGACAGGCGCTGGAACAGGATCGGATGGCACCACGCGGTGTTCGAGCCCACCAGCACGACGAGGTCCGCCTGCTCCAGGTCCTCGTAGCTGCACGGCACGAGGTCCTCGCCGAACGCGCGCTTGTGGCCGGCCACGGCCGAAGACATGCACAGGCGCGAGTTCGTGTCGATATTGGCCGAACCGATAAAGCCCTTCATGAGCTTGTTGGCGACGTAGTAGTCCTCGGTCAGGATCTGGCCCGAGACGTACAGCGCCACCGCGTCGGGACCGTGCTCGGCCACGACCCGCGAGAAACCCTGCGCCACGGCGTCCAGCGCGGTATCCCACGAGACGCGGCGCAGCGTGCCGTCGGCCTCGCGCATCTGCGGATGCAGCAGGCGGCCGTCGAGCGATACCGTATCGCCGAGCGCGGAGCCCTTGACGCACAGGCGGCCATGATTCGACGCATGATCGACATCGCCCTGAATGTCGACCTGTCCGTCGGCGCGCACGGTCGCGCGCACGCCGCAGCCGACGCCGCAGTACGGGCACGTGGTCGAGGTCGTGGCGGTCGGCGTGGCCGAGACCACTGCAATGTCGGACAGGTTCACGCGTTCGTCTCTACGAGTCTTGAGGGGGATGCCGTTCACGCGGCCAGCAGCGCTTCGCACTGCGCCTTGCCGAACAGCAGGCGCTGGCGCAGGGCCTGCACGGGCTGGCCCGTCTGAATCAGGTCGAAATACCAGGGGCCGTCCTTGACGTCCCCGTACAGCACGGCGCCGACGAGCTTCCCGTGCTCCAGCACGAGGCGCTTGTAGATGCCGCGGCGCGGATCGCGCAGCACGAGGTCCTCGCTGTCTTCGCCGCCGATGAAGTCTCCGGCCGAATACAGATCGACGCCGGTCACCTTGAGCTTGGTCGCGGTGGCCTGCTGCACGTAGCGGCGATGGCCCGCGCCCGCGAGGTGCGCGGCGCAGACACGCGCCTGATCCCAGATCGGTGCCACGAGGCCGAACGTGGCCTGGCGATGCTGCACGCATTCGCCCACGGCGTAGACGCGCGGGTCGAACGTCTGCAGCGTGTCGTCGACGACGATCGCGCGTTCGCAATGCAGACCGGCGCTGGCCGCGAGCGCGATGTTCGGCCGCACGCCAGCGGTCATCACGACGAGGTCCGCCGGGATCTCGCTGCCGTCCTTGAAGCGCACGCCGATCACGCGCGGCGACTCGCTGACGTCGCCGAGGATCGCCTCGGTCTGCGCGGCGAGCAGGAAGCGCAGGCCCTTGCGTTCGAGCGCGATCTTGAGCAGCGCGGAAGCGGGCTTGTCGAGCTGGCGCTCCATCAGGCTGTCGGTGTTGTGCACGACCGTGACCTGCATGCCCTGACGCAGCAGGCCGTTGGCCGCCTCCAGCCCGAGCAGCCCCCCGCCGATCACCACGGCGTGGCGGTGATCGCGCGCGGCGGCCAGCATCTTTTCCACATCCTGAATGTCGCGGAACGCGATGACGCCATCCAGCGTATGCCCCGGCACCGGCAGGATGAACGGCGTGGAGCCCGTGGCAATCAGCAGGCGGTCGTAGCCGACTTCGCGGCCCGACTGCGCGCGCACGATGCGGCGCGGGCGGTCGATCGCGACGACGGGATCGCCCGCGAACAATTCGATGCCGTTCTGCGCATACCACTCGCGCGTATTCAGCATGATGTCGTCCACGGTCTTCTCGCCCGCGAGCACCGGCGACAGCAAGATGCGGTTGTAGTTGCCGTGCGGCTCGGCGCCGAACACGGCGATGTCGTAGAGGTCGGGCGCCAGCTTCAGCAGTTCCTCGACCGTGCGCATGCCGGCCATGCCGTTGCCGATCACGACGAGGCGAGGCTTGCGGGAAGCTGGCGAGACCGTCATGCCGCGAGTTCCTCGGTCTGGGCTTCCGTCATCGCACTGGCGGAGACCTGGGCCACCCATACCTTGCCGTCGTAGAGGCGCGCCGAGAACGCCTGCACCGAATGCTCGGGGGCTTCCAGGCATTCGCCCGTGCGCAGGTCGAAATGCTGCTTGTAGATCGGCGAGGCCACCACGAGCCGCTCGCCCAGATTGCCCACGATGCCGCGCGACAGCACCGACGCCTGCGAGTTGGGGTCGAAGTTTGCGATCGCGTAGACCTCTTCGCCACGGCCAATCCGGAAGACGGCGACCTGCTGGTCGTCGACCAGCGCGCACACACCAGTATTGGGCACGATATCGCGCAAGGTGCAGATGGCGGTCCAGGTTTCGTTCCGATGCGTATGGCTCATCACGTTCTCCGTTCGTTTTTCGGCGCTTACTCGGCGCTTATGCTGCGTTTGCGGGCACGGCTACCACGGGGATGTGGTGCAGCTTCGCGTGCTGCAATTTCCGTTCCTCCGGCGTGGCGGGGCGTACCTGTCCGCGTTCTTCCATGAACACGACGTTGTTGTCGTGCGCGTCGCTGTTGACGAAATGGCGGAAGCGCTGGCGCGTGGCCGGATCGGTGACCGCGCGCTTCCATTCGTCCTCGTAGGTATCGACCACGTGCTGCATGTCGGCCTCGAGGTCCGCGCCGATGCCGAGCTTGTCGTCGATGACGACCGACTTCAGGTAGTCCAGGCCGCCCTCGAGGTTGTCGCGCCAGACGCTCGTGCGTTGCAGGCGGTCGGCGGTGCGGATGTAGAACATCAGGAACCGGTCGATGTAGCGCAGCAGCGTGTCGCGGTCGAGGTCGCCCGCGAGCAGTTCCGCATGGCGCGGCTTCATGCCGCCATTGCCGCAGACGTAGAGGTTCCAGCCTTTTTCCGTGGCGATGACGCCGACGTCCTTGCCCTGTGCCTCGGCGCATTCGCGCGTGCAGCCCGATACGCCGAACTTGATCTTGTGCGGCGCGCGCAGGCCCTTGTAGCGGTTCTCGAGTGCGATCGCGAGGCCCACCGAATCGTCCACGCCATAGCGGCACCAGGTGGAACCCACGCAGGACTTCACCGTGCGCAGGGACTTGCCGTAGGCGTGGCCCGATTCGAAGCCGGCCGCGATCAGTTCTTCCCAGATCAGCGGCAGCTGTTCCAGCCGCGCGCCGAACATGTCCACGCGCGCGCCGCCCGTGATCTTGGTGTAGAGGCCGTATTTCTTGGCCACCTGTCCGACCGCGATCAGGCCGTCCGGCGTGACTTCGCCGCCGGGCATGCGCGGCACCACCGAGTAGGTGCCGTCCTTCTGGATATTGGCCAGGAAGTAATCGTTGGAATCCTGCAGACTCGCGTTGTCGGGCTGGAGCACGAAGTCGTTCCAGCACGAAGCCAGAATATTGGCGACGGTCGGCTTGCAGATATCGCAGCCCATGCCGTGGCCATGCGCGGCCAGCAGGTCGTCGAACGTGCGGAACTTGCCCACGCGGACGAGGTGGTGGAGCTCCTGGCGGGAGTAGGGGAAGTGCTCGCACAGGTGGTTGTTCACCGCCATGCCCTGCTTCTTCATCTCCGCCTTCATGATCTGCGTCACCAGCGGCACGCAGCCGCCGCAAGCGGTGCCGGCCTTCGTGCACGACTTGAGCGCGCCGATGCTGGTGGCGCCGTCGGTCACGGCCGCGCAGATCTGGCCCTTGCTCACGTTGTTGCACGAGCAGATCTGGGCCGTATCGGGCAGCGCGTCGGCGCCGAGCGCGGGCCTCGCCTGGCCATCGGACGACGGCAGGATCAGGAATTCGGGCGACTCCGGCAGCTCGATGCGGTTCAGCATCATCTGCAGCAGCGTGCCGTACTCGGTGGCATCGCCGATGAGCACGCCGCCCAGCAGAAACTTGCCGCAGTCGGAGACCACGAGCTTCTTGTAGATCTGCTTGCGTTCGTCGGTGAACTGGTACGAGCGGCTACCGGGCACGTTGCCGTGCGGATCGCCGATGCTGGCCACGTCCACGCCCATCAGCTTGAGCTTGGTGCTCATGTCCGCGCCCGCGAACTCGGCGCCTTCACCGGTATGGCCGCGCAGGTGCTTCGCGGCCACGCGGGCCATGTCGTAGCCGGGGGCCACGAGGCCGAAGATCTTGCCCTGCCACAGCGCGCATTCGCCAATCGCGTACACGTGCGGGTCCGACGTCAGGCAGTTGTTGTCCACCACGATGCCGCCGCGCTCGCCGACGGCGAGGCCGCTGGCGCGCGCGAGTTCGTCGCGCGGACGGATGCCGGCCGAGAACACGATCATATCGACCTCGAGGTGCGTGCCATCGGCAAAGTTCATGCGATGGGTCGCGGTCTCGCCATCGACGATCTCGACGGTGTTCTTGCCGGTGTGCACGGTCACGCCGAGCGATTCGATCTTCTGGCGCAGCATGCGGCCGCCGCCGTCATCGACCTGCACCGCCATCAGGCGCGGCGCGAACTCGACCACGTGCGTTTCCAGGTTCATGTCGCGCAAGGCCTTCGCGCATTCCAGGCCCAGCAGGCCGCCGCCGATCACGACGCCGCGCCTGGCGCGCGTGCCGCACTCCTGCATGGCCTCGAGGTCTTCGATGGTGCGGTAGACGAAGCAGTCCGTGCGGTCCTTGCCCGGCACGGGCGGCACGAACGGATACGAACCGGTGGCCAGGATCAGCTTGTCGTAGGGCAGCGTTTCGCCGGTGGACGCGGTCACGGTCCTGGCGACGGTATCGATCGCCGTGGCCTTCGCGTTCAGGCGCAGCAGCATGTTGCCGTGCTGCTCGAAGAACCCTTCGGGCACCAGCGACAGATCCTCGGCCGACTTGCCCGCGAAGAATTCCGACAGATGCACGCGATCATAAGCGGGGCGCGGCTCTTCGCAGAGCACGGTCACCTCGAGGTCGCCCGCGCCGTCGTTGCTGTCCGCTTCGGCGAGGACTTCGAGGAACTTGTGGCCGACCATGCCGTGCCCGACGATAACGATTTTCATGATGGCTGTCCTGGGGATGTGGGTGTTGTTCAGGGTTGCGTGCCGAGTGCGCTGTCGTAGAGCGCCTGCTCGCGGGCCTTGTGTTCCGCGCTGAAGCGGACGGCGATGGCGCACAGCGCCGCGAGCGTGGCCGTGATGCCCAGCCACGTGAGCGTCTGGTGCAGATCGCCGAGGCCCTTCATCAGGAAGCCGGCCGCCACCGCGCCGACATTGCCGCCGGCGCCGATGATGCCGGCCACGCCGCCGAGCGCCTTGCGGTCGATGAACGGCACCAGCGCATACGTCGCGCCGCAGGCCATATGGGTGAACAGGCCGAACAGCAGCATCGCGACGATCGCGAGCGTCACGCTCGAGGCTTGCGCGAACCACAGCAGGCCCAGGCCTTCGCCGAGGATGAACACGAACAGCAGCATCGAGCGGGCGTCGAGGCCACGGCGCTGCGCGGCCTTGTCGGACAGCCAGCCGCCGAGCGCGCGGGCGAACAGCGCGAGCAGGCCGAAGCTGGCGGCCGCGAGGCCGGCGGACTTGAGCGACAGGCCGAAATGATCGACGTAGTAGGTCGCCGCCACGTTATGGATGAACAGTTCCACGCCGAAGCACGCGCCGTACGTAATGAACAGCATCCACACGCGGTAGTTGGCGCTGGCCGCGCGGAAGCTGGCCCATCCGCCACCGCCCTTGCCACCCGAAACGGCAATGCCGCGGGCGCGCAGGTCGGAGAAATTGCCTTCGGGCGAGTCCTGCGTGAAGCGCCAGTACACGACGGCCATGATCAGCATCAGCACGCCGGGCACGATCAGCGCGATGCGCCAGCCGAGCGTGTGGTCCACGCCGAGGAACAGCACGGCGCCGAGCAGCAGCGGCATCAGGCCCTGCGCCACGCCGCCGCCCGCATTGCCCCAGCCGGCCGCCGCCGCGTTGGCGGTGCCGACCACGTTGGGGGCGAACATCACGGACGTGTGGTACTGCGTGATGACGAAGCTCGCGCCCACGGCGCCGATCAGCAGGCGGAAGAACAGGAACGTCTCGTAGTTCTGCGCCAGCGCCACGCCGAGCACGGGCAGGGCGCCGATGGCGAGCAGGCCGGTGTAGGTCTTTCGGGGGCCAAAGCGGTCGCACATCGGGCCGATGACCAGGCGCACGAGAATCGTGACCGCGACGGCCGCGATATTGATATTGGCAATCTGGTTCGGCGTCAGGCCGAATTCGCCCTTGAGCACCGGCATCAGCGGCGCGCAGGCGAACCACGCGAAGAACGAGACGAAGAACGCCATCCAGGTCAGGTGGAAGGCGCGCATCTGCGGCGTTTTCATGCTCAGCAGATCGATTCGGGTGGCTTTGCCGATCATTCGTGGCTCCAAAAACAAAAGGCGTCCCGAGAGGCTGGTCATGGACCAGTTCTGGGGACGCCGTTGTCCTACCGCCAGCTACATGGAATAGCCAGCGTGCGATGTGGGGTGGGCGGATCGCCGTTGATCGGCCCGCTCCCTATATCGCAAGCCGTGTGCCAAGCCTGAATATGGCGTTCGCGTTACGAATTCGAGCGGAAAGTGCGGGAAACGCCCGGTCGATGCACCGTAACCGGCGCGCCACCATGGGGCGATCGCACGGTCATGGTGCAGCGCAGCGTTTTGGGGCAGCGCGCGGCGTTCAGGATGCCGTCGCGGGCGCGGTCGCCTGCAGCACCATATCGTTCGGCGCCACGGGCTCGCCATGCTCGTCGAGGAGCGCCACGCGGACCTTCAGGCCGGACGATCGCGCGCGGACCTCGGCCGGTCCCTGGCCGCAGGAGGTCAGGTGTGCGTCGCCCCATTGCATGAGGCCCACCAGCACTGGCAGCAGTTCGACGGCCGAGCGTGTGGGGTGATAGCCGAACCGTTCGCGTTCGCCCGGTTCCTTGTAGCTGACCTTGCGGAGCAGGCCGGCTTCGGTCAGCGACTTGAGCCGCGCCGACAGGACGGCGGGCGAGCACTGAAGCCGCGCGAGGAAGTCGTCGAAGCGACGGACGCCCGAGAACACGTCGCGCAGGATCAGGATCGTCCACTTTTCGCCCACCAACGACAGCGCGGCCGCGATCGAGCACTGGCTCAGGTCGATAGGTGGCGGCAACGGCGCTGGAGAGGAGGCGGGGAGGGAAGAGGGGGTCGAAGGGGTCGCGGAAGACATGATGCTTCCACAATAGCACGCTGACTTCATTTGCAAAAGTCAGGATAGTGCCTATACTCCTGACTACGAATTAAATAGTCAGGTTTCGACATGGCACGGCATGACACCAACGCGCACGGCGCGGCGATGCACTGGACCCTCTGCGGCAATCGCGAAGTCACCGTGCGGAGCGCCCGGACCGACGATATGTCGGCACTGCGTCGGTTTATCGACGGGTTGTCGCGCGAGTCGCGCTATTTCCGTTTTCTGTCGGGCGGGCAGGTCGGCGATGCGGTGATCAGCCGGGTCCTTGGTCGGCACGAGGGGCGGAATATCGCGCTCGTGGTCACGGATGGGGACGAGGTGGTCGCCAATGCGGTCTATGTGGTCAACGACGCCGATGAGGCGGAGTTCGCGGTCGTGGTCGCCGATGCGTGGCAGGGACGCGGTCTGGGCCGCCGGCTGATTCAGCATCTCCGGCAACTGGCGCGGGCCGAGGGCCTGCGGGGCATGCGCGGCGACGTGCTCAGCGAGAATCGCCGCATGCTGGCGTTGATGCGCGAGTTCGGTTTCAGCACGCGCCGCACGCCCGGCGATGCGTACACGCACGAAGTCCGGCTATCGCTGGCGACCACGTCGCGCGAGAGCTGGCTCGCCCGCGACTGGTTCCAGGGCTGATCAGGCGGGGACGCCTTCATCCGCAACGTTCCGCTTGCCGCGCGCGGTCACCGTGCACCCGATCGACGCGACGATGATGCTGCCAATGGCCAGCCACTGCACGGCCGTCAGCTGTTCATGCAGGAACACGAGCCCGGCTAGCGCGCCCATGGCGGGCTCCAGGCTCAGCAGGATGCCGAACGTCCGGCGCGGCAGCCGCTTGAGCGACACCATTTCCAGCGAATAGGGAATCGCGCTCGAGAGCAGGCCTACCGCGAGCCCCGAGATCAGCAGCGAGGGCGCGAACAGTTCGCTGCCCGCATGCGCGATGCCGAACGGAAACACCACGATGGCCGCCACCGTCAGGCCCAGCGACGTGGCCTGCCCGCCGTGTGCGCTGCCCGCCATCTGCCCGAACACGATATAGAGCGCCCAGCCGACGCCCGCTGCTAGCGCATAGCCCAGGCCGACCGGATCCAGATGCGTGGCCGCATCGCCCAGCGGCAGCAGCATCCACAGCCCGACCACCGCGAACCCGATCCAGAGGAAGTCGATGGCCCGGCGCGACGACAGCACGGCCACCGTCAGCGGGCCCATGAATTCGATCGCGATGCACAGGCCGAGCGGAATGCTGCGCAGCGCCATATAGAACAGCAGGTTGGTCGCGCCGAGGGAGGCACCGTAGAGCGCGATGACACGCGCGTGGTGGCCGGACAAGGGCAGGCGCCATGGGCGCCAGACCGCGAGCAGGATCAGCGCCGAGAATCCGACGCGCAGCGCGGTGGTGCCCTGGGCGCCGACCACGGAGAACAGGCTCTTGGCGTACGAGGTGCCCACGCAAAGCGATGCCATCGACCCGATCAGCGCGAGGACGGCGATGAGCGTGGCGCTCTGGCTGGTGCGGGAGGGTGGCACTTCGGGTCCTGTGGCGGTGGTCTGGGGAGCCGCATCATCGCCGAGCGTCTGGCGGCGGGCCATACACACTTTTGGCATTTGGCGCTGCACAGTTGTGGTGCCGGCAGGCACCGCCGCACTGGCAGCCAGGCAGTGGGGGTTCTATGGTGTAAAGACCCTCAGCCCCGGAGATTGCGATGGAAGCCAACACGCCACGCCAGCCTGTGCGTCATGTCGTCATTACCGGCGCGGCCGGCGCGCTGGGCCGCGCGGTGGCCAGCCGCTTCGCGGGCGAGGGCGCCCGGCTCGCGCTGATCGACCACAGCCTGCAGCACCTGCAAAGCGTCTTCGCGCATCCGGAGCCGGACCACGGCGGCCATCTGCTGCACGCGGCGGACGTGACGTCCGACGCCGCGATGGCGCCCGTTGCCGCGGCGATCCTAGACGCGTTCGGCTCGGTCGATGTGCTGGTCCACGTGGCCGGCGGTTTCGAGATGGGCGAACCCACGCATACGCTGAGCCGCGAATCGTGGACGCGCATGATGGACCTGAATGCGTGGTCCTTCATCGCCGTCACGGGCCATTTCATTCCCGCGATGATGTTCCAGCGCAGCGGCAAGGTCATCGCGGTCACCGCGCGTGCCGCCTCGGCAGGTGCCGCCACGATGGGGGCCTATATCGCGTCCAAGAGCGCCCTGCAACGCCTCGTCGAAAGCCTGTCCCGCGAAGTCCGGGACGCCGGTATCAACGTCAACAGCATCGCCCCGAGCATCCTCGACACCCCGGCCAACCGCAACGGCATGCCGTCATCGGACCCCGCCCGCTGGGTCTCGACCGGCACCGCCGCCAGAACCATCGCCTTCCTCGCTTCCGAAGGCGCGCAGGCGATGCACGGGCAGCATATCGTGCTGGATGGGCTGAGCTAGGCGTCCACGCCCAACGGCGGCGCGATGTCCTCGAGCGATCGGCGTTCGGCATCGACGCCGTATCGCAATGCCAGCAGCCCCGCCACGATGACCAGTAGCGCGCCGATGCCGTAGCCCGCTGCCACCGCGTCGCGGCTGCCCGTTTCGATCAGGGTGCCGAACAGCACCGGTGCGATGAAACCGCCCGTGCCCGTGCCCACCGCATAGAAGATGGAGATGGCGAGCGCGCGCATTTCCAGTGGGAACACTTCGCTCGCGGTGAGATAGGCCGAGCTCGCGGCCGCCGAGGCGAGGAAGAAGACGCCGGACCAGCAGAGCGCGAGCGAGCGGGCGTCGAGCATGCCGTGCATGAACGCATAGCCCGTTGCGGCGAGGCCCGCGCCCGACAGGCAGTAGGTCAGCGCAATCATCTTGCGCCGGCCGATGCGGTCGAACAGCGGGCCGAGGATAAGCGGACCCGCGGCGTTGCCCAGCGCGAACGGGAACAGGTAGAGCGCCACGCGTTCCTCGGCCACGCCTTCGAAGCGCGTGAGGACGAGGGCGTAGGTAAAGAAGATCGCGTTGTAGAAGAATGCCTGCGACACCATCAGCACGAACGTCACCACGCTGCGCGTGCGATAGCGTTTCAGCAGGATGCCGACCACTTCGCGCAGCGACGGCGACGGCCGGCCCGCGTAGGCGACCTTCGCATGCGTGGCGGGCACGTCCGCGAGCGGGCCGCGCTGTCGCGTCACCTCGGCCTCGATCTGCGCGATGATCCGTTCGGCTTCCTCGTGCCGCCCATGCGTGGCGAGCCATCGGGGGCTCTCGGGCACATGCCGTCGAATCAGCACGATGGCCACCGCGAGCACCGCGCCGAGCGCGAAGCACGCGCGCCAGCCCCACACGGGGCCCAGCGCGCGCGGGTCCAGCACCACGAGGCTCAAGCCCGCGCCGAGCGCGGCACCGAGCCAGAAGCTGCCATTGATCGCAAGATTCACGCGGCCGCGCACGCGCGCGGGAATCAGTTCGTCGATCGCGGAATTGATGGCCGCATATTCGCCGCCGATGCCAAGCCCCGTGAGAAACCGGCAAACGGCGAAAAACGCGAAATCGGGGGAGAACGCCGTGGCCAGCGTCGCGCCCATATAGACGAACAACGTCGCGAGAAACAGCCGTTTGCGGCCGAGGCGGTCGGCCATGCGGCCGAAAACGAGTGCGCCGGTGACGGCGCCGAGAATGTAGAGCGAGCCGCTCCAGCCTACCTGCGCGGCAGTGAGCGCCAGCGTATCGGAGCGCTCGAGCACGGCTCCCACGGAGCCGACCAGCGTGACCTCCAGCCCATCGAGTACCCATGCGATGCCAAGGGCGATCGCGACGCGCCAGTGCCATGGAGACCATGGCAGCCGGTCGAGCCGGGCCGGGATGTCGGATTGCCAGCCGGTTGTGGTCAACAGGTCGGGTTCAGCAGTCGCGGCCGACGGCCTTCAGCATCGAGCGGCCGTGGTCGGTGATCTGGGGCAGCGATCGATCCTCCGAGGATTCGATGCTGACCAGTTGTCGCGCGATCAACGCGTCGAGATCGACCGGATCGATCTCGGGATGGTCCGGTGTCGTATCGGTACGAGTATGCGGGCCACTGCCGATCAACATCAGCGTGGCAAGTTCATGTGGGCTCAGCACAGTGTTCTCCTTGGCGAGAGGGGAGCGGTTTGCTGGGGACGCGGCGACGCTTCCAGAATGAGAGCGTCTTTCGAGTGGCGGCATGCTGCGGCGCATGATGGCCGCATTCAGCAGTCATTGCTTTGACGAGGGCATCCCCCCGGGGTTCCGGAGAAGTACAAAACCGCTACAAAACGCAGGGCCTTTGCATAAAGATCTGCGAAAAGTTTCTGTGCCTCTCAGAGACCGATGGCCAGCCCATCGCTGCGCGGATCGTGCGCGCCGGCCAGCCGATAGTCATCGTGCGTGATCGCTATGACGCCAGGATGTCCGGCAAGCGGACTTTGCGCGGCAATCGGGCTGATTTCATGGCCCAGGCGCGTCAATGCCGTCATCACGCCGTCACCCGCGTCTGCCTCGAGCTTGAGCGTATCGCGCGTATCGGAGAACGTCCGCCCCAGCAGGAACCGTGGCTGCGAGAGCGCCTGCAGCGGATTCATGCCATGGTCGATCAGCCGCGTGAGCACCGTGGACAGCGTCTGCGGCTGTCCGTCCGCACCTTGCGTGCCATAGAGCAGGCAGGGCCGCCCCTGCTTGAGATACATCCCCGGATTGAGCGTGTGAAACGGCCGCTTGCCCGGCGCGAGCGCATTGTGATGACCGGGCGCGAGACTGAAGGCCGCGCCCCGGTTGTGCCACAGGATACCGGTGTCGCCCGCCACGACACCGCTGCCCCAGTCGAAATACACGGTCTGCAACACGCTCACGCAGCGTCCCTCGCTATCGGCCGCCGCCAGATAGACCGTATCGCCATGCTGATACACATGCGGCCACGGCAGCGCCCGCGCGCGGTCCACGCGCGCGGCCAGCGTATCGAGCCGTTCGCGCGAGAGCATCGCCGCAACGGGAACGTCGGCGAACTCGGGGTCCGCGACATACCGGTTGCGTTCGATAAATGCCTGTTTCACGGCCTCCACGAGCAGATGGTAGTAGTCGGCGCTGCCCTCGGTCACGCTCGCCACATCGAACCGGTCGAGAATACCCATGATCTGCAGCGTGGTAATGCCCTGCGTGGGTGGCGCGAGGCTCAGCAACTCGCCCCCGCGGTACGGTACGCGCAATGGCGCTTCTTCACGCGCGCGCGTCGCGGCAAGATCGGCCATCGTCAGCGGCGACCCCGCGGCCTGCAGCCCCGCGACGATGCGCTCGGCAAGCTGGCCTTCGTAGAACTCGCGCGCGCCATGCGTGGCAATGCGCGCGAGGCTGCGCGCAAGCGCCGGCTGCCGCAGCGTTTCGCCGACTTCGGGCATGCGTCCGTCCGGCATGAACGTTGCCGCGAAACCGGGCCATTGCTCCGGATGCGCGCGCAGCTCCCCGGCGCGGAAGTCCTGCCAGAAGCGCTGGGACGGCGTGACCGGAAATCCCGCATCCGCATGCGCGATCGCGGCCTCGAACAGCCGCGGCCAGGCGAGCCTGCCGCCCCAGCGATCGCGGCTCAGCGCAAACGCGCGATCCCACGTATCGACGGTGGCTGCCGTGGTCAGCGCGGAGCCGGGCCCGCGCACGGGAATCGCGCCGTCATAGGCGGGGGGCGTCATCGCGGCCTGCCCGATACCGGAGAGCCCCTGCACATTGCCGTCACGATCGCTGACGATCCAGAACGCATCGCCGCCGAGTCCCGTGAAATGCGGATAGGTGACGGCCAGCGTCGCGCCCATCGCGATCGCCGCCTCGATGGCATTGCCACCCGCGCGCAGGATCGCCGCGCCGGCTTCGCTCGCCAGCGCGTGCGGGCTCGTGACCATGCCCCGGGTGGAGTGAGCGAGCGTGCCTGTCATGCGTCGTGACCTCCGAGATAAGCCTGTACGAGCGCCGGATCTTTCGCCAGCGCTTCGGCGGGACCGCTCGCGACCACGCGGCCTTCTTCCAGTACGTAGGCGCGATCGGCCAGCGACAGCGCGAGCGCCGCCATCTGGTCGACGAGCAGGATCGTCATCGACGACTCGCGCAGCGTGTCCAGCGACGCGAACAGTTCGTCGATGACCTTCGGCGCGAGGCCCAGCGAGGGCTCGTCGAGCAGCATCACCGTGGGGCGCGACATCAGTCCGCGCGCCACGGCCAGCATCTGCTGCTCGCCGCCGGACAGCAGGCCGGCACGCTGGTGCTGGCGCTCGCGCAGGCGCGGCCAGCGCGCGAACATCGACTCCACGCGCTGCGTCATCTCGGCGCGCGTTATGCGGCCCGACGGAAATGCGCCGAGGCGCAGGTTGTCGAGCACCGAAAGTTCGGGGAAGACCTGGCGGCCTTCGGGCACGAGCACCACGCCCATTTCCGCGATGCGCGCGGCATCGAGACGCGAGAGATCGGTGCCGTCGAACGTGATGCCCCCGCTCACGGGCCGATGCAGACCCGCGAGCGCGCGCATCAGCGTGGACTTGCCCGCGCCATTGGCGCCGAGCAGCGCGACCATCTCGCCCTCGCGCACCTGCAGATCGACGTCGTGCAGCACGGGTGCCGCACCATAGCCCGCGCGCAGCGCGCTCACGCCGAGCACCTCGGGCGGAAGCTGGTCCGCGGCGGCGCTACGGGAGCGCGAGCGCACGGGCGTCGCGGACGCTTCGCCCAGATACGCGCGCCGTACGGACGGATCGTTGCGGATCTCGACCGGCGTGCCCATCGCGAGCCGCTGGCCCGCATCGATCACGACGATGCCGTCGGAGACATCCATCACGAGCGACATATCGTGTTCGACGAGGCCCACCGCCACACCGCTGTCCGCGATGCGGCGCAGCAGCGCGCCGAGCGTGGCCTTGTCCTCGCGCGAGAGACCGGCCGCGGGTTCGTCGAGCAGCAGCACCGACGGCTGCGTGGCCAGCGCGCGGGCAATCTCCACGAGGCGGCGATCGACGTGCGCGAGATCGGCCGCGCTCGTGTCGGGGTCGCCCGCATAACCGCACGCCCGCAACAGCGCGCGCGCCTGCTCGCGCACGGCCGGCGCGGTAAAGCGCGCGATGCCGAACAGCGTGCCCAGGCGGCCGCCCGCGAGCGCGATGGCAACGTTGTCGAGCGCGCTCATGCCCGCGAACAGCTGCGTGGTCTGGTAGGTGCGCGCGATACCCTGGCGCGCGCTATGGCACGCGCCGCGCGAGTCGAGCGGCGCCGCGCCGAGGCGGCGGCCGCCTTCGCGCGGATGGTAGTAGCCCGACAGCATGTTGAGCACCGTCGATTTGCCGGCGCCGTTCGGGCCGATCAGGCTCGTGACGCTGGCGGCCGGCAGCTCGAACGAGAGGCTGTCCACCGCGCGCACGCCGCCGAACACCATCGACAGGCCCAGCGCCGACAGGCCGCGGCGCGACTCGGGCGCGCGCGCGGGCAGCGAGACGGTATCGCCCGCATGGCGGCCCTCCGCATGTGGGCCCGCCTGCGCGCCCGGCGCACGGAAGCGGCGGAAGATATCGACCACCACGCCCACGATGCCGCTCGGCGCCACCCACAGCACCACGAGCAGCAGCAGGCCGAAACACAGCAGCCGCAGGTTCTCGAGGCTCGACAGCATCTCGGGCAGCAGGCCGACGACCACGGCACCTACGAGCGGCCCGGCCACCGTGCCCGCGCCGCCGATCATCACGACCAGCACGAACAGGATCGATTGCAGGAACGAGAACATGCCCGGCGTGATCATCCCCTGCAGCGGCGCGAACAGACCGCCGGCAAGGCCCGCCAGCGCGGCCGAGCACGCAAAGCCGACGGTCTTGACCACGAGCGGGTCGATGCCGATGGACGCGGCGGCGGTTTCGCTGTCGCGCACCGCGCGCATCGCCGCGCCCCAGCTGCCGCGCGAGATGCGCGCATAGCCGGCGACGGCGATGCCGAGCGCGACGATGGCGATGAGGGCGATCGCACGTTCGCCGCCCTCGACGCCGGGCAGCATCGGCTGCGCAATGCCCATCAGGCCGTTCTGGCCGCCGGTAATGGCGCGCCATTCGACCGCGCCATGCTCGACGATAAAGCCGAACGCGATGGTGACCATGGCGAGGCCCGGCCCCTTCACGCGCAGCGCGGGCAGCGCGAGCAGGGCGCCCAGCACGGCGGCGAGCAGCGTGGCCACGGGCCACGCGGCCCAGAACGACCAGCCGAACTGCCCCGTGAGAATCGCGACCGTATAGGCGCCGATCGCATAGAACCCGACGTGGCCGAACGACACCTGCCCGGTCAGGCCCAGCAGCAGGTTCAGGCCCACGCCGCACAGCGCGAGCATGGCCACGCCGGCAATGACGAAGACGAAATACCCGTTGAGCGTGAGGGCGAGCGCCGCGGCGGCCAGCAGCGACGCGCACACGGCGCCGATCTGCCATGCCGAGCCGAGGCCGAGCAGCGGCGCCCTGAGCGGCGCGGAAACGATGGCCTGGGAGCCAGTCACAGCGGAAGAAGACGTCATCGATTGGGAAGCGGGCGAGTTCATACCTTGCGAACCTCCGCGCGGCCGAACAGGCCATCGGGGCGCAGGGCGAGCAGCGCGATCACCAGCGCGAACGTGATGATCTGCGTGTAGCTGGAGCCGAGGGAGGCGGTGACGAGCGCTTCCGCGACGCCGAAGATCAGGCCCGCGATCATCACGCCCCAGGCGCTCGACAGACCGCCGAGAATCGCCACGGCAAATGCCTTGAGACCGAACACGGTGCCCATGTCGGCCTGCACGTTGAACAGCGGCGCGATGAGCACGCCGGCCACGCCGGCCAGCAGCGTCGACAGCGCGAAGGCCACGGCGATGGTGCGGCGAATGGGAATGCCCATCAGGCGTGCGGCGTCGCGGTTCTGCACCACGGCCAGCATTGCCACGCCCCAGCGCGAGCGGCGCAGCACGTAGTGCAGCACGGCCGCGAGCGCGAGGCCCACGACGGGAATCACGAGCTGCAGCGGATAGACGCCGACGCCCGTGTCGCCGAGCTGCAGCGACGACATCGCCAGCGGCGACGGCAGGCTGCGCGGCTCGGTGCCGAACCAGAGCATCACCACGTTGTCGAGCACGATGCCGAGCGCGACCGTGGCCATCAGCCATGCATTGGATCCGCGGCTCGCGAACGGCCGCACCGCGAGGAACTCGACGGCGAGGCCATAGAGCGCGCACAGTGCCAGTGCGAGCACGATCGCGAGCGGCATCGGCCAGCCCAGCGTCTGCGCGAAAGTGTAGGTCAGCACCGCGCCGAGCATCATCGAGCTGCCCTGCGCGAAGTTGACCGTCGCGGAGACCGCGTAGGTAATGTGGAAGCCGAGTGCCATGAGCCCGTACATGCTGCCCAGGCCCAGCCCGCTGATCAGCGCGGAAATCCAAAGCATGGTGAATCCTTGATAACTTCGGTTGCGCCGATTACTTCGTGCTGCCGACCGGAACGATGCGGTTGTCGATGAACTGCGCCCACACGTAGTCGTTCTCGCTCAGCGCGTCATGCGTCTGCGCGTTGAACGGCTTGACGTAGGTCTTGATCAGGCCTTCGTAACGGTCGATCTTGTAGAAGCCCTCGCGAATCGCATCGCCCTTGGTGCTGCCGGCCTGCGCGATGGCGAGCCCGGCCAGCTGCATGGCGTCGTAGGCGTTGGCCACACCGACGGCCGGCGTGATGTCGTCCGGACCCTTGACGTCGCTGTACTTGGCCTTGAGCGCGTTGACCACGCGTGTGCTGACCGGCGTCTGCTGGCCGAAGAAGCTGTACGTCTGCACGAAGTGGACATTCTTCGCGTTGGGACCCGCGAGTTCGGTGAAGCGGCCGCCGGCCGGACCCCAGTGCGATACCACCGGCACCTTCCAGCCCATGCGGTCGAGCGACTTGACCACCTGCGCGGACGGGCCCACGTTGCCGACCATCAGCAGCACATCGGCACCCGCGGCCTTCAGGCGGCCCAGCTGCGGCACCACGTCCACGTCGTTGGCCTCGAACTTCTCGATGCCGGCCGGCTTCATGCCCTTGGCCGTCAGCGCGGCGACGATGCCTTTCTCGTTCGACTCGCCCCACGGGTTGTTCACAAGGATCAGGCCCACCTTGCTGGCGCCGAACGCCTTCTGCGCGTACTGGAGCATGGCCTTGTCCACGACTTCATCCACGGCCGACACGCGGAACACGTAGTTCGGATTCGCGCCGTTGTGCGTGATCGGCGTGCCCGCGGCCCACGGGCCCACGAACGGCACCTTCTCCTGGTTCGCGATGGGCACGATGGCCATCGAGACCGGCGTATCGAGGCCGCCGAACAGCACCGCCACCTTCTCCTTGTAGATCAGCTCGCGCGCGGCCAGCACGCCCTTGGCGGGGTTGCCTTCGTCGTCGCGGCGCACGAGTTCGAGCTTGCGGCCGCCGAGCAGGCCGCCCTTGGCGTTGATCTCGTCGATGGCGATCGTCATGCCACGGGTCAGCGCTTCGCCGGCGCGGGCGGACTGGCCCGAGAGCGCGGTGATCAGGCCGATCTTGATCGTGTCGGCGGCGTGGGCGGGCAGGGCGCAGAGCACGCAGGCGGCTGCGGCGACCGTGAGCATGGCGCGGCGGGCCGGGCGTTGAAGTTGGGACATGGTGATCTCCGGAGGACGATGGATGGGCAATCGGTTAGCGAGCCCTCCGATTGCAAGAGCCATGCCACACACGTCTGCGAAACCGTGCATAAGCCGCAAACACCAACAGCATCAACGTGTAGACGATCTGGCTTGGTTTTTGCGAACGATCCGTACGATCTGTTGCATACGAAGATTTGCCCCGATTGCGCGCACGTTGCTGGTGCGCGATGAGCCAGAACGGGGCGGCCCATGCCTCCGAATGCGACATTCCCCAGATAAACAAGGCAATCCGTCCATGACGCATCCCTCCAGTCCGACTTTCGGCCCCTCGTTTGGCCCGCTCCGCACGCACGGCCGCTTTCCGTACCGGCCCATCACCGACGTGGACCGCTTTCGCTGGCCCAACGGCGCGAACCTCGCCGTGTACCTCGGCTTCAACATCGAGCACTTCGCGTTCGGCGAGGGCCTCGGCGCCAATCTCGGGCCCGTCTCGCCGCAGCCGGACGTGCTCAACTACAGCTGGCGCGAATACGGCAACCGCGTCGGGGTATGGCGGTGCCTGGAGTTGTTCGACCAGCTGGAGATGCCCGCCGGCGTGCTGCTCAACACCGCGCTTTACGACCATTGCCCCGAGGTCATCGATGCCTGCGTCGCGCGCGGGGACGAACTGATCGGCCATGGCCACACGAACGCGCACCGCCAGAGCGAGTTCGACGAGGCGGGCGAGCGCGCGCTGCTCGAGCATTGCCGCGCGCGCATCCGCGCGCAGGCGGGCGTGGCGCCGGCGGGCTGGCTGTCGCCGTGGATCTCGGAGACGCTGCAGACGCCCGACCTGCTCGCCGAGACCGGCTATCGCTATACGCTGAACTGGGCCCACGACGACCGGCCCATCCGGATGGAGACGCGTGGCGGCCCGCTGTGGTCGATTCCGTATCCGCAGGAGCTCAACGACATTCCGATGATCATCGCGCGGCAAATGGACGCGGCCGCGTTCGCCGACATGATCATCGACCAGTTCGACGAGATGCTGATGCAGGCGAATCATCCGCAGCATCCGCAGCCGCTCGTGATGGGCATCGCGCTGCATCCCTATCTGGTGGGACAGCCCTATCGGCTGCGGCACCTGCGCCGCGCGCTCGCGCATATCGCTGCCCGCCGCGCGCAGGGGGAGGTGTGGTTCACCACGCCGGGCGCGATCTGCGACGTCATGGACCAGCAGTATCCGCTTGCCCGCGCGCAGACTGCGCTCGCGGCTTCACGCTAATATCATGGCGAATATTTTCCCGATGCCTTCCATGCCTGCCAAAGCCTCGCTGGGTCCCGCCGTCAAGCCTGCCAACAAGTCCGCCAGCAAGCCGGACCCGTCCGACGAGGACGTGGGCGATGGCGGCGAGAGCAACGACGAGGGCAGCGTCGACGCCCGCATCTATCGCGCCGTGTTCGACGGCGTGCTCAACCATCGCCTGACGCCGGGCACCAAGCTGCCCGAACCCGAACTGTGCCAGTTGTTCGGCGTGGGCCGCGCGGTGGTGCGGCGCGTGCTGGAGAAGCTTGCGCACGACGGCATCGTCGCGTTGCGTCCGAACCGCGGCGCGGTCATCGCCGAGCCGACGCCCGAGGAAACGAGCCAGATCTTCGAAGCGCGCCGCGCGCTGGAGCGCGTGCTCGTGGAACTGGCGGTCCAGCGCGTGACGGCCGCCGACCTGCGCGACCTGCGCCGGCAGCTGGACGAGGAACACGATGCGATGCATCGCTTCGACCAGCCGTCGTGGGCGCGGCTGGCCAGCGGTTTTCATCTGCGCATTGCCGCGCTCGCGCGCAATCCCGTGTTGCAGCGCTACCTGACCGAACTGGTCTCGCGCTGCTCGCTCATCGTGGGCCTGTACGAGCCGCCGGGACATGCGCCGTGCGAGCATGACGAGCATGCGGCGATCGTGGCATGCATCGAGGCGCGCGACGCGGCCGGCGCGGTGGCGCTCATGGAGGCGCACCTGAACGACCTCGAGCAGCGCATCGAGACGTCGCGCATGCAGGGCGAGAAATCGCTCGCGCAGATGCTCGGACTCGGAGGCTGATATGGAAGTCGATTTCGAAGCCATTACCGAATACCAGCGCTACAAGCTCATGGCGAGCCTGATCGTGCCGCGGCCGATCGCGCTCGTGACGACGCTCGGCCCCGACGGCACCGCCAACGCGGCGCCGTTCTCGATGTTCAACATGCTGGGCGAGGAACCGCCGATCGTGATGATCAGCGTCAACCGGCTCGGCGATGGCGCGCAGAAGGATACGGCCGCCAATATCGAGCGCACGGGCGAGTTCGTCGTGCACCTGAGCGACGAGCCGATGGCGGAAAAGATGCATCGCTGCGGCGAACGCCTGCCCCCGCACGTGAGCGAGCTGGCGCACGTGGGCCTGACGGGCGCGCCGAGCACGGCGGTGGCGCCCCCGCGTATCGCCGAGGCACCGGTGGCATTCGAATGCCGGCTATGGGAAACGCTGGCGACCGAAAGCCGCCAGATCTTCATCGGCCGCGTGCTGCGGCTGCATGCGCGCGAAGGGCTGATCGATACCGAGACGTGGCGCGTGCGGCTGCAGGACTATTTCCCGGTCGGACGGTTCGGCGCGAGCTTCTACGTGACGACGCGCGACCGGTTCTCGCTCGAGCAGAGCGCCGGCAAGCCGGCCGTATCCACGGCCATCGACGAAATGTAGCGACTCAGGCGGGATGCATGACCACGAGCATGGCCGTCGCCACGGTCTTGCCCGGGTTCGAAATCGCATGGGGCAGGTCGGCGCCGTAGCGCGCCGTTTCCCCATGCCGCAGCTTCTTCTCGTCGTCGCCGGCGCGCACCGTCATCGCGCCCGACAGCACCGACAGGTGCTCCTGCGTGCCCGCCTCATGCGGGTCCGATGCCAGCACGCCCCCGGGCTGGATCGTCAGTTCATACCATTCGAAACGTCCGGCCAGCTCGATCGGGCCGAGAATCCGCAATTCGCAGCGGGTGTCGGGGCTCTTGAGCGCCGGAATCGCATGCTGCTGCACCACGGCGATCGCCGGTGCGGGGCGTTCCGCGCCGCCGTTCTCCAGAAAATCCGTGAGGCTCACGCCCAGCGCATTGGCCAGCCGCCACAACACAGCCACGGTCGGGTTGGCGAGGTTCCGTTCGATCTGCGACAGCATAGACTTGGAGACACCGGCGCGGCGCGACAGCTCGTCCAGCGACAACTGCTGGCTCTGGCGTAGCGACTGCAGCGCGGTGCCGACTGCCGGCGGGCCGTCGGATGAGGCGGAGGGGGGAAGCTGGGGAGGTTGCGCGGCCACTTTTCGTTCTGTATAGTGCACGAATTGTTCGTTATATGAAACTCGTTCGATTTATCGATCGAGTGACCCAGACACTACCACCGGGAGTCAGCGCATGTCGAGTGCAGAGGCTTTCTACGCGTCCGTCCGCGCGGAACTGGACGCCATCCGCGAGGCGGGACTCTACAAGTCCGAGCGCATCATCGCCACGCCGCAGGGCGCCGTCGTGCGCACCGCCGACCAGCGCGAGGTCATCAACCTGTGCGCGAACAACTATCTGGGCCTGTCGTCCGACCCGCGCGTGCTGGAAGCGGCACACGAAGCACTGCGCACGCATGGGTACGGGATGAGTTCGGTGCGCTTTATCTGCGGCACGCAGGATGTGCACAAGGAACTGGAGGCGCGGCTCGCGCGCTTTCTGGGCACCGAAGACACGATCCTTTACGGTTCGGCGTTCGATGCCAATGGCGGGCTGTTCGAGACCCTGCTCGGCGCGGAAGACGCCGTTATCAGCGACGCGCTGAACCATGCGTCGATCATCGACGGCATCCGGCTGTCGAAGGCGCGCCGCTATCGCTACGACCATAACGACCTCGACGACCTGCGCACGCAACTCGCGCAGGCGGCGGCCGACGGCGCGCGGCACAAGCTCGTGTTCACGGACGGGGTGTTCTCGATGGACGGCACGGTGGCACGGCTCGACGAGATCCGCGCGATCTGCGACGAGTATGGCGCGCTGCTCGGCATCGACGAATGCCATGCCAGCGGCTTCATGGGCGCGCGCGGGCGCGGCACGCACGAGGCGCGCGGCGTCTTTGGCAAGATCGACATCATCACGGGCACGCTCGGCAAGGCGCTGGGCGGCGCGTCGGGCGGCTTCACGAGCGGCCGGCGGGAAGTCGTGGAGTTGCTGCGGCAGCGTTCGCGGCCCTATCTGTTCTCCAATACCGTGGCGCCGGCGATCGTGGGCGGCAGCCTGAAGGTGCTCGACATCCTGGAAGCGAGCACCGAGCTGCGCGACCGGCTCGAACGCAATACCGCGTTCTTCCGCGCGGGCCTCGGCAAGCTCGGGTTCGATATCAAGCCTGGCGACCATCCGATCATCCCGATCATGGTGTACGACGCGGAACGCGCGCAGGCGCTGGCCCAGCGGCTGCTGGAACTGGGCGTGTACGTGGTCGGCTTCTTCTTCCCGGTGGTGCCGCGGGGCCAGGCGCGCATTCGCGTGCAGATGAGCGCCAGCCATGACGAGGCCACGCTGCAGCGCGCGCTCGACGCGTTCGCGCAAGCCGGACGCGAGCTGGAGCTGATCTGATGCCGAATGTTCCACCCAGGATCCTGATCATCGGCGCGAACGGGCAGCTCGGTTCCGAACTGGCGACCGCGCTGGCGGAACGCCATGGCCGCGAGAACGTGATTACCTCGGACGTGGTGCCCACGGGCCGCCATCTCCATCTGACGCACGAGATGCTCAACGTGACCGACCGGGGCGAACTGCTCACGGTGGTCGAGCGCCACGGCATCACGCAGATCTACCTGCTCGCGGCGGCGCTGTCGGCCACGGGGGAGAAGGCGCCGCAGTGGGCGTGGAACCTCAATATGAACGGGCTGCTGAACGTGCTGGAGCTGGCGCGCCAGCATGGCATCGAGCGCGTGTTCTGGCCCAGTTCCATCGCCGCGTTCGGCCCAACCACGCCCGCGGTCGACACGCCGCAGAAGACCGTGATGGAGCCGACGACCGTGTACGGCATCTCCAAGCTGGCCGGGGAAGGGTGGTGCCGCTGGTATTTCGAGAACCACGGCGTCGATGTCCGCAGCGTGCGCTACCCGGGCCTGATCTCCCACAAGACGCCACCCGGCGGCGGTACCACGGACTACGCCGTCGATATCTTCCATTCGGCGGTCAAGGGCGAGCCGTACACGTGCTTCCTGGAGCCCGATGCGCGCCTGCCGATGATGTATATGCCCGACGCCATCCGTGCCACGCTGGAACTCATGGAGGCGCCGCGCGAGGCCGTGCGCGAGCGCGGCAGCTACAACCTCGCCGGCATGAGCTTCACGCCCGCCGAGATCGCGGCCGCCATCCAGGCGCGCGAGCCGGGCTTCGAGATCCGCTACGCGCCCGATTACCGGCAGGCGATCGCCTCGGGCTGGCCCGACTCGATCGACGACAGCGCGGCGCGCGCGGACTGGGGCTGGCAGCCGGAATTCAGTCTGGATGCGATGGTCGAGGACATGCTGCGCAGCTTGCGGACGTAGTTCCCGCGATTTGACTAACCTGAAAGGGCGGCCACTGTAGCCGCCCTTTTTTTCGGCATCTGTGTTTCGCGGACAGGCGTTTGTGCGCCCAAAATGCATCGTCAGGCGAACCATCGATCTATATGCATTCAAACTATTCCATATGAAATAGTTTGCATTCTAATAATGTTGCGCCTATCATTCTGCCCATGAAACAGATAGACGCCCTTCGCTTCGCCTTCACCGGACAGCTCATGCTGGCCGGCCGACAATGGCGACAGATCAGCCACCACGCGCTGGCCCATCACAGCGTGTCGGCGGCCGCGGCCGCGCCGCTCCTGTTTATTCGCCGCCTCGGCGGTGGCGTCCGGCAGGTGACGCTGGCCGACTACGTGGGCGTCGAGGGGGCCACCCTCGTGCGGCTCGTGGATCAGCTCTGCGCGGCGGGGCTGGCCAGGCGCGAGGTCGATCCGCACGATCGCCGTGCCAACAGCCTCTCGCTCACGGAAGCGGGCGACGCCGCCGCCATCGAGATCGAGGAAGCCCTGCGCAACCTGCGCGCCGAGGTCTTCGCGGACATCAGCGCCGAAGACATGGCCGCGACGCTGCGCGTGCTCGAGGCCCTTGCACGCGCCGCGGCGGCGGCCGGCGGCACGGGCAAGGCGGAGGCCTGAGCGTCATGCCGAACTGGCCTTCCGCGCGCGACTGGCTGTTCTCCGTCAAGGCGTTCATCGCCTCGATGCTCGCGCTCTGGATTGCGCTCTATATGGGATTGCCGCGTCCGTACTGGGCGATGGCGACCGTCTACGTCGTCGCGCATCCGCTGACCGGCGCCACGCGTTCGAAGGCGCTGTACCGCGTGCTCGGCACGCTGATCGGCGCGGCCGCGGCGGTAGCGTTCGTGCCGATGCTCGTCAATGCGCCGCCGCTGCTGATGGCGGTGGTATCGCTGTGGGCGGGCGCGTTGCTGTATCTCGCGCTCATGGATCGCACGCCGCGCAGCTATGTCTTCATGCTCGCGGCCTATACGCTGGCGCTTATCGCGCTGCCGACCGTCGACAATCCGTCCGGTATCTTCGACGTGGCCATCGCGCGTTCCGAGGAAATCTGCATCGGTATCGTCTGCGCGAGCGTCGTCGGCGCGGTGCTGTTCCCGACCAGCGTGACGGCCGTGCTCGGCGATCGCACGCGGCAGTGGATGACCGATGCCGCGGTGTGGGCGACCGATATGCTCTCCGCCAACCCGCAGGCACGCGCCACGCGCCACAAGAGCCGGCACAAGCTTGCCGCCGACATCCTTGCGCTCGACCAGTTGATCAGCCAGCTGTCCTATGACACCGACTCGGCCGGCCGCGTGCGCGCGGCGCGCGAACTGCGCGGCCGCATGACGATGCTGCTGCCCGTGCTGTCGTCGCTGGCCGCGATCGTCGAGTCGATGCAGGCGCATCGCGGCGTGCCGGAAGCGCTGGCCGCGCGCATGCGCGCGGTGTCGGACTGGATTCAGGCCGGTGCGCCCGCGCCGGCACCGACGATCGGTGACCTGTCCGCGGGCAGGCGGGCCGCCATGGCGGCCGATCAGGCAGCGGCCATCCCCGCCGATACGACCGCCGTGCAACCGGCATCCGCGCCCGACGCGGTCGATCCGCGCGACGCCGACAACTGGGACGCCGCGATGCTGACCGCCGCGACCGATCGCCTCCAGCAGATGGTCGCCCTGTGGCAGGACTGCGTGTCGCTGCGCAATGCGATCTGCCGCCGCGACAAGGGCGCCTATGAACCGATGGCCGGCTGGGTGCCCGCGTTCCGCCGCTGGGAAGTGGGCGGCGCCCGCCACTACGACCACGGCATGCTGTTGTTTTCCACGGGCACGATCGCGCTCGGCATCTTCCTGATGGGGATGATCTGGATCTGGAGCGGCTGGTCCGATGGCGCGGGCGCCGTGGCGCTCGGCGCGGTGGCATGCTGCTTCTTCGCGGCGGCCGATGAGCCCGCGCCGATGATTCAGAGCTTCTTCAACGCGAACGTCGCCGCGGTGGTGATGGCGATGGTGCTGCTGTTCGCGGTGCTGCCCATCGCCCAGAACTACGAACTGCTCGTGATCTCTTTCGCGATTCCGTTCCTTGGCATCGGGCTGCTGATCGCGCAGCCGCGTTTCGCGCCGATCGGCCTTGCGCTCGGCGTGGTGACCGCGACCGACATCGGCGTCCAGGGCGCGTACAGCGCCAACTTCACGACGTTCTTCAACGGCAATATCGCGGGTATCGCGGGCATTCTGTTCGCACTGCTATGGACGCTGACGGTGCGCCCGTTCGGGACGCAGGCCGCGGTGCGCCGGCTGGTGCGCGCGAGCTGGCGCGATATCGCCGATCATGCGAACGACGGCGATCCGGGCAGGCAGACGCTGCAACACACGCAGTTTCGCGCGCGCATGCTGGACCGCGTGTCGCAGCTCGTGCCGCGCCTTGCGGCCAGCGCCAGCGAGGTGTCCTCGGACGGTTTCAACGAAGTGCGCGTGGAGCTCAGCACGCTCGCGCTCCAGCGCGAATTGCCGAATCTCGAACCGAGCCAGCAGCATGCGGTGCGCCGCGTGTTACGCAGTGTCGCCGGCTATTACGAAGCGCGGCTCAAGGGCAAGCTCGAGGCGCCGCCCCCCGCGCTCTGCACGCGCCTGTCGCGCGCGCAATCGCTGGTGCGCTCGCCCATCGCGTTGTCCGCGCTCGTCGAGATGCATGTGTCGATGTTCCCGCCGGCGGTATTGCCGGCTCCCATACCCGTAAAGCCATGACCCCCGGTGAAATCAATGTCTACGGCGTGTTCGTGCCCGTCCTGCTCCTATGGATGCTCGTCGCGTTCGCGCTCATGTCGGTGGTGCGCGCCGTGTTCGTGCGCGTGGGCTTCTACCGGCTCGTGTGGCACAGGTCCCTGTTCAATCTTGCTCTCTACGTGATCATCCTGGGTGGGGTGGTCTATTTTGCGCCCTCGTTTGCGCCGCTGTTCTCATCATGAAACTAAAAATATCTTCCATCGGGCCGGTTGTGCTCACGTTGGCCGTGGTCGCGGTCGGCGCGGTCGTCGTCAAGCATCTGTGGGACTACTACACGGTGGCCCCCTGGACGCGGGACGGTCATATCCGCGCGGACATCGTGCAGGTGGCGCCCGACGTGTCGGGGCTGATCACGCGCGTCAACGTCAAGGACAACCAGCGCGTGAAGCAGGGCGAGGTGCTGTTCGAGATCGATACCGATCGCTATGCGCTGGCGCTGCAACAGGCGCAGGCCACGGCCGCGTCCATTCGCGCCACGCTGGCGCAGTCGCGGCGCGAAGCGAAGCGTAGCCAGACCCTGGCGGACGTGGTGTCGAAGGAAGTCGTCGAAGAAGGGTTTGCCAGGGTGGCGCAGCAGGAAGCCAGCCTCGCGCAGGCCGAAGCCGCGATCAACGTGGCCAGGCTGAACCTCCAGCGCACGCGCGTGATCAGCCCCGTCGATGGCTACGTCAACGACAAGCTGCCGCGTCTTGGCGACTACGCCACCACGGGCCGGCCGGTGCTGGCGATGGTCGATGTGAATTCGTACCACGTGGAAGGGTATTTCGAGGAAACCAAGCTTCATGGCATCCATATCGGCTCGCCGGTCGATATGCGCGTCATGGGCGAGTCGCGCGTGCTGCATGGCCGCGTGCTCAGCATCGCGGCCGGTATCGAGGACCGCGACCGCACCACCGGCGCGAACCTGCTGCCCAACGTGAACCCGACGTTCAACTGGGTGCGGCTGGCGCAGCGCGTACCGGTGCGCGTGGTGTTCGACCCGATGCCGGACGATATCCGCCTGATCGCGGGACGCACGGTCACGGTCACGGTGCGTGGAGAAGAGAAGAAGGCCGAGTCGCCTCAAGGCGCGGCCTCCGACGTTACTGGAGTATCGAAGTGAAACCCGTCGTTCATGTCCTGGCCTCGGTGGTGCTGTCGTCGATGCTGGCGGCATGCGTGACCGTGGGGCCCGACTACAAGGTGCCCGAGAATGCGGTCGTCAACAACAAGGCAGCCAACGGTCCATTCGATGTCGATAGCCCGGCTGTCGCCCTCGCGCCGGTGCCCGATGACTGGTGGCGTCTCTACGACGACCCGCGCATCGACGACTTCGTGAAGCAAGCGCTCGTCGCCAATACGGACCTGCGCGTGGCCGCGGCCAATCTGCGGCGCGCGATCGCGCTCTATCACGAGGTGGAATCCGAGAACCTCGTGCAGGGCTCGGTCCACGCCGATGTGGCCCGCGGACTGGTGGCGGCCGAGCCGCTGCTGCATGAAGAGAAGGTGCCGGTGTTCAATTTCGGCGATACGGGCTTCCAGGTGTCGTACCTGATCGACTTCTTCGGCAAGCTCGCGCGCGCCGACGAGGCCGCGCTGGCCAACGCGCAGGCCAGCCAGGCCGCGCTCGACCAGGCCCGCGTCGGCGTGGTGGCCGAGACCGTGCGCGCGTACGTGCAGGGCTGCACGGCCACGCACGAACTGCATGTCGCCGAGCATCAGCTGGCGCTGCAGGAAGATGCGGTCAAGCTGTCGCGCCGGCTTGCCGACGCGGGTCGCGGCCAGCCCGTCGATGTGCTGCGCGCGCAGGCGCAGGCCGAGGCATTGCGTGCCGCACTGCCGAGGTTCAAGGACCAGCAGGAAGTCGCGGCGTATCGCCTGGCCGTGATGATCGGCAAGCCGCCCACCGCGCTCGACGCGTCGGCCGTCGCCTGTACCGCCGTGCCGAAGCTGCGTCAGCCGCTGCCCGTCGGCGATGGCGCCGCGCTGCTCAAGCGCCGTCCCGACGTCCGTCAGGCCGAGCGCGAACTCGCCTATGCCACGGCCCGCATCGGCGTGGCCACGGCCGACCTCTATCCGTCGATCAGCATCGGCGCGTCGGCCGGCTTCTCGGGCATCCTCGAACATCTGGGGCAGTCGCAGACCGCGCACTGGAGCGTCGGTCCCGGCATCACGTGGAATCTGCCGACCAACGGGGTGCGCGCGCGCATTCATGGCGCGGAAGCTGGTGCGGACGGCTCGCTCGCCAAGTTCGACGGCGTGGTCCTGAAGGCCCTGCGCGAAACGCAGACCGCGCTGTCGTCGTACACGCGGGAGCTGGAGCGCAACGATTCCCTGCGCGCCGCGCGCGACAAGTCGGAGGCTGCCGCAGGGCAGAACCGCCAGCTCTGGCAGGCGGGCCGCTCGCCCTACCTGCAATCCCTCGACGCCGACCGCACGCTGGCCAACAACGACGCCACGCTGGCCGCGTCCGACGCGCAGGTGGCCATGGACCAGATCAACCTGTTCCTGGCGCTGGGCGGCGGCTGGCAAAACCCGCCGAAGATCGAGGAACACAAGATCGCGGAAAAGGAGTGAGGCAGGCGGCCCGGTGTGGACAACCCGGGCCTTCTATCCTTAGTCGTTTTGCTTCGTTCATCCGCCCGACCCGCTGCGTTAAGGTAGATCACCTTGATGCCGAATTCGGAGAAATCTGTGGCTAAGCCGCTCAAAGTCGTTGCCGTCAACGGCAGCGCCTATCAACCGTCGCGCACGCGCGTGCTCGTCGAGGCCCTGCTGGCCGAACTTTCGCAAAGCCTTGTCGTGGAGGCGCAGGTCGTGGACCTGGCCGAGATCGCGCGCCCGCTGGGCGCGGCGCTGTCGCGTGACGAGTTGCCCGCGGAGATCGAGGCGCAATTGGTGGCCATCGAGTCGGCGGATCTGCTGATTGCCGCGGCGCCCGTGTATCGCGGGTCGTTCCCGGGCCATTTCAAGCATCTGTTCGATCTGGTCGGCATGAACGCGCTGATCGACAAGCCTGTGCTGCTGGCCGCGACCGGCGGCAGCGATCGCCATGCGCTGGTGCTCGAGCACCAGTTCCGTCCGCTGTTCGGTTTCCTGCAGGCCCTGTCGCTGCCGATCGGCGTGTATGCGTCGACGGCCGATTTCAATGGCTACGAAGTGGGCAGCCCCGCGCTGCAGGAACGCATCCGCCTTGCGGCCGAGCGCGCCGCGCCGCTGTTCGCCGACGCCGCGCGCCAGCCGCTGCGGCGCGTGGCATAGCGTTCCTGCGGTCTCTGCGTTCTCAGATACCGAGAATCTTCTTCGCTTCGCCGAGGGACTTCATCGAAGCATCGTGATTGCCGGCCTTGTGCTGCGCCTCGCCCTCTGCACGCAGCTTGGTCACCTTGGCCTGGTCCTCCGGCGAGAGCGCCGGCTTGGTCGACAGCTTGGCGTCGATGGCCTTCATCTCGTTGGGACAGTTGTGGGCGAGTGCCAGTCCACTCGCACCAAGCAGCACGAGCGAAGCGAGAATGTGGGTGGTGGTACGCATTGTCGGTCTCCTGTCGTGACGAAACGGCATTCGGGGAATGCCGCTTCAGCATAGTGCATGCGTCACGCCATTGCAGGCGGCGCCCCTCCGCGGCTTCTCCCCCCGCCCGCTCAACAATTCCGCATGACCCGCATGCAGTAACGTCGATTTACGGTCCGGCTCCCGGCACCAACAATGGTGTCATCCACATCGAGGAGTCGAACATGTCAGAGATCACCATGCAGGCGCTTGTCGTCGAACAGGCCGGCGCGCCGCTGCGCCGGGTCACGTTGCCGCGTCCCGTCGCGGGACCGGGTCAGGTGCTCGTGCGCATTGCGGCGAGCGGGGTCAATCCTCTCGATACCAAGATTCGCGCGGGCGCTGCCGCGCATGCGCGGCAGCCGTTGCCGGCCGTGCTCGGGCTGGATCTGGCCGGCACGGTC
The DNA here is from genome assembly GCF_038440175.1 of Cupriavidus sp. OTU4054. Classification (NCBI taxonomy): domain Bacteria; kingdom Pseudomonadati; phylum Pseudomonadota; class Betaproteobacteria; order Burkholderiales; family Burkholderiaceae; genus Cupriavidus; species Cupriavidus sp. OTU4054. Next base: position 34,309 of record NZ_JASATF010000033.1, read on the forward strand.
GAAGCGTTGGGCGAGGGCGTGAGCGAGTTTCGTCCCGGCGATGCGGTGTTCGGCATGACGGGCGGCGTCGGCGGCGTGCAAGGCTCGCTGGCCGAGTACGCGGCCGTGGATGCCGCGCTGCTGGCGCACAAGCCGGCCGGCCTGTCGATGCGCGAGGCCGCGGCGTTGCCGCTGATCGTCATTACCGCGTGGGAGGGACTGATCGACCGCGCGCGCGTGAAAGCCGCCGACAAGGTGCTCGTGCACGGCGGCGCGGGCGGCGTCGGCCATATCGCGGTGCAACTGGCGCGCGCGGCCGGGGCGCAGGTGTTTGCCACGGGCAAGGCCTCGCAGCGCGCGGTCATCGAGCAATTCGGCGCTACGTTCATCGACCACGAGGCGAGTACCGTGGCCGACTACGTGCAGCAGTTCACGGGCGGCGAAGGCTTCGACGTGGTCTACGACACGGTGGGCGGCGCGGTGCTCGATGCGTCGTTCGCGGCCGCGCGGACCTACGGCGGCCACGTGGTCAGCTGCCTGGGCTGGGGCACGCACGCGCTGGCGCCGCTGTCGTTCCGCGCCGCGACGTACTCGGGCGTCTTCACGCTGTTGCCGCTGCTGACCGGCCGCGGCCGTGCGCATCATGGCGAGATCCTGCGGGAGGCGGCGCGGCTCGCGGAAGCGGGCAAGCTGGCCGTGCTGATGGACCCGCGGACCTTCGGCTTCGACGATGCCAATGCGGCGCATGCCGCGCTCGAATCCCGCACGGCGCGCGGCAAGGTCGTCGTGGATGGCTATGCGCCCCGATAAGGCAATGCGATAGCATTGTTTCCGGTAGAATAGTATTCGATAGTATTGTTTTTCGCCTTGCCTTCGCTCGACGGCTGGCACATACTATAGAAGCGTTTTGCACGGAAAAGAATGCTATGTCATTACTTTCACAGTCGCAGGCCATGCGGCGCCAGCGGGGCATCACCATCGCGGACCTGAGCCGCATGGTAGGCATGGCCGCGCAGAATCTGTCGGCGATCCTGCGCGGCAAGAAGGACAGCCGCGCCTCGACCTTCGAGGCGCTTGCGGCCGCCATGGATGCCGAATGGGTGATGGTGCCCCGGGAGCGGCTGATGGAGGTCCGGCAGGTGCTCGAAGGGAAGGGCGCCGGGCCCGACCGCGCCGCCCGCTCGTCGCTCGACGTGTTTCTGAGCCCCGGCCGGGAGCCCGCCGAATGAGCTTCGAACTGCATCCGCGCTTCCTCGAAGTCCGGCTTTACGACCGGCTCTGCGGCTACCTGTGCGAAGCCGGCGGCAATACGCGCTTCGTCCCGTCGGAGGCCTTCCGCGGCGATGCCGACCGGCCCACGCTGAGCCTGTCCATCACCGTGCCGACCGAAGCGGGCCGCGCGGCCACCTCCGAGGTCCTCGACAACCCCTTCCACCCGGCGATCTACAACACCGGCGCCGAGCTGCCGCCCTACTTTGCGGGCCTGCTGCCCGAGGGCGAGCTGCGCCAGCGCCTCGAGGCCACGCGGGCCAATCCTGAAGACAAGGACGATTTCGGCGTGCTCGCGTCCGCGGGCAACGACCTGCCGGGCGCGGTCGTGGTGGTGCCGGCCGATATCGGCGCGCTACCCGAATACGTTCGCACCTACGGCGTGACGGGCGGCGCCGACAATCTCGAGATCGCGGTCGTGGAAGGCGCGACGGAGGGCGCGGCATCGGTCTCGGGCGTGCAGAACAAGCTCGCGCTTTCCACCGTGCGCAAGGGGGAGCGGTACACGCTGCCGACCCACGGCAAGGTGTCCGACATCATCGCCAAGCTACCGGCGAAGAACGACGATGCGCAGGTGTTCAACGAGTTCGTCTCGATGCAGCTGGCCGCGGCGGCGGGCGTCAATATCGCGCCGATCCAGGTGCTGCCGATGTCGAGCATCGACGTCGACGGCCTCGCGGCGTCGCTGGGCGATGGCCTGCCGGGTCGCGGGCTACATTACCTCGCGGTGGATCGTTTCGACCGCGGCCCCGGTGGCCGCGTCCACGCCGAGGACGGTTGCCAGATGCTGGGCCGGATGCCTAGCCGCAAGTACGCCAATGCCGATGCCTATGTCCGGCTCGTGGCCGTGCTCTATCGCCTGAGCCCGAGCGGCGTGCAGAACGTGCGCCAGTTCTTTCTGCGGCAGGCCGTCAATACGCTGATCGGCAACAGCGACGCGCATCTCAAGAACTTCTCGGTGATCTATCACAACGGCCGCTTGCCCGAGCTGTCTCCCGCGTACGACATCGTGTGCGTGGCCGCGCTGCCGAACTTCACGTCCTATGGACAGAACGTGGCGATCGACGCGCGGCAGCGGCAGGAGACGCTCGCCGATTACGAGCGCATCGCGGAACAGGCCGGTGTTCCGAAACGCATCGCCACGGCCGCGGTGAAAGAGGCCGTGGCGCTCGCGCATGCGCACTGGCCCGCGCTGCTGAACACGCTCGATGCGCCGCAGCCGATCCGCGGCGTGATTGCCGAGCGGCTGGCCACGCTGCCGCTGGCCAGCGCCGGCAGGCCGCGGACGTCGCGCTGACGTTCCGTGTGGAGACGCATCAGCCGGCCCGGGCCCGCGCGCCGTTCGCCGACACCGCGTGCGAGGCCACCACGCGCGACACGTCCTGCTTCAGCAGATACACCGACACCACGAGCAGCACGAGGTCTTTCAGCAGAAAGGCCGACACGATCGTCATGGCGGGAAAACCGCCCGCGCCTTGCTCCCATGCATCGGGCGCGAACGGCATGATCGTGACCGTCGTGATGAACGTGAAGGTCGATCCGAGTGCGCCCAGCGCGCCGAGTTTCTTGTTCCAGAAGCCCAGGAAGATCAGCGTGCCGAAGGTCCATTCCGCGGTGCCCAGCAGGATGCTGGTGCCCTTGATGCCCAGCAGGGGAATCATCCAGAACGTCATCGGGCCATGCGTGAGCAGCGGTAGCAGTCCGGTGATGACCGCTTCGAACCACTTGTCGTAGCCGAACCACGCGAAGATGATCACCATCGCGGCGCGCAGCAGGTGGTAGTCGAGGTTGCTCTTCAGCAGGACCGATCGGTTCAGTTTGTCCAGAACGGCGTTCATGTTCGTTCTCCATATTGCGTTGAGGGTGAACGCAGTATGGTTGCCCGCCCCCAGCCGGTTAAGGCTCGCGCGGATCGACGGCATGCTCGAAAGTATCAATGACTTCCCGCTCTGCTTCCGCGCGGCGCCATTCGGCGGGCGTTGCGCCCATGTGGTCCTTGAAGGCGCGGCGGAAGGCCGCGACGGACTGATAGCCGACGCGCTCGGCAATCGCTTCCGTGGAAGCGGTCGATGCGCGCAGGGCGTCCGCGGCCAACGCCATGCGGATATCGGTCAGCAGATCGCTCGGGGAACGCCCGATCTTTTCCTGGAAATGCCGCAGGAGCGTCGCGCGCGACATGTTGCAACGCGCGGCCAGCGCCGGCGCGGTCCAGGGATGGGACGGACGGTCGAACATGGCCATCAGGGCAGGCGCCAGCCTCGGATAGCCCACCAGCGACAGCAGGCCAGCCGGCGGCGCCTCCGACTCGCTGGCCAGCCGCAAGGCGAGCGCAAACAGTGCGGACGACAGGCCGTTGAGCATCGCCATGCCGCCGAGCGCGTCGGCGGCCGACTCGTCTCGCATCAGGCCGACCAGGCCCATGACTTTCGCGGCGGTCGCTGTCGGTGCGGGCAAGGGCGGCGCGGCACCCCGGGCGATGAGCACGGCAGGCAGGTATCGACGCACCAGCCGCTCGTGCTGGGGGTCCACGATAAAGCGGCCGCACAGCATATCGAGTCGTTCGCCCGCGCCAGGATTCTCGCTGACGACGATATGGGAGGCATCGCGCTTGCGCACGGCCAATGGATCCCTGCCGCTTCCGTCATGCAGGAAATGCGCGTCGCCATGGGACAGGATCACGATGTCTCCCGCATGGAGGGGGTATCGCGTCTTGCCGTCCTCGAAGATGGCGGTGCCGGCCACGATCACGTGGAACGGCATTTCCCCGGCCGACGAGGGCGCGTAGTTCACGCGCCATGGCGCGCCGTAGAGGCATCGAACCTCCAGACGGCCCCTGACGCGCATGATGTCGAGAAGGTTGCTCAGCCAGTCCATCGTTACACCGATTTCACTTCCCCGCCGTCGATACGCAGTACCGTACCGGTCATCCACCGGGCCGCCGGCGACACCGCGAACGCCATCGCCTCGGCAATCTCGGCCGCCTCACCGAAGCGCGCAATACCGGCCTGTGCGAGGAACGCCGCGCTGGCCTGCTCGATGGTCACGCCCTTTGCGGCGGCTGCGTTCTCCAGCATGCCGAGCCGGCGCCCGGTCATGATCGCGCCGGGGGAGATGCTGTTGACCTGCACGCCGTCCTCGATACCGCGCTCGGCGAAAGCCTTGGCAAGCGCCTCGATCGCGGCGTTGATGGCGCCCACGGCAGCGGCGGCCGGCTTCGGGGTGACGGCCGCCGTCCCGGACGTGAACACCACCGCGCCGCGCGATATCTTCAGCGCCTGCCACGCCGCGATGGTCAGGCGCCGCGCGCCGTGGAACTTGAGTTCCATGCCCGCCTGCCATTGTGCGTCGGTCATCCGCAGCACGTCCACGCCGGGGACCGCTCCCGCGATATTGAGCAAGGCATCGATACGACCGAAGCGCTCGAGCGTGCGTGTCACGACGATGTCGCCCGCTGTGGGCTCCATGAGGTCCAGGTCGACGACGAGGGGTGTGCTGCCGAGCGCCCTGATCTGCGCGGCAACGGAGGAAAGTTGTTCGCCGGCGCGCGCGACGATGGCCACGTTTGCAAAGTCGCGTGCGAGGCGCAAGGCCGTCGCCCTGCCGATACCCGAGCTGGCGCCCGTCACGATGGCAACCGATTCCGACATGAGTGATCTCCCTGATGCATCGAGCATGTTGTGATGCGGGCCAATGTAATCGCAACGGGCGCCGCGATTGTGCTCAGGAATGCAACGGTGTTCTTCGTCCGTTTTCGGCGTAACCATCAAATTAACGATTGAAAAGTTACGCGAGACAACTAGGATGGAGCCTCCAACACAGTCGCTCAGGAGGCACCATGAAAGCAATCGTTCTCGATGGATTCGGCGGGCTCGACGCCCTGCAGTACCGCGATATCCCGAAACCCGAAGCCGTGCCGGGCACGGTGCTCATCAGGATCAAGGCGTTCGGCATCAATCACGCGGAGATGCATATGCGCCGGGGGGAATGGGCCGAGGCAGCGCCCGTGAGCGGTATCGAATGCGTGGGCATCGTGGAAGCGTGCCCGGGCGGCGAGTTCGCGGTGGGGACGAAGGTGGCCGCCTTCATGGGCGGCCTGGGCAGGACGATCAACGGCAGCTATGCGGAATACACGCTCGCGTCCGTCAACAACGTCGCGGCCATCGAGTCGGATCTGCCGTGGGCGGAGCTGGCCGCGCTGCCCATCACCTATGCCACGGCATGGACGACCCTGTTCCGCAACCTCGACCTCCAGGCGGGCCAGACGCTGGTGATCCGCGGCGCCACCTCGTCACTCGGGCTCGCGGCGGTGAACCTCGCGGTGGCTGCCGGCGCAAAGGTGATCGCCACCGCCGTGAACGACACGCAGTTCGAGAAGCTGCGGAACATGGGCGTCATGCGATGCGAGCTGGAGAGCCCGCGGCTATCGGAGCGGCTTGCCGACAAGGGCCAGATCGACGCCGTGCTCGATCTCGTCGGCAATAGCGTGGTACTCGATTCGCTCAGGATCGTGCGGCGCGGCGGCAAGGTATGCCTTGCCGGCTGGCTGGGCGGCCTCGATCCGATTCCCGACTTCAATCCGCTGCTGCAGATGGCGAGCGGCGTCTACCTGACGTTCTTCGGCAGCTTCGTGTTCGGCTCGCCGCAGTTTCCGGTCTCGGATGTTCCGCTGCAGGCCATCGCGGCCGACGTCGCGGCGGGACGGTACCAGGCAAAGCCATCGCGTATCTTCCGCTTCGACGAGGTGCGCGAGGCGCATCGCGTGATGGAAGCGAACGAAGCGAAAGGCAAGATGGTCGTGGTGCACGACGATGCCTGACGGCGCCTGACGGCGCCTGACCGGGGCCCCCTCAGCCCTCGATATCGGGGTTCGCGCGCAGCGTCTCCGCCAGCCAGTCCATGAACGTGCGCACGGCCGAGTTGATATGGTTGCGATTCGGATAGACGATCGATAGCGGGGTGGTCAGCGTTCTCGCATCCTGCAGGATCTCGACGAGCCGGCCCTCGCGGACGGCCTCGGCCACATAGAAGCGTGTGGGCTGGATGACGCCGAGCCCGCGTACCGCGCTCTCGATATAGGCGGCCCCCTCGTTGACGGCGAGCCGTCCCTTCATGGCAATGGCAACCGGGCGGCCATCGTCGATAAACTCGAATGGCAGGATGCGTCCCGTGCGAGGGGAGGCGTAGTTGACGGCGACGTGATGCTCGAGGTCGGCGATGGTTCGCGGCACCCCATGCCGCTTCAGGTAGGCCGGCGACGCGCAGGTGGTAATGCGCGCATCGCCGATGCGGCGGGCCACGAGGCTCGACTCCTCGAGCTCGCCCGCGCGGATCACGAAATCGACGCCTTCCTGGATCAGGTCGATATTGCGGTCGGCGATGCCGATCCGCACATCGATATCGGGATACTCGGCGTAGAACGCCTCGAGCGCGGGAATCACGAGCGATCTTGCAATCGAGCCGGACGTATCGATGCGCACCGTGCCTTGCGTGACTGTGCGCGCGTGGGTCAGCTGCGCTTCCACTTCGGCAAGGTCCGTCAGGATCTGCTGGCAGCGCTCGTAATAGAGCTTGCCCGCATCGGTCAGGCTGACCTGGCGCGTGCTGCGGCTCAGCAGCCGCACATCGAGCTGCTCCTCGAGCGTCTGGATGGTCCGGCTGACCGACCCCCGGGGGATATCCATGAGATCCGCCGTCTTCGAGAAACTTTGTGTTTCCGCGACTTTCGTGAAGATCCGGATTGCTTCCAGCCGACCCATTCGCGTGCCCCAACCCAAACGTAGTGTGAAGCCGCCAGTGTAACCACTGACCGCCCGGCTTGCGCCGTCAGGTTTCCGTGCCCAGCGCGGCAATCGTGGCATCGAGCAGCGCGCGCAGTCTCGGCACGCGCCGGAGGTCCTTGTGATAGCCCACCCACACGTCGCGGCCCGGCGGCGCGGTGTCGGTGTCGGTGTCGGCGTAGGTGTCGGTGTCGATACGCCGGAGGCCGTCGATGCGCGCGGCCAGCAGGCAGGGCAGCACGGCCACGCCGACGCCAGCCGCGCACAGGCGCGCCTGCGCCTCGCGGTTGTTGCTGCGGAACACGACATGCGCGTTGGGCAGCCGCGCATGGAGCCACTGCACGTCGGGCAGGTCCGCGAACGCGGTGTCCATCGTGATGAGGCCGATGCCCGTGCCATCGCCCGGTGTCGGCGCCGCGGCATCGCGCGCGGTATATAGCCCGTACTCCATGCGCATGAGTTTCCGCTGCGCGATATCGGGCGCGTCGAACGGCAGGATGCGGAACACGAGGTCGGCCTCGCGCCGCGACAGGTCCATCAGCCGGGACTCGGTCAGCAGTTCCACGCTGACACGCGGGTGGGCCTGCACGAAGGCCGCGATGACCGGTGCCAGCACATACACGCCGAACCAGTCGGACGACGACACGCGCAGCGTGCCCTCGAGCACGTCGTCATGGCCGGCGAGCGTGCGCTCGAGCGCCAGCGCTTCCTGCTCCATGCGCTCGGCATGGCCAAGCATCGCGGACCCTTCGTCGGTCAGTACCAGCCCGTCGGCGGTGCGCTGGAACAGCGCGTGGCCGACGGCCTCCTCGAGCGCGCGCAACCTGCGGCCCATCGTCGGCTGCGTCTGCCCGGTCGCGCGCGCGGCACCCTGCAGCGTGCCCGCCCGCGCGATGGCCAGAAAGATCCGGATGTCGCTCCATTCCATGGCGCAACGCCTCAGAGCTGGGCCGCGTGATGCCGGATATGGTCCTCGATGAAGGTCGAGATAAAGTAGTAGCCGTGGTCGTAGCGAGCATGGCGCCGCAGCGTCAGCGGCTGCCCCACGGCCTGGCAGGCCGCCTCGAACGCTTCCGGATGCAGCTGTTCGGCGAGGAATTTGTCGTCGAGGCCCTGATCGATCAGGATGCCGTTCGGAAACGGCGCCGACGCCTGCGCGGCCATGAGCGCGCTCGCATCGTGCTGGGCCCAGCGCGCGCGATCGTCGCCGAGGTAGCCCGTGAACGCCTTTTCGCCCCACGGGCATTGCGACGGCGCGGCGATCGGCGCGAACGCCGACACCGACTTGTACCGTCGCGGATGCCGCTGCGCGAGCACGAGCGCGCCATGTCCGCCCATCGAATGGCCGAACACGCCGACGCGGTTGCGATCGACGGGGAGGGACGTGGCGACGAGGTCGAACAATTCGTCGGCCACGTAGCTCTCCATGCGCCAGTGCATGCGCCACGGTGCCTCGGTGGCATCGACGTAGAAGCCCGCGCCCACGCCGAAGTCCCACGCATCGGCCTCGCCCGGCACGTTCGCGCCGCGCGGGCTCGTGTCCGGCGCAACGAGCGCGAGACCATGTTCGGCCGCGTAGCGCTGCGCGCCCGCCTTGATCGCGAACGTCTCTTCCGTGCAGGTCAGGCCCGCGAGGTAGAAGAGCCCGGGCACCGGCGCCGCGCCGGCGGCCAGCGCCTGCGGCGGCAGGAAGATCGAGAAGCGCATCGGCAGTCCGATCGCCGACGACTGATGGCGGTAGAAGCGCTGCACGCCGCCGTGGCAACCGTGTTCGGACAGCAGTTCCATGTGCGGGCCTTAGTAGAGCACCACCGAACGGATCGACTCGCCGCGCTTCATGAGGTCGAAACCCTCGTTGATGCGCTCGAGCGGCAGCGTATGCGTGATCAGGTCGTCGATATTGATCTTGCCTTCCATGTACCAGTCGACGATCTTCGGCACGTCGGTGCGGCCGCGCGCGCCGCCGAACGCCGAACCCTTCCATTCGCGGCCCGTCACGAGCTGGAACGGACGCGTCGAGATCTCGGCGCCGGCCTCGGCCACGCCGATGATGATCGACTTGCCCCAGCCCTTGTGGCAGCACTCGAGCGCCTGGCGCATGACCTTGGTGTTGCCGATGCACTCGAACGAGTAGTCGGCGCCGCCATCGGTCAGCTGGACGATGTGGTCCACCACGTTCTCGACGTCGCTCGGGTTGATGAAATGGGTCATGCCGAACTTGCGCGCCATCGCTTCGCGCGCGGGGTTCAGGTCCACGCCGATGATCTTGTCGGCGCCGACCATCTTGGCCGCCTGGATGACGTTCAGGCCGATGCCGCCGAGGCCGAACACCACCACGTTGGCGCCGGCTTCCACTTTGGCCGTGAACAGCACCGCGCCCACGCCCGTGGTCACGCCGCAGCCGATGTAGCAGATCTTGTCGAACGGCGCGTCCGGACGCACCTTGGCCAGCGCGATTTCCGGCACGACGATATGGTTCGCGAAGGTGGACGTGCCCATGTAGTGGAAGATGGGCTTGCCGCCGATGGAGAAGCGCGAGGTGCCGTCGGGCATCAGACCCTTGCCCTGCGTCGAGCGAATCGCCTGGCACAGATTGGTCTTGCGCGACAGGCAGAACTTGCACTGGCGGCATTCGGGCGTGTAGAGCGGAATCACGTGGTCGCCCGGCTTCAGCGACGTGACGCCGGGGCCGACGTCGGTCACGATGCCCGCCCCTTCATGGCCGAGAATGGCCGGGAAGATGCCTTCGGGATCGGCGCCGGACAGCGTGTAGTAGTCGGTATGGCAGATGCCGGTGGCCTTGACCTCCACGAGCACCTCGCCCGCGCGCGGGCCGTCGAGTTCCACGTCTTCGATGGTCAGCGGTGCGCCGGCTTTCCAGGCGATGGCGGCTTTGGTCTTCATGTTGGCTCCTTGGCGAATACAGATGCGGATGCGGGCCCGGTGCCCGCGAACAGGCCAAGACTATACGGCGATCGCGGCATGTCGGCCAGCGCCTGCGCGATTATCGGCTAGCGGCGCATTATTGCCGCGAAGTCAGCGTTTCCGCGAGCGGCGCATCGGCGGCCTGCGTTGCCTTCGGCAACTGTCCCTCGTGATGCCGCCCGAGCCACCACCCGAGCGCGGCCCAGGCGATGGCGAGCACCGCGCCCGCGAGCGCGACCACCGCGGGATGCCCGGACAGCGCATCGATCGCGGTCTTCACCCACGCGCTGACCGCGTCGCCGGCACGGTAGACGGCGGTGTCGATGACGTTCTTCGCCTTGTACTTGGTTTCCGGATCGACCACGGTGAACAGCATTTCGCGGCCCGGCCGCAGCAGCGCGTACTCGCCGACGCGCCGCACGATCATCGCGCCCGCGAGCACGGCAAAGGTCGGATGGAACGCGAGCACGACAAAGCCCACGGTGACGAGCAGCGGCACCGACGTGAGCAGGGCGGTCACGCCATAGCGCCGCGCCACGCGGCCCGAGAAGAACAGCTGCACGAGGATCGTCAGCGCCTGCACCGTGGCGTCGAGCGCGCTGAACACCTGCGTCTGCTGCGCGCGCGACGGGTAGGCCTCGGCCACGAGCCGCGCCTGCTCGAAGTACAGGAACGTGCTCGCGGTGGCGAGCAGGATCACGAACAGGCTGATGCCGAGCAGGTAGCGCGAGCGCATGACGAGCGTCAGGCCGGCCCAGAGTCCGCCGCCTACCGCGTGGGAAGGGTCGGTGGAAACGGGGCCGGCATCGTCAGCGCCGGCGAGCCTGCCGACCGCGCCGGCGCCTTCGCGCGCGCGCCAGCCGAACAGATATCCCACACCGGGCAGCGTGGCCGCCAGCAATGCCGCGGACAGCAGCATCAAACCCGTCAGCCCGATGCGCTCGACGAGCCAGCCGCCGAGCACCGGTCCCGCCAGCCCGCCCGTGCTGGCGCCCGCCGCGATCAGCGCGAACAGCCGCCGCGCCTGCCCGGGACGGAACACATCGGCCATGAGGCTCCATGCGACCGAGACGACAAACAGGTTGAACACCGAGAGCCACACATAGAACACGCGCGCGAGCCATACGTTGTCCGGCGCGCGCTGCGTGGCGAACGCGAAGGCCAGCAGGTTCGCGATAAAGAACGCGTAGACCCAGGGGACGAAGCGGCGGCGCGGCAGCCATGCGCACACCGCGCCGTAGATCGGAATGGCCACGAGCATGACCACGAACGTGGCCGTGAACAGCCATTGCAGATTGCGGACGCCGCCCGCGATACCCATGGTCTCGCGCACGGGGCGCAGCATGAAGTAGCTGGCGAACAGGCAGAAGAAGAACAGGAAGGCGGCTACCACCGCGCCGGTCTCGCCGGGCTGGAGGCCGAAGCCGCGCAGCAGCCGGTTCGGCTGGGACGGTGGGGCGGGGGCAATCACGCCAGCAGGGCCGCGATGCGCGCGCGCTCGCGCGTGTCGGGCATGCGGCCGTGGCCGGCCGCGAGGTTGTCGGCCATGTTCTTCGGTTTGGACGTGGCCGGAATCGCCGACGTCACGGCCGGATGGCTGACGATGAATTTCAGGAACAGCTGGCCCCACGAGTTGCAGTCGATCTCGCCGGCCCAGTCGGGCAGGGGACGGCCCTTGACCGCCGCGAAGATATTGCCGTCCTGGAACGGGCGGTTGATCAGCACGGCCACGCCGCGGTCCCGCGCGAGCGGCAGCAGCACGTTCTCGGCATTGCGGTCGCCGGCCGAGTAATTGACCTGCAGGAAGTCCACGCGCTCGCTGCGCAGGATCTGCGCGAGCTGCTCGTGCGATTCGTCGCGATAGTGCGTGATGCCGATATAGCGAACCTTGCGCTGCTCCTTGAGCTGGCGCATCCAGCGCAGGTTCTCGCGCCAGTCGACGAGGTTGTGCACCTGCAGCAGATCGACGGTATCGGTGCGCAGGTCCGCGAGCGACTGGGCGAACTGGGCCGGCGCGTTGGTGTGGCTCGTGGAGATCTTGGTGGCAAGGAACACGCGCTTGCGCGCTTGCGCCGGCTGCGCGGACGCGATCAGGTCGCCCGTGACGGCTTCCGAGTTGCCGTAGCTCGGCGCGGTATCGACCACGGCGTTCGACGCGTCGCGCAGGAGCAGCGAAAGGACTTCGACGAGTGGCGCGCGTTCCTCGCTGCCCTTGCCCACGTCGAATGTGCCCGAGGTGCCCATGCCGATCACGGGCAGCGCTTCGGTGGTGCCGGGAATGGTGCGGCGCAGCGGTGCCGCCACGGTTGCGGCGGCGGCCGTGGCGCCCAGCGCGACCGGACTGACGGGTAGCGCGAGCGCGGCGGCGAGACCAAGGAAGGTGCGGCGATCCAGGGTGCGATCCAGGGTGCGGCGGTCCAGGGTGCGGCGATCCATTGACATGGCGGCGTCCTCAGCGTCGGGTCCGGTGACCATAGCGCTTTGGGCGTCGCTTGTAAACATGCGCGGGCCGGACGCCCTCAGTCCGCCTTCAGCGTGACGTGCCGGATCCCCTGACGCACCATCTTGGAGTACGGACAGACGCGTTCCGTCTGATGGATCAGTTCCTCGGCGATCGCCGCATCCATGCCGGGAAGATGCACGCGCAACTCGGCGGTCAGCATATAGAGGCCATCGACGGGATCGCGGCCGAACTCGACATGGGCCTCGACCCTGGCGTCACGGATGGGAATACCCGCGCGCGTGGCGAGCAGAAACATCGCGCCGTGGAAGCACGCGGCATAGCCGGCCGCGAACAGCTGCTCGGGATTCGGGCCGCCGCCGGGGCCTTCGAGATCCTTCGGCATGCGCAGGTCGACGTTCAGGTCGCCTTCCTTCGAGCACGCGATACCCGAGGCGCGGCCGTGGCCGGTCTCTCCGCCCGTCACCACGACGGTGGCATGGTAGAGCGGCAGGAAATCCCTGCCGGTGTACTTGTCCAGCAGCGCGGTGGATGGCGGGCGGAGGTCGGACATGCGCGAACGCCCGGACTAGCGCTTTGCCTGCGAGGCGACCCACTGTTCGAGGCCGATCTTGCCGAGGCGTGCCTGGCCGGCCGGCACGAGCGTGTCGTCGGCGAGTCTTGCGCCGAAGTACCGGGCCTCGGGGTCGCTCACGATCTTGCGCGTGTCGCCGGTGAGCGCAAAGTACCGCGTCATCAGCTCGCTCATGCGCAGGCGGTCCGGGCCCGCCGTTTCCACGATGCCATTGACGGGCGAGGCCAGCGCGGCATCGGCGACCGCTTCCGCCACGTCGTCGGAGGCCATGGGCTGGATATACGCGGTGGACAGATGCACGGCGTCGCCCTGCGTGCCGGACTGCGCGATGCCGCCGAGGAATTCGAAGAACTGCGTGGCCTGCACGATCGTGTAGGGGACGCCTGCTTCGCGGATCAGCGCTTCCTGCGCGATCTTGGCGCGGAAGTATCCGCTCTCGGCGAGCTTGTCGGTGCCGACGACGGACAGCGCGACGTGGTGCTTCACGCCTGCGGTCTTCTCCGCCGCCAGCAGATTGCGCCCCGACGTCTCGAAGAACGCGAGCACGGCCTTGTCCTCGAACGAGGGCGAGTTGGCGACATCGACCACGACGTCCGCGCCTTGCAGCGCCTGCGCGAGGCCTTCCCCGGTGAGGGTGTTCACCCCGGAGGCCGGCGACGCGGCCACCGCCTCATGCCCGCGCGCGCGCAGCAACGCGACGACCTTGCTGCCGATCAGGCCCGTGCCGCCGATGACGACGATTTTCATGATGTATCCCCAGCAATGAATGAATACCTCATGGTAGTCAGTGACCATTGGTGCCGGAAGCGACGTCAACGGACGCAGCGTGTTGCCGTTCAGGCACCAATGGCTGGCGGCTTGCGCTCGTCAGAGAGGAAACGGCAACGCGATATCGAGTGCCCGCGTTCGCTCCGTCACCTCGTCGATAAAGACGCGAATGCGCGAAGGCAGCTGCTTGCGACTCAGGTAGCAGACATAGTGGCCGCGGTCCGCGGGCGCATAGCGGCCGAGGCAGGCCACGAGCCGTCCCTCGCGCAGCGGTTCGCACGCCTGATAGGCCGCCAGCTGCGCGATGCCATGCCCCGCGAGTACCGACTGGAGCACGAGATCCGCGTCGTTGAACGTCTGCCGCGACGACGGTGCCAGCGTGAGCGGCCGGCCGGCGACCTTGAATTCCCACTCGGTGATCCGGCCATTCGTCCCGCGATGCATGACGCATCGATGCGCGGCCAGCTCGTCGAGCGTGGCCGGCAGCCCATGCGCGCGCGCATAGTCCGGCGAGGCGCAGGTGATCAGCTGCATCGGAATCAGCTGCCGCGCGATGACCTGACTGTCCTCCATGCGCCCATCGCGAAACGCCACATCGACGCGATCGCTCGTAAAGTCGGCGGGCCGGTCGTCGAGCTGGAAATCGAGGGAGATATCGGGATAGCGCGCATGAAACGCCCCGAGCATCGGCGCGATCACGCGCCGACCGAACCCGGTGGCCGCGCGCACCCGCAGATGCCCGCGCGGCGGGCCGCTGCGCAATTCGTGCATATCCTCGATGGCCTGCGTAATCCGATCCATCCCCGGACTGCAGTTCTGGAAGAAGGTCTCGCCCTCGCGCGTCAGCGAGGTGCTGCGCGTGGTCCGCACGAACAGCCGCGCGCCGAGTTGTGCCTCGAGCTTCTGCACATTGCGGCTGACCGCCGAGCGGCCGATGCCGAGCCGGTCGCCGGCCCGCGCAAAGCTGCCTTCGCTGACCACGGCGAGAAATGCGACCACCCCGGCATAACTGGTCGCAAAGCTCGTCGCGAGCGGGTCGGCGGAGGACGCGACGGCGGAAGGGGAGGCTGGAGTGCGGGCAAGAGTATCCATACCCGCATAGACGAGCCACGGCCGCTGCTTGTGACAACAACCGTGCAAAAAAATCGCCGTGTGCCCCAGCCGGGGAGGGTTACTTCACCGGCGTCAGGATCGGCGCGCCCTTGTCCTTGAGCAACAGCACAAGGAATCTGGCGGGCTGCGTCTTGCTGGCATTGCGCCCCACGGTATGGACATCGCTGGGACCTTCGTGGAACGACTGCCCCGGTCCGAGCGTCACTTCCTTGCCACCCTTGACGCCCATGACGATCGACCCTTCGAGCACGTAGATAAAGCCATGCGCGTCGTGGCGATGCACGGGATCCGCGGCACCGGGCGCGTACTCGACGGTGATCATCACCGCTTCCTTGCCCGGGTAGTCGGGCAGCGCCTGCGTCATCACGGGCGTGACGGTCACGCCCTCGAAGCCGGCGGCCGCCAGCGCCGGGCGCGCCACGGCGAGCGTGCCGGCCAGGCACAGCATCGTGCCCAGCCGCGTGCTCCACTGCGGCATGCCGAAACCAGTCTTGGCATTGCCCATGGCGTTACTCCAGGTTGGCCTTGGTGAGCCCGAACATCTTGTCTTGCGTGCCCGGCTCGCTCTGGAACGCGATGTTGACGCGGTTCCAGGCGTTGATGGTCATCACGTGGTACGTCAGGTCGACGAGTTCCTGCTCCGAGAACTGGGTACGCACGCGTTCGTACACGTCGTCGGGCACGCCGTGCGGGGGCAGCTGCGTCAGCACTTCGGTCCACGCGAGCGCGGCGCGTTCGCGCGGCGAGAACAGTTTGGATTCGCGCCAGATGGCCACGTGGTAAAGGCGGAGTTCGCGCTCGCCATGGATCTTGGCCTGCTTGACGTGCATGTCGAGGCAGAATGCGCAGCCATTGAGCTGCGAGGCGCGGACTTCGATCAGATGCTGGATCGGGCCCTCGATCTTGCTGGCCTTGCCCAGCGCCATGCTGAACTCGGCGAACTTCTTGAACAATTCGGGGGCTTGCTCGATGTAGTTGAGGCGTTGCGTCACGGTGGCTCCTGTCGATCTGAGGGATGGGATCCCGGCGGGAGGGCCGGGGGACCGTGGCAGCCCAGGGGCCGCCGCTCAGAAGAATCTTAGGGAGCCGGAGCGCGCTCCGGTAGGCATGTGGAGGGGCTCATATTGTTGAGCGCCGGACACCAATGTGGCGTCAGGCCGCCAGCCCGGCGCCGCGCCCGGCGGCAATGCGCGCGAGCTTGTCGGGATTGCGCTGCACGAGGATGCGCACGATGCGCTCGCCGTCGGTCTCGTACGACTGCGCGGACTCGAGTGTCTCGTCCACGTATCGCAGCAGTGCCCATTCGCCATTGAGCCGCACGAGCTCCACGCGCACCGCCGCGCCAAAGCGGCGGTGCCCCGCGTAGAACAGCTGCGCGATACGGCGCCCGCCCTTGAGCGGCCACGGAAAGCTTTGCGTCTTGCCGCCGCCGTCGCCGATGAGTTCGGCATCGGGCGCCAGCATGCCGCTGAGCGTGGTGAAGTCCCCGACCGCCATCGCGTGCGCGAACGCCTGCAGCAGCCGGTGATGGATCTCGCGCGGCACCGCGAAGCGGGGGCGCTCTTCGCGGACCTGCGTGCGTGCGCGGCTTACGAGCTGCCGGCACGCGGCCTCGCTCTTGCCGACGATGGCGGCCACCTCGCCGTAATCGACGTCGAAGACTTCGCGCAACAGGAACGCCGCGCGTGCCTCGGGCGTCAGCCGTTCCAGCACCCTCAGAAAGGCCACGGACAGATCGTCCGCGCGCTCGCGCAGTTCCTCGGGCGTCGGCGGCGAGGCTTCCAGCAACGGCTCGGGCAGCCAGATCCCCGCATAGTGCTCGCGCTGGACCCTGGCCGCGCGCAGGCGGTCGATTGCGATGCGCGTGGTCACGGCCACGAGCCACGCTTCGGGATTCTCCACGCCGTCACGGTCCGTGCCGTGCCAGCGCAGCCAGGCATCCTGCACGGCGTCCTCGGCCTCGGCCACCACGCCGAGCATCCGGTACGCGATACCGAGCAGGCGTGGGCGAAGCTGATTGAAGGTCCGGGTGAGGTCGTCCATGGAGGCGTCGTCGGAAAGTGCCGAGCAGTGTCGCGCGAGTGGCTTCCCGCGACAAGCCTCTTTTGCAGGCTTTCGCGTGGCGGGTGGCCGGTGAGGGCATCGGAAAAGGCTGATTCCGGTGGGGGTGTTTTGAGAAACGTCCCATATACGGGGAGGGGGGCGATGCGAAGAATGGCTCTGTCGCCGCGTCGTGGCGATCGTTGCGCAGTCGGCGCCGTGGCGCGCGATGGAAACCGGTTCGGCGCAGAAAGGAGAACCCCTGCATGTATCGCATGACCTGTCGCGAGACATCGGACTTCACGATCCCGCCCTTAATACGCGGGGTACCGTCGTGACGGTGTCTTGAGGGGCCGGACGGTCCCATCGGGGACCGTCCGGTTTACAGGCTTGGCAACGGCGTTACGACATTCTCACTGGGGCTTGAGGCCGTTGTAGAACGCGGCGAGATTGGCGATGTCCGCGTCGGACAGGGGTTTCGCCATCATGTTCATCATCTCGTCCTTGCGCTTGCCCGAGCGGTAGTCCTTCAGCGCCTTGATCAGGTACGGCTCCGTCTGCCCCGCAAGGTTGGGCGCTTCGGGCAGCTTGGACATGCCGTCGAGACCATGGCAGGCGGAACACTGCACCGCCTTCGCGCGGCCCGCCTGCGCGTCGGCGGCCATGGCTGGCACGGTGCCGGCCACAAGGGCCGTGGCCAGCGAGAAGCCAAGCACCGCGTTCCGTAACGCTACCGTCATGTTGACCCCTTCATTGAGACTCCTTCATTCACTTTGCCCCGGCATACGAGATGCGATAGATCGCGCCGGCATAGTCGTCCGACACCAGCAGCGACCCGTCCGCGAGCGGCATCACATCGACCGGGCGGCCCATGTATTCGCCGGTGGGCGTAAGCCAGCCTTCGGCAAAGACCTCGGTCTCGCCCGCGGTGCCGTCGGACTTGACCGCCGTGTACATGATGCGCGCGCCGATCGGCTTGGTACGGTTCCACGAGCCGTGCTCGGCCGCGAACACGCCGCCCTTGTACTTGGCCGGGAACATGCTGCCCGAGTAGAACGTCATGCCGAGGTCGGCCGCATGCGCGGCGTATTCGACTTCGGGGAACACCACGTTCGCGGGCACCTTGGCATCCTTGTACTCCACGGTGCGTACCTTGCCGCCGCCGTACCACGGGAAACCGAAATTCAACCCGGCCTTGGGCGCGCGATTGAGTTCGCCCGGCGGCTGGTCGTCGCCCATGCCGTCCACCTGGTTGTCGGTGAACCACAACACCTTGTCGGCCGGATTGAAGTCCATGCCGACCGAATTGCGGATGCCGAGCGCGAAGACCTCGCGGTTCTTGCCGTCCTGATCCATGCGGATGATGCCCGCGAGGCCGGCCTTGTCGAGCGCGGCCAGCTTGTCCTTCGGCGGCACGTTCCACGGCTGGCCGAGCGTGATGTACAGCTTCTTGTCCGGACCGATGCGGCAGGTGCGGGCGCCGTGGTTGAAGCTCTCGAACTCGGTCGGAATCAGCTTGCCCTGCGGCACCACCACGCCGGCGGCCACGTCGGGGCCGCCTTCGCCGAAGAATTGCGCGGCCGGGAACGCCAGCACGCGGTTCTGCTCGACGACGTACAGCACGCCGTCGGGCGAGAAGCAGACGCCGTTCGGTACCTTGAAGGCGATCGACGTGGCAAAGGCCACCACATCGTCGGCCACGCGCCGTTTGGTGCGGTCCGTGATCTGCCAGACGCGATTCTTGCGCGTGCCCGCGAACACCACGCCCGTCGACGGTTCCACCGCCATATGGCGCGCGTCGGGCACGACCGCATAGAGCTCGATCTTGAAGCCCTGCGGCAGCTTGATCGCCTTGAGATTCTCCCGCAGCGCGTCCGCCTTCTGCCCGGTCTGCGGCACGCTTTCGGGCGTGGCGGTACCGGTCGGCTTGAACTGCTGGAGCTTGCTGAGATTGTTGTCGGCCGCGAAGGCCGGGGTGGCGGCGGCCAGCCACGCTGCGGCGGCCAACGGCAGGAGCCTTGGAAGGTAGCTCATGGGATTGTCTCCGGAGGTTTCTGTCTACTTTTGAGCCCGCGACTGCAAAAGGAACAACCATCCAACGGAACGTCGCCACGTTCGCTCGGATCCCCTGCCTGGCGGGGTGATGACACGACGGGTATGACAGGAAAGAGCTTAGGACAAACTTTTGTGCTGTGGAAAGCTCGATTTCCGGAGGAGACGGGTGGGGACCTATATCTAGGTATAGGGAGCGGGGCGCTGTGAGCGGGCCGCAACGGGCCCGGAGGGCCCCCCTGGGGCGGGGGACCCGATGAAAAACCGGGGCTTAGCCCGCCGTGTGCTTCCCATCCTGGTCCGGCGGCGCCGAGACGCCGGTCCGGTCCATCCCGGCGAATACGCCGGAGAAGCCGTTGGAAGCGGTATGGCTCGAGCCATCGGGCAGCCAGTCGGTCATCCGGCTGATGGCGCCGTTGCCATCGTCGGCGCGCCCGCGCGCGCCTTCCGCATAGGGGTCTCGCGGTCCGTTATGGAACGTGTAGCCATAGCGGTCACCGGAGGTGGCGCTCGTGCGCGGCTCCGAGGCGGAAGCGTTGGCGAGCGAGGCGGCGCCGGCGATCAGGGCGGCCAGCGAGAAATGAATGATGCGTTGCGT
Organism: Cupriavidus sp. OTU4054; assembly: GCF_038440175.1. Lineage (NCBI taxonomy): Bacteria > Pseudomonadati > Pseudomonadota > Betaproteobacteria > Burkholderiales > Burkholderiaceae > Cupriavidus > Cupriavidus sp. OTU4054. Next base: position 53,865 of record NZ_JASATF010000033.1, read on the forward strand.
CATGTCGAACTCCGCAGAGAGTCAAATGGGCATCTGGTCTGCTCCCCAGCCAGGGCCCTTGTCGAGGGGCGGTGTGGATTCAAGACATCCCGGCCGAGGTGCCACCCCCGTGCACCACAGCCGTGCCTGAATCCTAGGGAGCAAGGCGCGCGAGCGCAGCCATCCATGCGGACGCCCGGACCGCGCATAGGTCTCGGGACCCTATCCGCCTGTATGGGCGTGGCGATGCAGAAGGGCAGCCCGTGGTGAAATCGGGATGGGAAACGCCGAAACAGGGATTGGGCACCGGGAAATGCGAGCGGAGTGATGTGTGCGTTTCCCGGCATTGACGCGATGCGGCATTTTGTCGCGTGAATGGGGTTTCGCTTTTGTCCGACATCGCAGACAATGCTGCCGCTGACGATTGCGTAGTAGTACGTAGTGGTTGCGCACTCGATCACGTTTTCCGCAATTCGCACGGACTCGGGCGAGGGGTTCGCCTTCGCCCGCCTATACGAACATATAGTTATCCGGGCGGAGGGCCACCCCTATGATCCGGCCCACGGGTGCTGCGACGATTGGGTTGCAGATCGCCGCATGCTCACGAGGCTGGGGTACTCGCTTGCAGAACACGCTGATTGTTGCAATCGTCGACGATGACGAATCCGTTCGCCTGGCTACGTCCAGGCTTGTCCGTTCGCTGGGTTGGGAGGTGCGGCCGTATGATTCGGCGCGCGCGTTCCTGGACTCGGGAAGGATTGGCGAAGCGGACTGTGTCATCACGGATTTCCAGATGCCTGGCATGACCGGGCTGGAGATGCAGCGCACATTGACCGAGCGCCATTATTCGGTGCCGGTTATCTTCATCACTGCCTACTGCACGGATGCGGTCAGGCGGCAGGCGCTCGACAGTGGCGCGATGTCGGTGCTGCCGAAACCCGTGGATGGTGCATCGGTGAAGGCCTGTCTCGAGCGGGTGGCATTGGACGCGGGATAAATTCCCGCAAACCGCGCACGCCCCCAGCACGGAACATCGCACGGACCCTCGCATCGAAGTCCCCGGCCGCGGCGCCGGGTGGTTTGCCACGCGCGCGCCGTGGCACAATCGGCTCCCCATGCATCCCAACTCCCGAATGCTGTCGATCATCGCCGGGGTTTGTGCGTTGACCATATTCATGGTCGATGCGATGACCCCACTGGACATCGCTATCGCGGTGCTCTACGTCGTTGTCGTGCTGCTGGTGGCGTCCACCGGCTCGCGCAAGGCCACCATCACCGCCAGCGCGATCTGCGCGGTGCTGACGGTGCTCGGCTATCTGATCTCCACGCCGCCGAATTCCGGGGTGGCGCCGCTCGCGCGCTGCTTCGTCAGCCTGCTGGCCAACAGCACGGCCACGCTGCTGGCCTTGCGCGGGCTCGGCAACACCGCGCGCCTGCGCGAGCAGATCCAGATGCTGAACCTCACGCACGACGCCATCGTCGTGCACGACATGGATGACATCATCACGTTCTGGAACCGGGGCGCGCATGAAGTCTACGGCTGGACGGCCGCCGAGGCCGTCGGCCAGTCGATCCACGCGCTGACGCGCACCACGTTCCCGATCCCGATCGAGCATATCCACGACGAACTGCTGCGCGTGGGCCACTGGGACGGCGAGGTGCAGCGCGTGCGCAAGGACGGCCAGCTGCTGACCATTTCCAGCAGGTGGGCATTGTGGCGCGACGCGCGCGGTAACCCGGTGGCGATCGTCGCGACCAGCAACGACATTACGGACCGCAAGCGCGCGGAAGCCGCGCTCGCGCGCAGCGAGGCGTTCCTGTCCGAGGCCCAGCGGCTCAGCAAGACCGGGAGCATGGCGCTCCAGCCGCCGTACTCGGAAATGACGTGGTCGCCTGAAGCGTATCGGATTCTCGGTTACGATCGCGATGTCACGCCGTCGCCGGAGCTCATCGCCGCGCGCACGCACCCGGACGACCTTGCGCGCGTCAGCGCGTCCCGGCAGATGTTGCGCGAAGGGAAGCCCTATATCGATCTCGAGCACCGATTATTGATGCCCGATGGCAGTATTCGGTATGTGCACTTCGTCGCGCGGCGTACCAACGCCGCGCCGCTGCTTCCGGAGTATGTGGGCGCGCTGATGGACGTCACCGATGCGGCTGTCACGCAGGAAGCGTTACAGCGTTCGCAGGCGGAACTCGCGCACGTGACGCGCGTCACAACACTCGGCGAGCTGGCGGCATCCATCGCCCACGAGGTCAGCCAGCCGCTGGCGGCGATCGTGACGTGCGGCGACTCGGCCGTGCGCTGGCTGGATCGCGCGCCGCCCGATATCGCCGAAGCCCAGCTGTCGATCGGGCAGATGGTCCGCGATGCGCGCCGCGCCACGGATATCATCCATCAGATCCGTTCGATGGCGAAAAAGCGCGATCCGGTCTACGAGCGACTGGACCTCAACGTGCTCGTAACGGAAGCCGCCAGCCTGGTGCGGCGAGAATTCCAGGCCAACCGCGTGGAGCCGGATATCCGGCTCGCGCCGACGGCACTCTATGTGTCGGGAGACCGCGTGCAGCTCCATCAGGTCCTGATCAACCTGCTGGTGAACGCGGTACAGGCGATGGCGTCCATTCGCGACCGCCGCAGGGATTTGTGGGTCGTCACCGAGCGCGTGCAGGGCGTGCGCTATGCGGCGATCACCGTACGGGATGCCGGCTGCGGATTTCCGCCGGCGGATGCGGACAAGCTGTTCAACGCGTTTTACTCCACAAAAAAGGACGGCATGGGAATGGGGTTGTCAATCTGCCGCTCGATCGTCGAAGCCCATGGAGGAAGAATATGGGCCGAATCGCCTCCGGAGAGAGGTGCGACGCTACGGGTGGAACTTCCGTTGCATGAGGAGGTACTCCAATGAGTCACGGGACGGACGGTGCCGCGGGGAGCGCGATCGTCTACGTCGTCGATGACGACGAATCCATGCGCAACGCGGTGCGCATGCTGCTGCGGTCCGTGGGATTTCGCGTCGAGGTGTTTGCCACGGCCGCGGAATTCCTGGAGCAGGAACTCGAGGATGCGCCCAGCTGCCTCGTGCTCGATGTTCGCCTGAAAGGGCAAAGCGGGCTGGCCGTTCAGCAGCAGATCATGGAGGAGCGGGTACCCATTCCGATCATCTTCATGACCGCGCACGGTGACATTGCGATGTCGGTCAAGGCCATGAAGGCCGGCGCCACGGACTTTCTCGCAAAGCCGTTTCGCGATCAGGACATGCTGGATGCGGTGGCGGACGCGCTCGCGCGCGACGAGGAACGCCGCAATTCCGACCGTTCGCTGTCCGAGCTGCGACGACGATACGACTCGCTCACGCCCCGTGAACGCGAGGTAATGGCATTGGTGACGCGCGGGCTCATGAACAAGCAGATCGCTTCGGAGATGAGCCTTAGCGAGATCACGGTCAAGCTGCATCGCGGCCAGGCCATGCGCAAGATGGCCGCGCGGTCCCTCGCGGACCTCGTTCTCAAGGCCGAAGCCCTCGGCGTGGCGCCGGCCAACTGACCGCCGATGGCGTACCCGGCCCGGATCCGCGATGGATCCGGGTTTGGGATGGAGGGCGTCCCCGGATGGGGCGGTAGCGGGCGATTCCGCAAAAACCGGGCGTCACCCTATACAAAGGTATAAGGTCTACAAACTTAATCACGGCGTGCGTAAACGGATGTCTGTCTGGTTGTCGGCAAGCGGCTGATATACCTTGGAAGGCATGTTGGCGGTGCATGGTTGCACTGCCTTGCCAACCCCCAGATAGCAGGTTTGACATGACCGGAACTACCGCATACAGCCCCGATATCAGTCCTGAACTCGCCACCCCGGTGCGCCCCGCGTTTGCCGACTCCCCGATCGGGGAGGAGGTCAACTGGCGTGAACACTCGGCGGGGCTGGACGCCACGGCCGTGCGTTCCCGGCATGTCCCCGTGGCACGCTGGATCCGCCCCGACGCGGGCCCGCTCGAGGTCAGCCACGACGGCTTCGACGCGCATCACTGCATCGGCCTGAGCCTGCGCAGCCTCAATTGCACGTTCCAGTCGGCGGGCCGGCTGATCGTCCAGGGCCGCGTGGCGGCCGGCGCGGTGCAGATCACGGCGCCGCGCGTGCCCGTCAACGCCACGTTCGAATCGGCCAGCGACGTGCTGCACCTGTTCGTGCCGCAGGGCGTGCTGGCGGATTGCCACCAGGATCTGTTCGGGCGTCCGCACAATGGCGACATCGTGCTGTCGGACCCACGGCTGATCACCGATACGACGATGGAGCGCCTGGGCCAGGCACTGGCGATGGCGCATACGCAGGACCCGAGCCTGGGCCGCCTGTTCATCGACAGCGTGAGCCTCGCCATCGTGTCGCGTCTGGTCAGCAACCACTTCAACCGCGTGGCCACGCAGTCGCGCCACGTGTCGGGTCTGCCGGCATGGCGCCTGCGCCGGGTGGTGGAATATATCGACGCGCATCTCTCGGAAGCGATCGGCCTGGCCGATATCGCCGAGAGCGCGGGCCTGACGCGCATGCACTTTGCCGCGCAGTTCCGCCTTGCCACCGGCCTGCGTCCGCACGAATACCTGCTGCGCCGCCGGATCGAGCACGCACAGGATCTGCTGCGCGACGACAAGGGGAGTGTGCTGGACGTGGCGCTGCGCTGCGGCTTCCGCTCGCAGGCGCACTTCACGACGGTGTTTCGCCGCTTCGTGGGGGATACGCCTTACCGCTGGCGCAGCAAGGTTGCCGTCACGGGCTAGGCGGCGCGTTCCCCTCTCCCGCGGGGAGAGGGGAACGGGGCAGGGGGAAGGGTCAAACGATTGTGGCCAGTCCCAGCGTCAGCAGCAGTGCCACCACGGAGATGATCGTCTCCGCGACCGACCAGGTCTTGAAGGTCTGGGTCACGGTCATGTTGAAGTACTCCTTCACCAGCCAGAAGCCCGCGTCGTTCACGTGCGACAGGATCAGCGAGCCGGCGCCGGTGGTCAGCACCAGCAGTTCCGGACGCGTGCCCGGCACGCTCGCCGCGATCGGCGCGACGATGCCGGCCGCCGTGGTCATCGCCACAGTGGCGGAACCCGTGGCGATCCGGATCAGCACCGCCACCAGCCAGCCCAGCACGAGCACCGACACGTGCGCGCTCGTGGCCACATCGACGATGGCGTTCGAGATGCCCGAGTCGCGCAGCACGCGGCCGAAACCGCCGCCCGCGCCGACCACGAGCGTGATGATGGCGGTAGGCGCCACGCACTCGTTGGTGAACTTCAGGATGGTCTCGCGATTGAAGCCGCGTGCCTTGCCGAACGTGAAGAAGCTCACGAGCGTGCCGATCAGCAGCGCCATCACCGAGTTGCCGATCAGCTTCAGGAAGTCGTTGGCAAACGTCTTCGGCGTCGTGAACAGGTCCGCCCAGCTGCCGATCAGCATCAGGATCACCGGCAGCAGGATCGTGAACACCGTGATGCCGAAGCTCGGCAGTTCATGGCGTTCCGCCGCTTCCTCGGTCAGTTGCTCGGCCAGCGGGTTGATCGCGGGCAGATCGACGTAGCGGTCCATCAGGCGCGCGAACAACGGACCGGCGATGGCGGCCGTGGGAATGCCGACGATCAGCGCGTACATGATCGTGCGGCCCATGTCGGCACCGTAGGCGGACACCGCGAGCAGCGCGGCCGGATGCGGCGGAATCAGGCCGTGCACGACCGAGAGACCCGCCACCATCGGAATCCCCACGAGCACCATCGACGTGCCCGTACGCTTGGCCACGTTGAAGGCAATGGGCACCAGCAGCACGAAGCCCACTTCGAAGAACACGGGCAGGCCGACGATGAACGCGATGGTCACCATGGCCCAGTGCACGTTCTTCTCGCCGAAGAAGTCGATGAGCGTGAGCGCCACGCGCTCCGCGCCGCCGGACTCCGCCATCATCTTGCCGAGCATGGTGCCCAGCCCGATCACGAGCGCGATATGCCCGAGCGTGCCGCCGACGCCGGCCTCGAACGACTTGACGATGTCGCCCATCGGCATGCCCGACGAGAAACCGAGCAGCACCGAGACCACGACGAGCGTGATGAACGGGTTGAGCTTGAACTTGGCGATCAGGATCACCAGCGCGATCACGGCGATCAGCGCGTACACCAATAGCGTGGTTCCGGTTACGGCACCCATGTTGTCTCCTTACGGATGTATGTTGATTGGCTCGTTGGGGAAAAAGGAATTACCGCTTGTAGGCGATGCAGTCGATCTCGACCTTGCAATCGACGACCATCGACGACTGCACGCAGGCGCGGGCCGGCGGGTTCGCGCCGAAATACTGCTTGAAGATCTTGTTGAACGATGCGAAGTCGCGCGCATCGTCCAGCCATACGCCGCAGCGCACGATGTGCTCGGGGCCGTAGCCCGCCTCGGCGAGGATCGCCAGCACGTTCCGGATGGCCTGATGCGTCTGCGGCACGATGCCGCCGTCGACGACTTCGCCGTCGACCATCGGGACCTGGCCCGAAACATAGAGCCAGCCGTCGGCGCTGACCGCGCGGGCAAAGGGCATGTGCTGGCCACCGGTGCCGGTGCCGCCTTCCACGCCGTATCGTTTGATTTCCATTGGGGATTCCCGTGGAGAAGTGGAAAGATCTATGCGCGCGCCGCCGGCGCGCGCGGGAGAAAGCGGCCCGCGCGCAGACCCGTGGGCGCGCGGTGCTGCCATGAGAGTTCGCCATTGACCCAGACCGCCTCGATGCCCTCGGCCGGCGCCACCGGCTCGGTGAACGTCGCGGCGTCGCGGATCGTGGCGGGGTCGAACAGCACGAGGTCGGCCCAGTAGCCCTCGCGCACGAAGCCGCGTCCGGCCAGGCCGAAGCGCTCGGCGGAGAGGCCCGTCATCTTGTTGACGGCCACCGTGAGCGGAAATAGTTCGCGGTCGCGCGCGTAGTGGCCCAGCACGCGTGGGAATGCACCCCACAGCCGCGGATGCGGCAGCGGGTCGTTGGGCAGGCCGTCGGAGCCGATGACCGTGGCCGGGTGGCGCAGGATGCGATCGACGTCGGCGTCTTCCATGCCGTGATACACGGCGCCGGCCGGTTGCAGGCGGCGCGCGGCCGCGTGCAGATCCACGCCCCATTCGGCCGCGATATCGGCGAGCAGGCGGCCGCCCATCGCGGGCTCGGGCTCGGACCACGTGATCAGGATGTCGAAGTCGCTCGTCACCTGCTTGAGGTCGAGCGTCGAGGAACTGGCCGCATAGGGGTAGCAGTCGCAGCCGACCTGCTGCCAGCGCTGGGCCTGTTCGAGCGCGCCCAGCACCTCGCCGCTGCGGCCCCAGTTGGCCACGCCCGCGCACTTGAGGTGCGAGATCACGACGGGCACGCGCGCATGGCGGCCGATGCGGAACGCTTCGTCCATCGCGTCGAGGATCTCGGCGAATTCGCTGCGCAGATGGGTCGCATAGAGGCCGCCGGCGTTCGCAAGCGGCTCGGCCAGCGCCAGCACTTCTTCGGTGGGCGCCGAGAACGCGTTCGCATACGCGAGTCCCGTGGACAGGCCGAGTGCGCCAGCGTCCAGCGCCTCCTGCAGCTGCGCGCGCATGGCCGCGATTTCCGCGGCGGTGGCCGCGCGGTCGAAGCGGTCCATATGGTTGCTGCGCAGCGCCGTGTGGCCCACGAGCGCGGCCACGTTGACGGCCGGCTGCGCGGCATCGACCGCCGCCACGTAGCTGCGGAAGTCGGGGTAGCGGAAGGCATCGGCATGGCCGAGCAGGTTCATCGGGTCCGGCGGGTCGCCCGCGAGCGTGACCGGCGCCGCGCTGATGCCGCAGTTGCCGACGATCACGGTGGTCACGCCCTGCGAGAGCTTGGGCGTCATGGCCGGTTCGCGCACGACATTGGTGTCGTCGTGCGTGTGCACGTCGATAAAGCCCGGGGCCAGCGCGAGGCCATGGCCTTCGACCACATGCGCGGCGCTGTCGGGGTCGATCGGCGTGTCTTCGTCAAGCCATGCGATGTGCGCGATGCGGCCATCGCGCACGCCGACGTCGGCCATGCGCGGGGCCGCGCCGGAACCGTCCAGCAGCAGCACGCACCGAATCAGGGTATCGAACAGGTGGGGCATGTCAGTCTCCCAGCGGCTGGCGGCTATCGGCGTGCGTGCCGCGGTGGTCGTCCAGCACATACTTGATGCGGCGCAGACGTTCCTGGCTCTGGTCCTGGTGCAGCAGCGCGATCTGGGTCGCCAGCACGTCGAGCACGAGCAGCATCGCGTAGCGCGAGGCCGACGGCTTGAAGATAAAGTCGGTCTCGAGCGTGCGCACCGGCAGCAGCACGTCCGCCAGCGCGGCCAGCGGAGAGCCGAGCGCGGTCACCGCGACGAGCTTCGCGCCGTATTCGCGCGCGATCTCGCAACTGGCGAGCATCTCGGGCACGTTGCCGCTCGCGGAGAACGCCAGTACCACGTCGTCGCGCACGAGGGTGGCGGCCATCATCTTCTGGAGCAGCGCATCGTGATAGCTCGCGGCCGGATGGCCGAGCCGCGCGAGCCGGTGACTGGCTTCATCGGCGAGCATCGTCGAGGCACCGCCCATGCCAAAAGCGTAGACCATGCGGGCATCGCACAACAGGCGCGCGGCGGTTTCGATGCGTTCGGGGTCGATCATCTTGCGATTGGCATCGAGCGCGGCCACCGCGTCGGCATGGACGCGATCGGCCAGCGTGGCCGGTGCGGCCTCGTGCGCGCCGCCCGCGTGGGCGCCGCCGCTCGGCAGAAACCGCGAGCCCACGGCAGTGGCCTGCGCCAGCCGCAGCTTCAGGTCACGCACATCGCGGCAGCCCAGCGCCTTGGCCAGGCGCGTCACGCTCGCCTCGCTGACCCCGGCCTTTCGCGCGAGCGCGTTGATGCTCGCGGCCGCGGCGCCGGCGACATCTTCGAGGATCACCTGCGCCACCTTCTGCTCGGCCAGCCGCAGCGCGGGGCCGCGCTCGGCGATGCGGGTGAGGATGTCGAAGGGGGCGGTCATGGCGTCTCGTGTTACTTTCTAACAAACGGTGGCGCATGGTAATTTCCCGCTATTATTACGTCAACCCGCGTATTTACCCCAAAGCAATAACGATGCATGAGACAAAGTATCAGCCGGGCATGATCGACCCGGTGAACAAGGCACTGGGCCGTCTGCCGGCGCCCCTGGCCCCGGACTCGGCAGGCGAAGTCGGCTGGCGACTGCTCGACGAAGACCTGAGCCTGCCCGCCGCGGTGCTCTACGAGGATCGTCTGGCGCACAACCTCGACTGGATGCGCCGCTTCATGGGCGAGTACGGCGTGCAGCTCGCGCCGCATGGCAAGACCACGATGGCCCCGAAGCTGTTCGCGCGCCAGCTCGCGGAAGGCGCATGGGGCATCACGCTCGCCACCGCGCACCAGACGGCCGCCGCCCATGCCCACGGCGTCACGCGCGTGCTGATGGCCAATCAGCTCGTCGGCCGACGCAATATGGAAATCATCGCGGACCTGCTGCAGGACCCCGATTTCGAATTCTTCACGCTCGTGGATTCCGCCGAGCTCGTCGATCGGCTCGGTGCGTTCTTCCACCAGCGCGGGCAGCGACTGCAGGTGCTGCTCGAGGTCGGTGTGACAGGGGGCCGCACGGGTGTGCGCGACGCCGCGCAGCAGGCCGCGGTGCTGGCCGCGCTGCAACGCTGGCCCCATGCGCTCTCGCTGGCGGGCGTGGAAGTGTACGAAGGGGTCGTGCAACAGGAGTCCGAGGTCCGCGCATTCCTGCGCCGCACGGTCGCCGTCACGCGCGAACTCGCGGCGGCCGGCGCGTTCGGCCGGCAGCCCGTCATCCTGTCGGGCGCCGGGTCGGCGTGGTACGACGTCGTGGCCGAGGAGTTTTCCGGCGCGAACATCGGTGCCCCGGTCGACGTCGTGCTGCGCCCCGGCTGCTACCTCACGCACGACGTCGGTATCTACCGCGCCGCGCAGGAACGCATCCTCGCGGGCAACCCCGTTGCGCAGAAGATGCGCGAAGGCCTGTTGCCCGCGTTGCAGCTGTGGGCCTACGTGCAATCGATTCCCGAACCGGGCCGCGCGATCGTCGGCCTTGGCAAGCGCGACGCGGCGTTCGACGCGGGCCTGCCGATTCCCGCGCGCCACTACCGGCCGCAGGGCGCGACCACGGCGCCGGTGGACACCCCGCCGCATTGGAAGATCACGGGCATGATGGACCAGCATGCCTACCTCGAGATTCGTGCTGGCGATGACCTGCGCGTCGGCGATATGATTGCCTTCGACATCTCGCATCCGTGCCTGACGTTCGACAAGTGGCGCCATATTCCGGTGCTCGACCGTCAGTTCCGCGTCATCGATATCGTGCAGACCTTCTTCTGAGGAGCGACTGCGACATGAGCATCGACATTCTTGCCTACGGCGAGCCGCTGGTGGAATTCAACCAGCAGCCCGACGATCCCGCGCGCTACCTGCAGGGTTTTGGCGGCGATACATCGAACTTCTGCATCGCGGCCGCGCGCCAGGGAGCCACCACGGGCTACATCGCCGCCGTCGGCGCCGACAGCTTCGGCGAGCGCCTGCGCGAGCTGTGGACGCGCGAACGCGTGGATACGCGCCACGTCAGCGTGAATCCCTCCGCGCCCACGGGCGTGTATTTCGTCTCGCACGACAGCCACGGCCATCGGTTCGACTACCTGCGCGAAGGTTCGGCGGCGGCCCGCTACCATCACGAGCAGCTACCGCTTGCCGCCATCGCGCAGGCACGCTTTCTTCACGTGTCGGGCATCAGCCTCGCCATCAGCACGAGCGCGTGCGACGCGGGCCTCGCCGCGATGGAGCATGCGCGCAAGGCCGGCGTGCAGGTTTCGCTGGACACCAATCTGCGCCTGCGGCTGTGGTCGCTCGCCCGCGCGCGCGGCATCATGCGCGAGGCCTTTTCGCTGACCGATATCTGCCTGCCCAGCTGGGACGACATCACGGTGCTGACCGGACTCGACGACCGCGACGCGATCGTCGATTACCTGCTGGGCTGCGGCATCGGCCTGATTGCGCTGAAGCTGGGCGAGGAGGGCAGCTACGTGGCCACGCCTGAATCGCGCGCGCTGGTGCCGCCGTTCCCCGTGGAGCCGCTCGACGCCACGGGCGCCGGCGATTGCTTCGGCGGCAGCTTTATCGCGCGGCTCGCGGCCGGCGCCGATCCGTTCGCGGCCGCGCGCTACGCCAATGTGGCCGCCGCCCTGTCCACGACCGGTTATGGCGCGGTAGCGCCGATCCCGCGCGCGGAGGCCGTGCTCGCGCGGCTGGAACATTCGGTCTCCGTGATTGCCTGATTCTTATGCCGGGCCAGTATCGGCCCGGCCCAAACGCTCAATGTCATGACAACTCCTTCGACTTCCCTGCTGGAACGCCTGTCCAACGTGCCGGTGATTCCGGTCCTCGAATACCACTCCGTGGACGAAGCCCTGCATGTCAGCGAGGCGCTCGTCTCCGGTGGCCTGCCGTGGCTGGAGATCACGCTGCGCACGCCGGTGGCGCTCGACGCCATTCGCGAGGTCGCCAAGGCGCTGCCGCAGGCGGTGGTCGGCGCCGGCACCGTGCTGAACAGCGATCAGCTGCACGCCGTGCGCGACGCGGGCGCGCAGTTCGCGGTATCGCCGGGCCTGACGCAGACGCTCGCGGACGGCGCGCGCGATGCGGGCATCGCGCTGCTGCCGGGCGTGGCCACGGCCAGCGAGGCGATGTTCGCGCTCGAGAACGGCTTTACCTTCCTGAAATTTTTTCCGGCCGAAGCGGCCGGCGGCGTGCCGATGCTGAAGTCGCTGTACGGCCCGCTCGCGCAGCTGAAGTTCTGCCCGACCGGCGGCATCGACGCGAACAAGGCGCTGACCTATCTGGCGCTGCCGAACGTCGTGTGCGTGGGCGGCTCGTGGGTCGTGCCGAAGGATGCAGTGGCGGGCAAGGACTGGGCGCGCATACGCGGTCTGGCCGAGGAAGCGTCGCGACTGCGCGGCAAGTAAGACGCGTTAACGAAGAACGGGCGCCCGAGGGCGCCCGTCTTGTTGACGGTTGGGCAGCGACTTACTTGGCCCGCTCGGCCGAGTTTTCGAGCTTCTGGCCGCCCTTCTGTACATCCTGACCAACGCCGGCCATCGTGTTGCAACCGGCCAGGAACGTGGCAACCAGCACGCCGAGGATCCATGCTTTTTTCATTGTCCGACTCCTATTCAAGGGTAGTGTGCGCCGGGCAGAATTTACCGGCTGCCCTGACGGTAAAGATGGACGATGGAGGCTTGCATGTAAATTGGACAACGTCTGACACGCGTGTGCGTGTTCCTCTGACACGCTAGCCGGAGCCCAGCAACTGGCGGGCGCGCGCGGCAATCGCACCGTGCGTCTGCGCGAGCCAGTGCGCGGGAAACGGCTGGGCCAGCAGATAGCCCTGCATGCCGTCGCAGCCCCAGTCGCGCACCATCTGGAGCTGCCCGCGCGTCTCCACGCCCTTGGCGCACACCACCGCGCCTGCCTGCCGCGCGAGCGCGCAGGCGGTGCGCAACGGCTCGGGATCGTCCGCGCGCGTGGCGTGGCCCACATGGCGCGCATCGAGCGTCACCGCATCGGGCCGCAGCAATTCCAGCGCGCGCATCGCTGCGGGCGTGTTCGTGAAGTCGCCGAGCGCGATGCGCACGCCGGACGCGCGCAGCATCGCGGCCTTGCGCGAGGTCATGGGGTCGTCGGGCACGATATCGGCCGGCACTTCGATGCAGAGGCGGCCATTCGGAATGTCGAACGCCTCCACGCTGCGGCGAAGCAGGTCCAGGGTCTCGTTGCCATGCAGCTGGGCGCTGGACGCGAGCAGCGTGAACTGGACCGGCGCCACGGCCTCGGTGGCGCGCATCAGCGGCAGCATCGTCTGCAGCAGCCAGGCGCCCATCTGATGCATCATGCCCAGCGATTCGGCCACGGGGAGAAAGTCCTGCGGCGCAACGCGCCCGAACAGCGCATGTTGCCAACGTAACCGCACCGTATAGCCGGACACGTCGCCGGTGCCGAACATCGCGCGCGGCTGCAACTGCAATCCGAACTCGCCGCGCGCCAGCGCATCGGGCAGGGCGGAGATGAGGGAGGCCAGCCGCGGCGAGGCCGGCGTTGCCGCATTGCCGATGCCATCGCCGCCGCGGCGGTACACCTGCAGCATCGCGTCGAACGCCAGCTGGAGGTTACGCTCCGTCGCGGTTTCAGGATGGTCGAGCGCGCTCCCGATGCTGCAGGAGAGGAACAGTTCGTAGCCATCGATCTGGAAAGGGCGGCCGAGCGCGGCGGCGATGCTCGCGCCGATCGCCGCCGTGTCGCCATCCTGGGGCAGCACACAGGCCGCGCCGAGGTCGGCGGGCCCGAGCCACTGGGCAACGAGCGGCGCGGCCACGTTCCCGACGCGCGTTTCGATGTGCTCGCGCAGCCGATGCGCGCGCTCGAGGCCGATCGTCTCGCAGACGTTCTGAAACCGGTCGAGCCGGATGACGAATACCGCGAGGGGGTGCGCGCCGCGCAGGGCGGCGCGGTGAGCGTCGAGGGCGGCGATGAACGTGGCGGGCTGCACGGCGGGCCGCACGCCACCCGCCTGCGGAGTGTCCGCCGCATCGCCGGTGAGGCGCCTGGCACCCCCGGTATCTGGATCCATCAGTCTTCGTGTGCCCCTGCATTGCGTGACCTGACGCAAGCGGATCGCATACCCGTTGAACAAGTGCTTATGTAATCGTTTTCAGCCCCGTCGCTCTGTCGGCGCGAATGCTTGTAGTTGGATGGTGCAGGCTCGCATCATACGGCAGCCTGAGAGAGAAGCAGAAGACACGAAGCTGCGCGAGTGCGGTAGCCGCCGCTTGCTGTTGTTTCTCGTCGATGAGCGGGAATGTCCTAACCTTTGGCGTATTGACCCGGGGACAACGCATGAAGTAATGGGGAGGGCGCGGTTTTCCCCTCCCCGTGGACGCCTTCGCGGTGGATCGTCAGCCCGTGGTTTCGGGCTCCGGACCGTCCTCGGGCGGAATGCGGCTGGCCAGCACCTTGTCGATGCGCTTGCCGTCCATGTCGATGATCTCGAATTTCCAGCCGTCCCACTCGACGGTGTCGGCGGTCTGGGGCAGGCGGCCGAGCAGCAGCAACAGCATGCCGGAGAGCGTGTGATAACGCTCCTTGTCCTCTTCCGGCACGACGCGGATGCCGGTGCGGTCCTTGAGTTCGGGTATCGGGATCAGGCCATCGAGCAGCCACGAACCGTCGTCGCGCTGCACGGCCCATTCCTCGCCGGCCGTCTCGGTCTTGAACTCGCCCGTGATGGCCTCGATCAGATCCTGCAGCGTCACCAGGCCGAGCACCTCGCCGTACTCGTCGATCACGAACGCCATCTGGCCGCCCGACGCCCGGAAGTTCTCGAGCAGTTCCATGCCCGTAACGCTTTCGGGGACGAACACGGCTGCCTGGAGCACGGCCGTCAGTTCGGCCTTCTCGCCGCGCAGACGGCGTGCCAGCAGCTGGCGCGCGCTCACCACGCCGAGAATGTCGTGCATGCCGCCGCGCACGACCGGAAAGCGCGAATGATCGGACTCCTCGATGCGGCGCAGGTTCTCTTCCTCGGTCGCTTCGACGTCGAGCGCGATCACATCGCCGCGCGGGACCATCAGCGAGGCGATCTGGCGATCGTCGAGGCGGAACACGTTGCGCACCATCGTGTGTTCGTGGTGCTCGATCACGCCGGCCTCGGAGCCCTCCACGAGCAGCGCGTGGATTTCTTCCTCGGTCACGGCGGGGCCGCGGTCCGATTTCACGCCGAGCAGGCGCAGGACCAGCAGCGTGGAACCGGACAACAGCTTGACGAACGGCTTCGAGGCGACCGACAGAAACGAGATGGGACGCGCCACGAGGCGCGCGATGGCTTCCGGTGCCAGCTGGCCCAGCCGCTTGGGCACGAGTTCGCCGAGCACGATCGAGAAATAGGTCAGGCCCGCGACGACGATCGCGGTGGCCACATAGCCAGCCGTGGTCGCGGGCATGCCAAACTGTTGCAGCCAGACGCCCAGCGGCGCGGCGAGCGTCGATTCGCCGACCACACCGTTGAGCACGCCGATCGACGTGATGCCGATCTGCACGGTGGAGAGGAAGCGCGTGGGATCCTCGCCAAGCTTGACCGCGGCGGTCGCCCCCCGATAGCCCTGGTAGGTCAGCCGCGGCCGCCGCGCCGTGCGCGCGGGGGCGCGC
>NZ_JASATF010000034.1:0-67370 GCF_038440175.1 Cupriavidus sp. OTU4054
GCTGTGCCAGCTGCCGGCGTCCAGGGCGGCGATCTCGCCCAGCGTCAGCGCATCGACGCGACCGTGGCCCGAGGTCGTGCGGTCCAGCGTGGCGTCGTGCATGAGCACGGGCTTGCCGTCGCCGGACAGCTTGACGTCGAACTCGAACATCCGGTAGCCGAACGAGGCGCCGTGACGAAACGCGGCCAGCGTGTTCTCGGGCGCGAGCTTGCCCGCGCCGCGATGCGCGACGTGGCGCGGATACGGCCAGTTGGCGAAGTCGACCTTGGGCGTGCTCATGCCAGCGCCTCGATGCGCTTGCCCGACGCGATATCGAAGAAGTGCAGATGCTCGGCCGATGCCGTGATCGGCAGCTTGTCGCCGGCGCGCACGGGCATGTGACTCTCCAGCCGCACGACGAGCGGCTGACCGCCAAGCGAGCCGTACGCGAACGAATCCGCACCGAGCGCTTCCACCACGCGCACGTCCACCTCGGCAATCGCCTCGTGGGCCGCGCAGGGCTCGATATGCTCGGGACGCAGGCCCATCAGCGCCTGCTCGGGCAGGTGCAGGCCCATCGGCAGGTGGCCCAGCGTGGCCGTGCCCTGCCCCGCGCCTTCCTTCGGCGTGACGCGCATCTGCGCCTCGCCGTCGTTGGTGCCGGCGCCCGTGCCGTTGCGCGTGACCGGAATCAGGTTCATCGGCGGCGAACCGATAAAGCCGGCCACGAACGTGCTCGCCGGCTTCGCATATACCTCGAGCGGCGTACCGATCTGCTCCACCTTGCCGCCGCTCAGCACCATCATGCGGTCGGCCAGCGTCATGGCCTCCACCTGATCGTGCGTCACGTACATGCTCGTGGTGCCGAGGCGGCGATGCAGGTCCTTGAGTTCCAGGCGCATCTGCACGCGCAGCTTGGCATCGAGGTTCGAGAGCGGTTCGTCGAACAGGAACACGGCCGGCTCGCGCACGATCGCGCGGCCCATCGCCACACGCTGGCGCTGGCCGCCGGACAGCTGGCGCGGCTTGCGATCGAGCAGCGACGCGAGTTCGAGAATGCCCGCGGCGTGCTTGACGCGCTGGTCGATCTCGGCCTGGCTCATCTTGCGAATGCGCAGGCCGTAGGCCATGTTCTCGTACACGCTCATATGCGGGTACAGCGCGTAGTTCTGGAACACCATCGCGATATCGCGCTCGGCCGGTTCCAGGTCGTTCACGACCTTGCTGCCGATGTGGATCTCGCCACCGGTCACCGTCTCCAGCCCCGCCACCATGCGCAGCAGCGTGGACTTGCCGCAGCCCGACGGGCCGACGATCACGATGAACTCGCCGTCGGCGATTTCCATGTCGATGCCATGCACGACCTGCGTGCCGCCGGCATAGGTTTTCTGAACGTTACGAAGGGACAGACTTGCCATGAGTAATTTCCTGCCGCGATGTTATTTCTCGGTTTCCACGAGGCCCTTGACGAACCAGCGCTGCATCAGCAGCACCACCAGTGCCGGCGGCACCATGGCGAGCATCACGGTCGCCATCACGAGATTCCAGTCGGTTGCCGCGTCGCCCGAGCGCGAGATCATCTGCGTGACGCCCACCACCACCGGCGTCATCGACTTCTGCGTGGTGATCAGCAGCGGCCACAGATACTGATTCCAGCCGTAGATGAACTGGATGACGAACAGCGCCGCGATGCTCGTGCGCGAAAGCGGCAGCACCACGTCCCAGAAGAAACGCAGCGGGCCCGCGCCGTCGATGCGCGCGGCCTCGGCCAGCTCGTCCGGAATGGTCAGGAAGAACTGGCGGAACAGGAACGTCGCGGTCGCCGAGGCGATGATCGGAATCGTCAGGCCGAAGTAGCTGTCGAGCATGCCGAGGTCCGACACGACCTTGTAGGTCGGCAGGATCCGCACTTCCACCGGCAGCATCAGCGTGATGAAGATGAGCCAGAAGAACAGCTTTCGCATCGGAAAGCGGAAGTACACGATCGCGAACGCCGAGATGATCGAGATGGCGATCTTGCCGAGCGCGATGCCGAGCGCCATGATCAGGCTGTTCTTCATCATGGTCGTGACCGGCGAAGCGGACTCGCCCACGCCGGAGAACAGGACCGTGCGGTAGTTGTCGAAGAAGTGGCTGCCTGGCAGCAGCGTCATCGGTGCGTCCAGCACCTGTTCCGGCGTGAGCGTCGATGCGACGAACGTCACGTAGACCGGGAACGCGACCACCGCGATGCCGAGGATCAGCACCACGTGGGTCAGGATATCGAGAATGGGGCGTCTTTCTACCATGGCGACCTCAATACTGAACCTTGCGCTCGACGTAGCGGAACTGCACTACCGTCAGCGCGATCACGATCACCATCAGCACCACCGACTGCGCGGCGGAGCCACCGATGTCCATGCCGCGGAAGCCGTCGTGGAACACCTTGTACACGAGCGTGTTCGTCGAGTTGAACGGACCGCCGTGCGTCACCGCGTCGATGATCGCGAACGTGTCGAAGAACGCGTACACGACGTTGATCACGAGCAGGAAGAACGTGGTCGGCGAGAGCAGCGGGAAGATGATGGACCAGAAACGCTTCCACGGACCGGCGCCGTCGATCGCGGCCGCCTCGATCAGCGAGCGCGGAATGCTCTGCAGGCCGGCCAGGAAGAACAGGAAGTTGTAGCTCACCTGCTTCCACGCGGCGGCGAGCACCACGAGCAGCAGCGCCTGATGGCCGTCGAGCAGGAAGTTCCAGTTCACGCCCATCGCGCGCAGGCCGTACGACACGATGCCGAGCGTGGGATTGAACATGAACATCCACAGCACGCCGGCCACGGCGGGGGCTACCGCGTACGGCCAGATCAGCAGTGTCTTGTAGGCCGTGGCGCCGCGCAGCACGCGATCGGCGAAGTACGCGAGCAGCAGTGCCGTGGAGAGACCCACCAGCGTCACGCCGATCGCGAATACGGCGGTGATCTCGAACGACTCGATATAGAGCGGGTCGTTCCAGAGCACCATGAAGTTGTCGAGCCCGACGAACTCCAGGTTGATGCCGAAGGCATCCTGCTGCAGCATGGACTGGTACAGCGCCTGGCCGGCGGGGAGGAAGAAGAAGATCAGCGTGATGGCGATCTGCGGCAACACCAGCAGATACGGCAGCCACGGCGAGCGGAAAACGACGCGTTTTTCCATCGGGAGTCTGAATCTGAAACCGAAACTAACAGGGCGAATCGGGCCGCGCGAGGCGGCCCGACCGTACAGCGAGGACGACGGGAACCTTATTCCTTGACCGTCTTCTGGAAGCGTTCGAGGAGCTCGTTGCCGCGCTTGACGGCATTGTCGAGCGCCGCCTGCGGTTCCTTCTTGCCCGCCCAGACGGCTTCCAGTTCCTCGTCGACCACCGTGCGGATCTGCACGAGGTTGCCGAGGCGCACGCCGCGCGACTTGTCGGTGGTCTTCACGACCATCTGCTGCACGGACACGTCGGCACCCGGGTTCTTGTCATAGAAGCCCGACTTCTTCGTCAGCTCGTAGGCGGCCATCGTCACCGGCAGGTAGCCCGTGGCCTGGTGCCAGTCCGACTGGATTTCCGGACGCGACAGGTACGTGAAGAACTTCGCCACGCCCTTGTACTCTTCCGCCTTCTTGCCGCCCATCACCCACAGCGAGGCGCCGCCGATGATCGTGTTCTGCGGCGCGCCCTGGACGTCCGGGTAGTACGGGAGCGTGGAGACGCCGAACTGGAACTTCGCGTTGCGGCGGATGTTGGCCAGCGATGCCGACGAACCCGTGAACATCGCGCACTCGCCGTTATAGAACTTGGCCTGCGACTCCGCCTTGCGGCCGCCGTAGCTGAAGTAGCCCTTCTTGACCATGTCCTGCAGGTTCGTGATGTGCTTCACGTGCAGCGGGCTGTTGAAGGCCAGGCGTGCATCGGTGCCACCGAAACCGTTGTTCTTGGTCGCGTACAGCGTGTTGTGCCAGGCCGAGAACGACTCCAGGTGTACCCAGCCCTGCCAGTCGGTCGTATACGCGCAATTCACGCCCGAAGCCTTGAGCTTGGCCGAGAACTGCATGACTTCCGGCCACGTCTTGGGCGGATGGTCGAGGCCGGCCTTCTTGAAGGCGTCCTTGTTGTAGTAGAACACCGTCGTCGAGCTGTTGAACGGGAACGACAGCATCTCGCCCTTCGACGAGGTGTAGTAACCGGCCACGGCCGGGATGTAGGCGGACTGGTCGAACTTCTCGCCCGCATCCTTCATCACTGCCGATACGGGCTTGATCGCGCCCTTGGCGCTCATCATCGTGGCGGTGCCCACTTCGAACACCTGCAGGATCGCGGGCGCGCTGCCGGCACGGAACGCTGCGATCCCCGCGGCCATCGTCTCGTCGTAGTTGCCCTTGTTCACAGGGACGACCTTGTACTCGGACTGGCTCGCGTTGAACTTGTTGGCGATATCGTTCACCTTTTCATTGAGGGCACCCTCCATGGCGTGCCACCACTGGATTTCCACGGCGGCATGGGCGGTGCCTGCCACAGCCATTGCGGCCACGGCAGCGAACTTCAAGATATTGCGCGGGAAGGACATCTGCGACTCTCCTAAGGCTGTCATCAATCGGCGAAAAGCGACTGAATCTATGCATTTTTTATGTCAGCGGGATGTTACGCCGGTCGCCTCGCGGGGGAAACCGGACAAACCCGGTTTGTGACGGAAATATTGCAGCTTTTTTGCGACACGGCACGCTTGACGCCGCAGAAAAACGGTCGCGCCATGCGCGCACGGTTTGCGTACAATGCGCGGCCATGCAACCAATCGCCTCCCTGTCTGCCGCGGCCCTGCGCCGCGTTCGTGGCGTGCTGACCGATATCGACGGCACGCTGACCACCGATGGCGCCCTGCCCGCCGCCACCTACGCCGCGCTCGACCGCCTGAAACGGGCCGGCCTCCACGTGATTCCGGTCACGGGACGCTGTATCGCGTGGGCCGAGATCCTGACCCGGCTATGGCCCGTGGACGCGATCATCGGCGAGAACGGCGCGTTCTACTGTCATCTGCGCGCGGGCAAGCTGGTCACGCGCTATCTCGACGACCCCGAGACCCGGGCGCGCAATCTCGCGCGCATCCGCGCGTTGGGGGAAGCGATCGTGCGCGAGGTGCCCGGCTGCGCGCTGGCCTCGGACCAGGCCTGGCACGCGGCGGACCTCGCCGTGGATCATGCGGAGGACGTGCCGAAGCTGCCGCCGGAGGCGGTGGCCCGGATTGCGGCGATGATGACCGAGGCCGGCATGACCGCGACGGTCAGCTCGATCCATGTGAATGGCTGGTTCGGCGCGCACGACAAGCTGTCGATGAGCCGGACCTGCGTGCGGGAATTGCTGGGCGGGGATATCGACGACGGCCGCGACGAGTGGCTGTTCATCGGCGATTCGGCCAATGACGCCGCGATGTTCGGGCACTTTCCGCTGTCGGTGGGCGTGGCGAACGTGCGCGAGGTCCTGCCGTCGCTGCCCGTCGCACCGGCCTACGTGACCGATGCCGCGGGCGGCGAGGGATTCGCGGAAATGGCGGAGCGGCTGCTGGCGGCACGCTGAGCGCGCCGCCGATCGCCCTCCCGCCCGCGATCAATCGAAGCCCAGTTCCTGCAGCTTGCGCGTGATCGTGTTGCGCCCGATGCCAAGGCGCGTCGCCGCTTCCACGCGGCGGCCGCGGGTGACGCCGAGCGCGGCTTCCAGTACGGACTTCTCGAACCGGCGCGTGAGCGCGTCCATCACGTCCGGCTGGCCGGCCTCGAGCATGGCCTTGGCTTCGGCGGCCAGCAGCGTTTCCCAGCTGGCCGAGACCGCCGCGGCCGACGCCGGCACGACGAGGCCCGGCATGACATTGACGGGACGCGTGGCCACCATCGTGTCGCCGTCGCCCGACAGGCCCATGGCATAGTCGCCGGACTCGATCGCCTCGTACTCGCCCCCACCCACGCGCTCCGGCGTGCGCGCCGGCGCGCCGCTCTCGGGCAGGCCGCCGCCGATCATCTCGCGCGGCAGGTCCTTGACCTCGATGGTCTGCGCGGGCGCCATCACGGTCAGCCAGTTGCAGAGGTTTTCCAGCTGGCGCACGTTGCCGGGGAACGGCAGCGTGCTGACATAGGCCAGCGCCTCGTCCGACATGCGCTTCGGCTCCACACCGAGTTCCTTCGCGCTCTTCTGCAGGAAATGGCGCGCCAGCAGCGTGATGTCTTCCGGCCGTTCGCGCAGCGGCGGCAGGCGCAGGCGAATCACGTTCAGGCGGTGGAACAAGTCCTCGCGGAACAGCCCCTCCTTGACGCGCGTCTCCAGGTTCTGGTGGGTGGCCGCGATCACGCGCACGTTCGCGCGCAGCGGGTTGTGGCCGCCCACGCGATAGAAGTTGCCGTCCGACAGCACGCGCAGCAGGCGCGTCTGGAGGTCGAACGGCATATCGCCGATTTCATCGAGGAACAGCGTGCCGCCCTCGGCCTGCTCGAAGCGGCCGCGGCGCATGGTCTGCGCGCCCGTGAACGCGCCACGCTCGTGGCCGAACAGTTCGGACTCGAGCAGGTCCTTCGGAATCGCGGCCGTGTTCAGCGCGATAAAGGGACCGCTCGCGCGCGGGCTGTGCTTGTGCAGCGCGCGGGCAACGAGTTCCTTACCCGTGCCCGACTCGCCGGTGATCATCACCGTGACGTTCGATTGCGAAAGACGGCCGATCGCGCGGAACACGTCCTGCATCGCCGGTGCCTGCCCGAGGATCTCGGGTGCATCGACGAGGCGGTCGTCCATCTCTTCCTCGCGCAGGCTCTCTTCGAGCGCGCGGCGAATCAGCTCGACGGCCTTGTCCACATCGAACGGCTTCGCGAGATATTCGAACGCGCCGCCCTGGAACGCCGCCACCGCGCTGTCGAGATCCGAGTACGCGGTCATGACGATCACGGGCAGGCCCGGATGACGCGCCTTGATGGCCTGCAGCAGGTCGAGGCCGGAGCCGCCCGGCATGCGGATATCGGAGATGAGGACCTGCGGCTCGTCGTCCTCCAGCGCCGCGAGCACGTCGCGCACGTTGGTAAAACTGCGGGAGAGCAGGCTTTCACGGGCAAGGGCCTTTTCCAGGACCCAGCGGATTGATTGATCGTCGTCGACTATCCAGATCGGCTTCATGTGCGTCGCTTGTCTGCTCGGTGTCATGTGGTCTCCCGTATCCCCGCTGGTAGCGGGCCCCTGCTGGCGAGCCCCTGTTGTTGGACCCGCTCTGCCCGCACGACACGCCGAACGGGCGACTAATGCAGCGGCAGCAGAATACGGAAGTCGGTAAAGCCCGGCCGGCTCTCGCATTCGATCAAGCCCTCGTGCTGCTGCACGAAGGTTTGAGCGAGTGTGAGACCGAGTCCGCTGCCGCCATCCCGTCCCGATACCAGCGGATAGAAGATGCGTTCGCGTATGTCCTCGGGAATGCCCGGGCCGTTGTCTGTCACATGCAAGTCCAATGCCAGCTTGTACAGACGCTTGGCAATCGTGACCTGGCGCGCCACACGCGTTCGCAAAATGATCTGTGCATCGCCGCGCGCAATGCGCTCGTGGAGCGCCTGCGCCGCGTTATGAACGATGTTCAGCACGGCCTGGATCAGTTGCTCCATGTCGCCACGCAACTCGGGCAGGCTCGCGTCGTAGTCCCGCACGATATCGAGCCCGTTCGGAAACTCGGCCAGCACCACCGAGCGCACGCGCTCGAGCACCTCGTGGATATTGAGCTCGGACACGATATGCGGATGGCGATGCGGCTCCAGCAGCCGATCGACGAGCGTCTGCAGCCGGTCCGACTCCTTGATGATCACCTGCGTGTACTCGCGCAGCGAACGCTCCGGCAGCTCGAACTCGAGCAACTGCGCCGCGCCGCGAATGCCGCCCAGCGGGTTCTTGATCTCGTGCGCGAGATTGCGGATGAGCTCCTTGTTCGCGGAGGTCAGGTCGATCAGGCGCTCCTCGCGGTCGCTGCGCAGCTTCTGCTCGTTGTGCATGAGCTCGACCAGCACCGTGGACGGATGGCCCTCGATCGCGCCGATGACCACGTGCGCGTGCAGCGGCTCCTGCAACGGCGGGCGCAGCAGCAGATCCTGGCGCCGCACATCGACCTGCCGCGCGGTCACGCTCTCGATCATGCTGCGCACTTCCTCGGACTCGCCGAACAGGTCCGGCAGCGTCAGCTCGACCATCGCGCGCCGCGACATCGCGAACGCGGCCTCGGACGCGGGATTGGCGTACACGACATGCAGGCCCGGCCCGCGCACGAGCAGCACCGGGTTGGCAATCACGTCCAGCCCGGGGTGGAACGTCACGTCGCCCAGCGGTACGACGTTTGACGCCTGCTCGGGGCTCGCCTGTGTCGCGGGATCCTGTACCGCGGGATCGTTCTTGGCGCGGTCGGCCCCGGTTACCTTCCGTGAAACACCGCGAATCAGGCGACGCATGAGATCAGTCCTTCAGGTTGGATAGCTCGCGGCGCAGCGACGCGAGATTCGCTTCGCTACGCGCGATGTCGTCGCGCAGCGCAGCCGTGCGATCGAGATATTTCTGATAGTTGCGCTCGTTGCCCTGACGTTCCGGCTCGCCGTTGTTGTACTCGGCGCGCAGGGCCGCCAGCTTGGCCTCTTCGCTCTGCAACTCCTGCTCCAGCACGCCGCGGCGCTCGCCGTCGCGGCTCTTCTGCGTGGCACCGTCCACGCGCGGGAACGACGTCGGCGACGCCGCGCCCGCCGTGCCCCGGCTCGTCTGCGGACGCGCGCCACCGGGCACCGTCACCACGTCGGGCAGCGTCAGCTTCTTGCAGCCCTTGCCCGCATTGCCGTTCCGGTACTCGGGCACGCCGTTCGGGCCCGTGCACACATACACGTCGGAAGACTGCGCGGCGGTCGGCGAGTTCCACATCGACAGCACCAGCGCGAGCCCCACAATGGGGAAAGCAACACGAAGATGGTGCGTAGCCGCGCGCCCGGACCGCGCCGCGCCACGGTGCGCGACGTCGTCGCCGGCGGCTTCCCAGATATCGTTCATGGACATTGACCCCGTTATTATGAAAAGAGCCCCATTCTAGCGAGCATCCCGCGCCGCCAAACAAAAAGGGACAGCCGAGGCCGCCCCTTTCTGGTGCTACTGTTGTCCGGTCACAACCCGGCAAGCCAGGTCACAATCCGGAGCGATCTCGCTTTACAGCGAGTAGTACATGTCGAACTCGATCGGGTGCGTCGTCATGCGGAAACGCGTGACTTCTTCCATCTTGAGCTCGATGTAGGCGTCCAGCATCGAGTTCGAGAACACACCGCCGCGGGTCAGGAACTCGCGATCGTTGTCGAGGTGTTCCAGGGCCTGGTCGAGGCTCGCGCAGACGGTCGGGATCTTCGCGTCTTCTTCCGGCGGCAGATCGTACAGGTTCTTGTCGGCAGCTTCGCCCGGGTGGATCTTGTTCTGCACGCCATCGAGACCGGCCATCAGCAGCGCCGAGAAGCCCAGGTACGGGTTGCACAGCGGATCCGGGAAACGGGTCTCGATACGACGGCCCTTCGGGTTCGCGACGTACGGAATACGGATCGACGCCGAACGGTTACGTGCCGAGTAGGCCAGCTTCACCGGAGCTTCGAAGCCCGGCACCAGACGCTTGTACGAGTTGGTACCCGGGTTCGTGATCGCGTTCAGCGCGCGAGCGTGCTTGATGATGCCGCCGATGTAGTACAGCGCGAATTCCGACAGGCCGGCGTAGCCGTTGCCCGCGAACAGGTTCTGGCCGTCCTTCCACACGGACTGGTGAACGTGCATGCCCGAACCGTTGTCGCCAACGACCGGCTTCGGCATGAACGTGGCCGTCTTGCCGTAGGTGTGCGCGACGTTCTGGATCACGTATTTCTGCAGCTGCGTCCAGTCGGCGCGTTGCACCAGCGTGCTGAACTTCGTGCCGATTTCGTTCTGGCCCTGGCCAGCCACTTCGTGGTGGTGCACTTCGACGGGGATGCCCAGCGATTCGAGAATCAGGCACATCTCCGAACGCATGTCCTGGAACGTGTCGATCGGGGCAACCGGGAAGTAGCCGCCCTTCTTGCCCGGACGGTGACCGCTGTTGCCGTGCTCGAATTCCTTGCCGGCCGACCACGGGGCTTCTTCGGACTGGATCTTCACGAAGCAGCCTTGCATATCGACGTTCCAGGTCACGCCGTCGAAGATGAAGAATTCGGGTTCCGGACCGAAGTAGGCGGCGTCGCCCAGGCCGGAGCTCTTCAGGTAGGCTTCCGCGCGGCGCGCGATCGAACGCGGGTCGCGGTCGTAACCCTTGCCGTCGGACGGCTCGATCACGTCGCAGGTGAGCACCAGCGTCGGCTCTTCATAGAACGGATCGATGTGAGCGGTGTTCGAATCCGGCATCAGCAGCATGTCCGAAGCTTCGATACCCTTCCAGCCGGCGATGGACGAACCGTCGAATGCATGGCCGCTTTCGAACTTGTCTTCATCGAAGTGCGACGTCGGCACCGAGACGTGCTGTTCCTTGCCTTTGGTATCCGTGAAGCGGAAATCGACGAACTTGACGTCGTTTTCCTTCACGAGCTTCATTACATCTGCAACGCTTTGGGCCATGCCTATCTCCTGGAAATTCGGCTGAATCTGAGCAGCAATCTGAGAAAGCCATTATTGAGACGGTCCCGCGCCAGCCCTGTGGAAACCGCCCCAAAAGGGACGAGGAATGTTAGCAGAAAGCATGCCAACAAAAACCAACTTTGCACCTGCAAGTCCCGAAAAATGTGCACCTGCGCGCGAGCCCGCACCGCGACGCGCCATACCGGATTGCATGCAATCGGCAAAGTGCCGCAAGCGCGATTCATGCACCGCTACCCGGCGTCGCGCCGCCTTACCCATCAAACACCAACATGGTGCAAGAGGCAAGAGAAAGCACTTGTTTGGTGCCAATGCACCGTAACGATGCGCGGTCGCAATTTCGAGGAACGAGAGCGCTAGAATAGCGCCCATTCCTTTCATCCCCCCTTCCTTCACCCCCATACCGACATTCGCGATGACCACCCGAGACGATCTCCTTCAGGCCGCCAAGGCGCGCCAGCAGCAAAACCAGCTTGCCTACTTCGGCGCCCTGACGCCGCAGGAATCCTATGCGCTGCTGCAGGCCGACCCGACGGCGGTGCTCGTCGACGTCCGCACGCAGGCGGAACTGGACTGGGTGGGTGGCGTGGACCTGCCCGACGCGCAGTTCGCGCATGTCGAATGGTCCACTTATCCGGGCGGCACGCAGAATCCGAACTTCGTGACCGAACTGCGCGCCCGCGTCGGCGAGGACACGCCCGTGCTGTTTCTGTGCCGCAGCGCCGCGCGCTCGAAGCACGCCGCGCGCGTGGCGACGGAAGCCGGTTTCAAATACGCGATGGACGTGCTGGAAGGGTTCGAAGGTCCGCGCGACGACCACTATCACCGCAAGACCGTGGAAGGCTGGTGCTTCCGCGGCCTGCCGTGGCACGGCGCCTGATCAGCCCTGCTCCACGATCTCGAAGCCCATGGCCCGCACGCCGTCCAGCAGCATCGCGTAGGCCGGGCCCACGAGTGCCTCGGGGCCCTTGACGCCCAGGTCGATATGGCGCCGCGCAAAGCGGTCGCCGCGGCTGACGTCGCCGACCGACGGCAGGCTGAACACGCGAATGCCCTCGAACGCCGATTCCACCTGCTCCATGAGCGGCGTCAGCGTGGACTCGGGCGCTTCGAACACGTAGAACGCGCGTGACTGTTCGCGCGCGAGGTGAAACAGGTGCGAGTAGTAGTGGTCGAGCACCCACTCCATCATCGGCCACGCCATCACCGGGAAGCCGGGCATGAAGTGATGGTCCGCCACCGAGAAGCCCGGAATGCGGTTGTAGCTGTTCGGGATGATCCGCGCACCGACCGGGAACTCGCCCATCTTGAACCGGTGCCGGTTCTCCGGAAGGTCGAGGTTGGCCTTGACCGGATCGCCGTTGGCCGTCTCCACGATCCGTTGCGCGATCAGCTCGCGCGCCTCCGGATGCAGGGCCAGCGGCACGCCCAGCGCCGCCGCCGCGCACTGGCGCGTATGGTCGTCGGGGGTTGCACCGATCCCGCCCGTGCAGAACACCACGTCGCTGCCCGCGAGCGTGCGGCGCAGCGTGGCCGTGATGCGCTCGCGATCGTCGCCGATATACTCGGCCCACTCCAGCGCCAGGCCCCGCGCGCCCAGGAACTCGATGGCACGGCGCATGTGCTTGTCCTCGCGCCGCCCCGACAGAATCTCGTCACCGATGACGATCAGGCCGAAACCCATGTTTGCCCCCGCTTCAGGATGGTTCAATGCGCCGGATATCGGACGGCGCAAGATCGATGATGTCGCCGCCCGGCGGCGCCGGCGGGGCCGCGCCCACCCGCTCCGCGCGCAGTTGTGCGAGCGCGCGCAGGCAGAAGTGCCCGAACCACAATGCCGAGAAGATAAAGATCAGCACGTAGAGCCATAACGTCCCCACGAGCACGACCGGAAACAGGAAGATGATCATCGCCGACCAGACCCACAGCAGCGTGGGCGCGGAGCCCAGCAGGCCGACGGCGATGCCGATCATCAGCAGCGCGCCGCGATGGCGCTTCATCAGCGTCTTGCGCTCCTCCGCCGTCGCATGCTCGGCCAGCGCGTCGTAGGTCATCACGCGGTAGGTCAGCCAGCCCCACAGCACCGGCGGAATCAGCGCGAAAAACGGCGGTACCAGCCACAGCGGCAGCGTGACGATCACGAGCAGCAGGAACACGAACGTATTGCCGAACGACGCGACGACGCTGCCGAACACACTGCCGCCGTGCGACTTGGCAAGATCGGGATAGCTGCGTTCGAGGTGCCGCACCACGGCCGGCACCGAGCACAGGCTGATAAAGACCAGCATCGACGCGATGACGAGCGGCACGGCGATCATCAGCACGAACAGCGGCGCCACCACGGAACGCAGCGACTGCAGGTTCAGCCAATCGAGCGCCGCGTAGATCCAGCTCGTGAACACCGAGCCTTCCAGCAGCAGGCGCGTGGTGTTCATGATCGGCTCCCACCCCCACCACAGCAGCCCGCCCCAGAGCACCGTGGCCAGCACGAACGGCAGCACGGTGAGCGCGAGCATGCGGGGGTGGAACTGACTGACGAGGGCGCGTCCGAAAGCGCGGAGGATATCGTTCATGGCAAGGAGCCTAGCACAGGCCGCTGCTCAATTGATACGCAGCAGCCGCTTGACGCCATACCACTGCTGCGCGAGGAAACCGCGGCCATAGTCGCGGTTCTTCCCCGCCGGCGGCGGCATCTGGTCGCGCACGCCGGTCGGGTAGTACCGGTCCGTGAACACGGCCGTGCCGAACATCATGTCCCACCACGGAAACAGCACGCCGAAATTGCAACCGCCGAGGCGCATGGGCTTGCCGCCCTTGCCCGGCGTCTCGTGGCCGAGCCCCACCGCGTGATGCGTGCGATGGAAGCGCGGCGACACCAGCAGCCGCTCGCCGAGCCAGCCAAAGTGCAGGCGCAGGTTCGCGTGCTGGAGGCTCTGCAACAGCTGCGACAGCGCCACCAGGAGGATGTACTGCGACGGTTCCACGCCGACCGCCAGCGCGATGACCGCGAATACGGTGTCGCGCAGGATATCGTCGAGCAGGTGATTGCGGTTGTCGCTCCAGAGCGTCATCTGCCGCTGGCTATGGTGCAGCGCATGCAGGCTCCACCACCAGCGGTAAGTGTGCGAGAAACGGTGATACCAGTAGTCGACGAGGTCGAACAGCATCAGGTAGATCAGGAAGCTGACGATGGGCGACGACGTGACCGCGGGCCACCAGTCCTCGACGTTGATGCGCTGCCAGCCGAGCAGCCGCAGATGCCCTTCGATCAGGTCGCTGAGCGGGTCGAGCACGAAGAACATCGCGAGCCGGAACAGCCCGAGCCGATGGATCATCGTGTACAGGATGTCCACGCGGACCGCGGGGCGGTCCGTCACCGGCTCCACCGGCCGCAGCTTCTCGAGCGGGCCGAGGATCAGGATCATCACCGCGATCTGCACGATGCCCGCGAGCAGCCATTCGGTGCCCGTGAACGCCTCTTCCGCGTAGCCGCCGAAGCCGAGATCGTAGACCACGGGCAGCACGACGTTCTGGAACACCGAGCCCTCGATCTGGCCGATCCAGCCCGACATCCAGTTGGTGAACGCGTCCCACATCAGCGTGCGCCCTCCTTCTTCTGCTGCGCGAACCACGCCTTGTACGCGGGATGCTCGCGCAGCGTCGCAAAGCAGAAGCCCTTCTGCTCGAGCCCCGTGATCAGCGGGTCCAGCACCGCCGGCGCCCACGGGTCCCTGCGCGACCAGATACCGAGGTGCGCCATCGTGATGTCGCCATCGCGCAGGTCGCGCAGCGCGCGGGCCAGCAGCTTGTCGTTCGGGAAGCGTTCCGACGACAGCTCGTCACCGAGAAAGCCGGCCGGCGCCCAGGCCACGTGTTTGAAACCGCACTGCTCCGCCCACTGCAGCGTCTGCGGCGACGTATGGCCGCCGGGCGCGCGCCACAGCGGCGCCATCGGCTGACCGGTCATCGATTGCAACGCCTGCGCGCTGCGGCGCAACTCCCCGCAGAACGTCTCGGCCGTCATCGCCACGTCCCTGCCGCCTTCGGCGCCGAACTGCGGACGCATGATCACCTTGCCGTCGCGCACCGCGCGAAAGTAGACGTGATCGAACGTGTGCGTGCCGAACACATGCCCATCGGCCGCCAGTGACTTCCAGTATGGCGCCCAGCTCGGGTCGAGGGAACTGTCGCGATGGATCGTGGGCTCGTTGGCCAGGAAGAACGTCGCGCGGATATGGTGCTTGCGCAGCGTGCGCGCGATGAGTTCGGCCTGGCTCATGCTGCCCGTGTCGAACGTCAGGTACAGCGTGCCCGCGCGGCAGGCGGCGTTATCTGTCGCCGGGGCCGCGATGGCCGGCGCGGCCGCCATCCATGCGGCCGCGCCCGCGGCAACCGCCACGGCCGAAGCCAGCACCGTCAGGATCTTGCGCATGATGGTTCGTTCAGTAGAGCGGCGCGCGCGTGCGGAAATAGATACCGTGCGGAGACTTGCCGACGCGAATCGTCTTCACGACCTTGCGCGTGGCGACATCGACGAGGGCCACCGAACGCGCCCAGCGGCACGATACCCAGAGCGTCTTGCCGTCGGCGGTCAGTTCCATGTCGTCGGGACCGGGCGGCAGGCCCGTGATGTCCCCTACCTTCGACAGCGTCTGCTGGTCGATGATGCTGATGGTGCCGGACACGCGATTGGTCAGGAACAGATGGCGGCGGTCGCCCACCGCGCGGAAATTATGCGCGCCCTTCCCGGTCTGGATCTGCTTGACCACGGTACGCGTATGCCAGTCGATGACGGCGACATAGTCCGCCCCGGTCATGCCCACGAGCAGGTATTTCTGGTCCGGCGTGACCCAGACGCCCGCGGGCGCGGAGCCCGCTTCCATGACCCACATCACGTTGAGCGTGGTCAGGTCGATCGCGGCTATCTGGTTCGAGTCCTGCAGCGTGATGAACGCGATCTTGCTGTCCGCCGTGAACGCGATGTGGCTCGGCGTGCGGCCGAGCGGGAACTGCTTGGCGATCTTGAGCGCGTGGCCATCCCAGCGGTAGACATCGACGCGGTCGAGCCGGTTGCCCGTGGCCACGAACCACTTCTGGTCCGGCGAGAAGCCGATCTGATACGGGTCGTCGATATTGGGCACACGCTGCTGCACCTTGCCCGTGACCGGATCGACGAACACGAGGTCGTTGCCGACCGCGTTCGCCACGATCAGCGACTTGTCGTCGGGCGTGGCAATCAGGTGGTGCGGCTCCTTGCCGACCGGAAAGGTCTCGAGGACCTTTTGCGTATCCTTGTCGATCAGCGTGACGGTAGCGTCACCCGAATTGAGCACTACGACGACCTCGGCCCGCGCGGGCGCGGCGAGGGCCAGTCCCAAACCCAGACCGAGGGCCGCGGCGCCAATCGCGCCAGCCACTCCACGACTCCAACGAGTCACACGACGCATTCCGACGAGCATAAGACCGTTCACTGATGACGAATCGCGCATTCTAACGTTTGGGCGCCACTTTTCGATGACGCCACATAATTTCTTACCATCGCGTGTCCCTGTCGCCGCTTCAGCGCTGCATGGACTCCCAGACCTTCTGGAGTCGTTTGACCGACATGGGCACAGGGGTTCGCAATTCCTGCGCAAAAAGTGCGATGCGCAACTCCTCCAGCATCCACCGGAATTCGTCGAGCCGCGCGTCGGCGGCGCCGCGGCCCTGCGTGCGCAGCTGCTTTTCGGCGCGCTGCCACTGCTGGATGAGCGGCGTCATCTCCTGCAGCCGCTGCGCATCGCGCGCGGCATCGCCCTTGAGCTTGTCCACGCGCATCGCCATGCCTTTCAGGTAGCGCGGATAGTGCACGAGCTGCGTGTACGGCGTATCGATGACGAACGATTTGTGCATCAATCGCCCGAGCTGCGCCTCCATGTCCTGATAGGTTGCGCCATACGGCTTGGCCTGCAGCAGCTTGCGCGGCAGGCCCGCGTACTCGGCCAGGATGCTGCCGACGAGCCGCGCGATTTCCTGCGCGAGCAGCGACAGCCGCGCGCGACCCTCGTCCTTGCGCGTGTTGAACTCGGCCTCGTTGCGCGGCAGCGGCGCCTGCAGGCACGCGCGGTCCAGCGCCACCTGCACGATCTGCTCGCGCAACTGTTCCTGCGTGCCCAGCGTCATGTACTGCATGGCCATCTGCTGCAGGTTCGGCACGTTCTTCTCGATGAACTTGACCTGCTCGCGCAGCTGCAGTGCGAACAGCCGGCGCAGGCCCGCATGGTGCACGCGCGCGGCCTCCTGCGGATCGTCGAAAACCTCGACGTCGCAATGATCGCCGTGATCGACGAGCGCGGGGTAGCCGAACAGCGTCTGGCTGCCCTTGCGGATCTCGAGCAGTTCCGGCAGTTCCCCGAACGACCATGACGTGAGGTTCTCGTACTGGCCGGCTTCGGCCGCCGGCACATCCCGCGCCGCGATGGTCTGGAACGACTGCTGCGCCTGCCCGCCGAACTCCGCGCGCAATTGCGCGAGGTTGCGGCCCATGTCGAGCTGGCGGCCGTGTTCGTCGATGACCTTGAAGTTCATCGCATGGTGCGCGGGCAGCGTTTCCAGCTTGAAGTCCGCGCGCTTGATCATCGTGCCCGTCTGTTCGCGGATATCGGCAATGAGCACGTCGAGCAGATCGCCCTCGCCGAAGGGCTGGCGCGCGACGAAGCCCGCCGCATAGTCGGGCAGTGGCACGCAATGGCGGCGCAGCTTCTGCGGCAGCGACTTCAGCAGCAGATGCACCTTCTCCTTGATCATGCCGGGCACGAGCCATTCCGCGCGCTCGGGGCGTACCTGGTTCAATGCGTACAGCGGCACGGTCAGCGTCACGCCGTCGCGATGGCTGCCAGGCTCGAAATGGTAGGTGAGCCCCATGTCCACGCCCGCGACCGCCATCGTCTTCGGGAAGAGGTCCGTGGTGATGCCGGCGGCCTCGTGCCGCATCAGCTCGTCGCGGTTCAGGTACAGCAGCTTGCGATCCTTCCCGGACTCGGCTTCGTACCACTTCTCGAACGACACCTGGTTGTAGATGTCGGCCGGCACCGCGCGGTCGTAGAACGCGTAGATCAGTTCGTCATCGACCAGCACGTCCTGCCGGCGCGACTTGTGCTCGAGGTTCTCGATCTCTCGCACGAGCCGCTGGTTATGCGCGTAGAACGGTAGCCGCGTGTCGAACTCCCCTTCCACGAGGGCGCGCCGGATAAATAGCTCGCGCGCTTCCGCCGGGTTCATCGGCCCGTAGTGGATGCGCCGGTGCTGGTAGACGACGAGTCCGTACAGCGTGGCGCGCTCGAGCGCGAGCACCTGGCCGGCCTTCTTCTCCCAGTGCGGATCGCTCCAGCTGACCTTCAGCAGATGCTTGCCCACCTGTTCCAGCCATTCGGGCTCGATGCGCGCGAGCGTGCGCGCGAACAGGCGGCTAGTCTCGACGAGCTCGGCCGCGATGATCCAGCGGCCGACCTTCTTCGCGATCAGCGAGCCCGGCCACAGGTGGAACTTGATGCCGCGCGCGCCAAGATACTCGCGCCCGCGCGAATCGCCTTCGTCCAGCTTGCAGCCGATATTGCCGAGCAGGCCCGTCAGCAGCGCCTTGTGCACCTGCTCGTACGTGGGCTCGCTCTCGTTGAGGCGCCAGCCCTGCTCCGTTACCGTCGTCATCAGCTGCGAATGGACGTCGCGCCATTCGCGCAGCCGCAGATGCGAAAGGAAGTTGGCGCGGCACTGGTCCTGCAGCTGCTTGTTGCTCTTCTTGTGCGCGACGGCGTCCTCGAACCACTTCCACAGCTTGACCCAGCCGAGGAATTCCGAAGGGAGGTCGGACCGGTCGTCGAAGAACTTGCGGTGGGCCTGATCGGCGGCTTCCTGCGCCTCCTGCGGACGGTCGCGCGGGTCCTGCACGGACAGCGCGCTCGCGATGATCAGCACTTCGCGCAGGCAATGCTGCTCACGCGCGGCCAGGATCATGCGCGCCACGCGCGGGTCGAGCGGCAGCTTGGCCAGCTGGCGGCCCGTGGCGGTCAGCTGGTTCGCGTCATCGACGGCACCGAGTTCCTGGAGCAGCTGGTAGCCGTCGGCCACCGCGCGGCCCAGCGGCGGCTCGATGAACGGGAACGACTCGATGTCCGTGAGCCGCAGCGCCTTCATGCGCAGGATGACGGCCGCGAGCGACGAGCGCAGGATTTCCGGATCGGTGAAGCGCGGGCGGCCCGCGAAGTCGCTCTCTTCGTACAGGCGGATGCAGACGCCGTCCGCCACGCGGCCGCAGCGGCCCGCGCGCTGGTTGGCCGCGGCCTGCGAGATGGCTTCGATCTGCAGTTGCTCGACCTTGTTGCGGTACGAATAGCGCTTGACGCGCGCGAGGCCCGTGTCCACCACGTAGCGGATGCCGGGCACCGTGAGCGAGGTCTCGGCGACGTTCGTGGCCAGCACGATGCGGCGCGCGCCCGAGGGCTTGAACACGCGCTCCTGCTCCTGCACGGACAGTCTTGCAAACAGCGGCAGGATCTCGGTGTGGGGCGGGTGGTGCTTGCGCAGCGCCTCGGCGGTTTCGCGGATCTCGCGCTCGCCGGGCAGGAATACGAGCACGTCGCCCGGGCCCAGGCGGCACAGTTCGTCGACGGCATCGACGATGCCGTCGTAGAGGTCGCGCTCCTTCGCCTGTGCGGATTTCGGCGTCGGGGGCGTGCTCCCGTTGGGCGCGGCGTCCTCCCGGATCGGGCGGTAACGCACCTCCACCGGATACAGGCGGCCGCTGACCTCGATGACCGGCGCGGGCTTGCCGTTGTGCGCGAAATGCTCGGCGAAGCGTTTCGCGTCGATCGTCGCCGAGGTGATGATGATCTTGAGGTCGGGACGCTTCGGCAGGATCTGGCGCAGGTAGCCGATCAGGAAGTCGATGTTGAGGCTGCGTTCGTGGGCCTCGTCGATGATGATCGTGTCGTATGCGCGCAGCAGCGGGTCGTTCTGCGTCTCCGCCAGCAGGATGCCGTCGGTCATCAGCTTGATGGACGCGCCCGGGGACATCGTGTCGTTGAAGCGCACCTGGTAGCCGACGTGCTCGCCGACTGGCGAGCCGAGTTCCTGCGCGATGCGCTTGGCGGTGGAGGTGGCCGCGATCCGGCGGGGCTGGGTGTGGCCGATGAGGCCGCCGGTCTTGCCCGGGGGGTCGCCGGCGCACACGGGGCCGCGGCCGATCGACAGGCAGATCTTGGGCAACTGCGTGGTCTTGCCCGAGCCGGTCTCGCCGGCGACGATCACGACCTGGTTGGCCAGCAGCGCGGCGGCGATCTCGTCGCGGCGCGCCGAAACCGGTAGCGCTTCCGGGAATGTGATGGGCGGCAATGGGTTCGCCATCCGCGGCGGCCGCGGGGGCCGGCCGTCACGCCCGGCCGACGGCTCACGCCCCGACTGCGCCTGACGCCCCGACTGCGCCTCGCGCCCCGACTGCCCGCCTCGCGCCGGACGACCGCCGTCGGCCGACTGCCCATCGCGCACGGGCTGCCCGTCTCGCGCCGGACGACCGCCGTTGGTGGACTGCGCCTCTAGCGCGGCCTGCCCCTCTCGCGCCGGACGGCCGCCATCGGCCGACTGCCCCTCGCGCACGGGCTGCCCGTCTCGCGCCGGACGACCGTCGCGGGCCGACTGGGCCTCACGCGCGGCCTGCCCCGCTCGCGCCGCACGGCCGCCATCGGCCGACTGCCCCTCGCGAGCCGACTGCGCCTGACGTGCGCGCTGCCCCTCTCGGGCCGGACGACCGTCGCGGGCGGACTGCCCGTCGGGTGCGGGCTGGCCGTCTCGTGGCGGACGACCGTCGCGGGCGGATTGCCCATCGGGTGCGGGCTGGCCTTCGCGTGGCGGGCGAGCGTCGCGGGCGGACTGCCCATCGGGTGTGGGCTGGCCTTCGCGTGGCGGGCGAGCGTCGCGGGCGGACTGCCCATCGCGCGCGGACTGGCCTTCGCGTGGCGGGCGGGCGTCGCGGGCGGATTGCCCATCGCGCGTGGGTTCGCCGTCGTGGGACGGGCGCGGTGCGCCTGCGGCGGGCGGCGATTGTGCCGGGCGGGACGGCCCCGGCGGCCGTTCGGGCGCATTGCGAGGCGCGTTCCCTTGCCCCGGCGCGGGCACCGATTCGCGGGTCGTTCGAGGAGTAGGCTTGCCGCCGGGCTGCGATGGCTTGCCGGGAGGCTGGGCAGGACGTTGTGCTGACATTGGCGGGGATTATAATCCGCCGCATGAACGCACGAACCGACACATCCCCCGACGCAGCGGAGCCCCCCGCAGAGCCCCCCGCCGCGCTGTCCCCCGTATTGCCCGTGAGCGCGCCCGCGACGCCGATCCCGTCATCGGCCGCCAGCGCCGACACCGACGCCTCCGGCCCCGACCGCCAGCAATTCGTCGACTGGCTCCGCGCCGTCGCGCCCTACATCCACTCGTTCCGCGGCAAGACCTTCGTCATCGCCTTCAGCGGCGAACTGGTCAAGGCCGGCGTGCTGACCGCGCTCGTCAACGACGTAGCCCTGCTCCACGCCATGGGCATGCAGATCGTGCTCGTGTTCGGCTCTCGCCCCCAGGTCGAGGAGCAACTCGCGCTGCGCCACGTGGAGTCGCGCTACGCCGATGGCGTGCGCATTACCGACAACGCCGCGCTCGAATGCGCGAAGGAAGCCGCCGGCGAACTGCGGCTCGACATCGAAGCCGCCTTCAGCCAGGGCCTGCCGAACACGCCGATGGCCGGTGCCCAACTCTCGGTGATCTCCGGCAACTTCATCACCGCGCGCCCCGTCGGCATCGTCAACGGCGTCGATTACCAGCACACGGGCCTCGTCCGCAAGGTAGACGGCGAATCGATGCGCATGTCGCTGTCCCACGGCAAGGTCGTCCTGCTCTCCCCGCTGGGCTTCTCGCCCACCGGCCAGGCGTTCAACCTCTCGATGGAAGACGTGGCCAGCGCCACCGCAAGCGCGCTCCGCGCCGACAAGCTGATCTTCATCACCGAGGTGCCCGGCGTGCCCGATCCCGTCGGCAAGCTGATGCCCGAGATGTCGCTGCGCACGGCCGTCGAACGGCTCCAGAACAACCATCTGCCGCCCGACGTCGCCTATTACCTCCAGCATCTGGTCAAGGCGCTCAAGGGCGGCGTGCCCCGCGCGCACCTGATCCCGTTCGCGCAGGACGGCTCGGTGCTGCTGGAACTGTTCCTGCACGACGGCGTGGGCACGATGATCTCCGACTCCGACCTCGAGAGCCTGCGCGAAGCGACGCTCGACGACGTCGGCGGCATCCTGCAACTGATCGCGCCGCTGGAAGCGGACGGCACGCTGGTACCGCGCGGCCGCCACCTGATCGAACGCGATATCGGCAACTTCTCGGTCATCGAGCACGATGGCGTGCTGTTCGGCTGCGCGGCGCTGTACGAATTCCCGCGCGAGAACATGGGCGAGATGGCATGCCTGACCGTGTCCTCCGAAGCCCAGGGCACCGGCGACGGCGAGCGCCTGCTCAAGCGCATCGAGCGCCGCGCCCGCGCGCTGGGTCTCGAGCGCCTGTTCGTGCTCACCACGCGTACCGAACACTGGTTCCTCAAGCGTGGCTTCGTCCATGCCACCGTGGACGACCTGCCCGAGGACAAGCGCAAGCTGTACAACTGGCAGCGCAAGTCGATGGTGCTGATGAAGAAACTGTAAGGCGCGCAGGGGCAAGACCGGTCTTCGCCCGCCTTGGCTACAATACCGCCACACGAAAAAAACTGGAGTCCCTTATGGCCCGCATGGTCCATTGCATCAAGCTGAACAAGGAAGCCGAAGGCCTCGACTTCCCGCCGCTGCCGGGCGAACTCGGCAAGAAGATCTGGCAAGGTGTCTCGAAGGAAGCCTGGGCCGGCTGGCTCAAGCATCAAACGATGCTGATCAACGAAAACCGCCTGAACATGGCGGACGTGCGCGCGCGCCAATACCTGCTCAAGCAGACCGAAAAGTATTTCTTCGGCGACGGCGCCGATCAGGCCGTCGGCTACGTGCCGCCGCCGTCGGCATAAGCCGCTGGCGCACCGCCTGACGAGAGGTGTCTTCGGACACCTCTTTTTTTGGCCATTTTCTGGCCGCAACGCGATGTCCCGCCTACGCGGAAGTCATCCTTTTCCGAAAGCGCTCCGACGGCACGCCGGACCTTTACGCTTCTTGAGAAACATCAAGGTCAGAAACCTCTGACGCTCGCTACGCTGGCGCTCCTTTCCACACATGAAGGAGTGCGAACGTGACGCTAGCCTCGAAACTCGCTGCGGGAATGCTGTCGGCCGTGGCCACCGCAGGCACTGCCCTGGCGCAGGGCGCCGCCGAAACAAAGCCCGTCACCTATCGCGGTCCGCTGTCGTTCGGCGGCACCGCCGTGGTCACCGTGGACGCCCCGAGCGCCGGCAAGGTCCATGTGCGCTTCGAAGACGCCCCTTCCGGGCTGCGGGGCGCGATCGTCGGCAGCTATACGGTCCGGCACGGCGAATACACGGCCCGGCAGTTCGTGGCCGACAACGACGCGCCGCCGCCAGAGACCATGACCGCGCGCCTGCGCGGCGTCACCTTCCGCTTTACGCGTGACGCGGACAAGCTCAGCGGCGGACTCTCCGGCCTGCCCAATGCCGACGCTGCCGGCACGGCGACATCGCGCGGGACGCGACTGGCGGGCGTGCTGCACGCATCGGCCGCCACCGAACTGCCCGCCGTGGCTTCCATTGCCGGGGTCTACTACTACGTGCGGCATCGCGAAGGGGCGGCGCCGGTCCGGACATCGCCGGGCGGCCTCGACGCGGGCCAGCTCCGCATCGAGCGGTCGGGCGCCATCTGGGAATGCCAGGGCAAGGACTGCCTCGCGGCTGCGGCAGGGGCGAGCCAACCCGCGCGAAAGCTGGAGCCCGCGGACCAGACCCGCTGGCCGGGCGTCTTCACGGTCATCGCCGACGGCAGGCCCGCGGGCCGGCTCCATGTGTCGGGCAAACCCGGCGACCTCGCGCTCTATATGGGGGATGTCGGTCGCCCTGACGGCGCAACGCTCCCGGCAACGGATGGCGCCTCGGGCATCGTCGTCATGCGATCGGCGGAGCATGTGCCCGCCGCGCTGCCGGACGGCCGGTGGCGGTGCCAGCATCCGAACATGCGGCTCGATCCGCAAACCGGTGGCCAGGTCCATCGCGGCACGCTGCATACGGAGACGCTGGATATGACGGGACCATCGGTCCGCAACCGGCATCTCAACCGGCCCGTGCGGACGTTGCCCGATAGCGCGCAGGGTCTCCCGGGCGGCGCTGCGCCAGCCGAGGCGAACGGACTGCAATGGGTGCGGTGGACGCCGCAGCGGGACCAGGTGTTCCTGCCGCTGGCGGCCGACACGATGGCGTATCAGCTACGCTCGACGGCGCCGGCGTCGTTCGCCGACCAGATGGGCGTATGCCATCGCCAGCGCGCCGGGGCGTCGCGCGCCACGAAACGCTCGGCCGATCGGAAAACGAAAGGATCTTCAGGCCGGGCCGCCGCGAGAACGCAGATTCAGCGCTGAACCCGCGCTGATTGCGGCGCCGACCCGGACGTTGCGATCAGTAATCGGTGCGGCGCACGCCGTCCGCGGTGCCGAGCAGCAGCACATCGGCGCCGCGGAGCGCGAACAGGCCGACCGTGACCACGCCGGGCAACTGGTTGATCTGCTCTTCCAGCGCCTTGGGCTGCGTGATCTTCAGGCCCGACACGTCGAGAATCACGTTGCCGTTGTCGGTCTTGTAGATGCCGCCTTCCTTGGTCATGCGCAGACGCGGCTGGCCGCCCAGCGCCGCCAGCTTGCGGGCCACGGCCGCGCGTGCCATCGGCACCACTTCGACGGGCAGCGGGAACGTGCCCATCGTCTCGACGAGCTTGCTGCCATCGGCGATGCACACGAATCGCGCGGCCACCGAGGCCACGATCTTCTCGCGCGTGAGCGCGCCGCCACCGCCCTTGATCATCGCGCCCGACGCGTCGATCTCGTCGGCGCCGTCGACGTAGACGGGAATCTCGTCGACCTCGTTGAGGTCCAGCACCTCGAAGCCATGCTGTTGCAGGCGGCGCGTGGACGCCTCGGAGCTCGAGACGGCACCCGAGAAACGCTCCTTGAACCCGGCCACGGCGTCGATGAAGAGATTCGCGGTGGAACCGGTGCCGACGCCGAGTACCGCGCCGACGGGCACTTCCTGCTTCACATAATCCGCGGCGGCCTGGGCCACCAGCGCCTTGAGTTCGTCCTGAGTCATGACAACTGCCGGTTGCTTGAGGGAAAACGCGTAGTGTAGCGGATCGCGAAGTCCTGCCCGTGTCGGACGGCACCCTCTGTTGGACGGAGGTCACGCGACGGTACAATGAGCCGTTCCCCGGGAGCCGGTTCGCATGCGCTCCTGCCCGTTACCCCGCAGTTCATCCCGCACGATCATGACCCAGCTCGAACAACTGAGGCAGTTCACGACGGTGGTGGCCGACACCGGCGACTTCCAGCTGATGAAGCAGTACAAGCCGCAGGACGCGACGACGAATCCGTCGCTGATCCTGAAGGCCGTGCAGAAGCCCGAGTACCGCCCGCTGCTCGAAGCCGCGGTGCGCGATCACGGCGGCTCGGGCAAGGACGCCGTCATGGACCAGTTGCTGATCGCGTTCGGGCTCGAGATCCTCGCGATCGTGCCGGGCCGCGTGTCCACCGAGGTCGATGCGCGGCTGTCGTTCGACACCGCCGCCACCGTGGAAAAGGCGCGCCATCTGATCACGCTGTACGAGCAGCGCGGCATTGCGCGCGAACGCGTGCTGATCAAGATCGCCTCGACGTGGGAAGGCATCCGCGCGGCGGAGGTGCTCCAGCGCGACGGCATCCGCTGCAACATGACGCTGCTGTTCTCGCTCGCGCAGGCGGTGGCATGCGCGGAGGCCGGCGCCCAGCTGATCTCGCCGTTCGTCGGCCGTATTCTCGACTGGTACAAGAAGCAGGCCGGCGACAAGTGGGATGCCGTGGCGAATGGCGGCGACAACGACCCGGGCGTGCGATCGGTGCGCCAGATCTACGAGTACTACAAGAAGTTCGGCCACGAGACCGAGGTGATGGGCGCGAGCTTCCGCAGCACCGCGCAGATCCTGTCGCTCGCGGGCTGCGACCTGCTGACCATCAGCCCCGACCTGCTCGAACAGCTCAATGTGGAAGGCCCGGCGGTCGAGCGCAAGCTCTCGGTCGGCCACGCGCATGCGGCAAATATCGCGCGCATCGCCGCCGACGAGGCCGCGTTCCGCTGGCAACTCAATGAAGATGCGATGGCCACCGAAAAGCTCGCCGAGGGCATCCGCCTGTTCGCGGCCGATGCGGTCAAGCTCGAAGCATTGATCGGCGAAATGGCGCGCCAGTAACGCGTTATTCCGCCCACAGCAGCGGCAGGGTCTCCCCTGCCGCGCCCGCCAGCACGATATCCGCGGTCTGATCGAGCACCGATGGCTGCGGATTGACGACGATCACCGTGGCACCGTTGTCCTTCGCCACGCCCGGCAGCGCCGCCGCCGGATAAACCATCCCCGACGTTCCCACCACGAGGCACAGGTCGCTGTGTTCGGCCGCGTATTCGGCGCGATAGCGCGCCACGCGCGGCAGATCTTCGCCGAACCACACCACGCCGGGCCGCATCAGCGCCCCGCACAGGGCGCAGCGCGGCGGCTCGCCGGGCGTGGGCTCGACCGTATCGCACCGGCCGCAGCCGTCGAGCCACTTGTTGGCGAAGAGGTTGCCGTGCAGCTCGACCACATGCTCGCTGCCGGCCCGCTGGTGCAGCCCGTCAACGTTCTGCGTGACCAGCGTCACCGGCTTGCGCGCGGCCAGCCACACCAGCGCGTCGTGTGCCGGATTGGGATGCGTCGCCGCAACCAGCGCGCGCCGGTGCTCGTACCATTGCCATACGAGCGCCGGCTGGCGCCGGTATGCGGCTTCGGTAGCGAGTTCCTCGGGATCGAACCGGGCCCAGAGCCCGGTCAGCGCATCGCGAAACGTCGGCACGCCGGACTCGGCGGAAATCCCCGCCCCGGTCAGCACGAAGACGTTGCGCGCCTGCGCGATCCGCGCGCGCGCCTCGGCCAGCGCGTTGGCATCCATCGCGTGCTCGACGCTTACTTCGGCAAGCGCCGCTGGCGCACCGCCTCGTACAGGCACACGCCGCTGGCGACGGACACGTTGAGGCTTTCCACACCGCCGGCCATCGGAATGCCGACCAGCTCGTCGCAGGTCTCGCGCGTCAGGCGGCGCATGCCCTCGCCTTCCGCGCCCATCACGATCGCCATCGGTCCCTTGAAGTCGATGTCGTACAGCGACTTGTCGGTGCCGTCGGCGGTGCCGACCACCCAGATGCCGCGTTCCTGCAGTTCGCGCAGCGTGCGCGCGAGATTGGTCACGGTGATATAGGGCACGGTTTCGGCAGCGCCACTGGCCACCTTGGCCACGGTCGCGTTGAGACCGACGCTGCGGTCCTTCGGCGCGATCACGGCGTGCGCGCCCGCGCCATCGGCCACGCGCAGGCAGGCGCCGAGGTTATGCGGGTCCGTCACGCCATCGAGAATCAGCAGCAGCGGCGTGCCCTCGATACCGTCGAGCAGCTCGTCGAGGTTCAGCGCGAGGGATACCTCTTCCGCGCGGGCGACCACGCCCTGGTGACGGTCGGTGCCCGCCATGCCACGCAGGCGGTCGGCATCGACGGGATGGAGCCGCACGCCGAGGCTTTCGGCGAGTTTGACGAAGTCCTGCATGCGCCGGTCACGGCGCGAGGCTTCGATATAGACATCGGAAACACCCTTCGCGTCCTGGCGAAGGCGTGCAGTGACGGCATGAAAGCCGATCAGGAGTTTTTGCTTGGCCATGGCGGGATTGTAGGGGATATCCCGGGGCGCAAGAAAAAACCGCGGGCAAACGACCACCCGCAACAGGAGACTCGCGCTGCCGCCGGCGCCCTCTCGAGGAAGGCGCCTCGCGGCAGCGGGCTCACGCTAGCGCTTGCGTGCCGCGCGCGGGCCCTTGGTCGCCGTCTTGGCGCCGCGGGCCTTGGTCGCCGGCTTGCGCGGCTTCTCCAGATGCGCGGGCTTGGGCTTGGCCGCGCGCTTGGCGGGCTTGCCGCCCGGCGTCTTGTGCGTGGCATGGCCGCCATGCGCGACGTTCGGCTTCATCGGCGTGATCACGGCCTCGAACACCGGCTGCTCCTCGATCACGCGATCGAGCGTCTCGTCGAACGATTCCTCGGGCTTCGACGTGCCGCCGAGCAGTGCCGCAAGCTGGCGCCCCTTCTTGCGCGCCGGCACCGCATGCGCCGCCGGCACGCGCGGTTGCGCCTCGGGACCCGGCACGCGCGCGCGCAGCGACTTGGCCGACGGCTCTTGCACCAGACGGAAGTCGATCTTGCGCGCATCGAGGTCCACGCGCGACACCTGCACGCGCACGCGATCGGTCAGCCGGTAACGGATGCCCGTGCGTTCGCCGCGCAACTCGTTGCGTGCCTCGTCGAACTGGAAGTAATCGCTGCCGAGTTCGGTCACGTGCACGAGGCCCTCGACATACAGCTCGTCGAGCTGCACGAAGATGCCGAACGACGTGACGGCGCTGACCGTGCCTGCGAAATCGCTGCCGAGCTTGTCGCGCATGAAGTAACACTTGAGCCACGCCTCGACGTCGCGCGATGCCTCGTCGGCACGGCGCTCGTTGGCCGAGCAGTGCAAGCCCAGTTCGTCCCAGATGGCCTCGTTGCGGCGCGCGCGCGCGGCCGTGGCCTCGGCACGCTGCTCGGCATCCTTGGCCTGCATGCGGCGGGCCTTCGGGGAGATCGAGGTATTGAACTCGGTGCCCGGCGCAAAGGCCGGCTGGTACTTCGTATGCGCGAGCACCGCCTTGATCGCGCGATGCACGAGCAGATCCGGATAGCGCCGGATCGGGCTCGTGAAGTGCGCGTAGGCTTCGTACGCGAGGCCGAAGTGGCCGATATTGTCGGGACTGTAGACGGCCTGCTGCATCGAGCGCAGCAGCATCGTCTGCAGCATCGGCGCATCGGGACGCGACTTGATCTTGTCCATGACCTCGGCGTAGTCGGACGCCTGCGGCTTGTCGCCGCCGCCGAGCGACAGGCCCGCGGTCTTCAGGAACTCGCGCAGGTTCTTGAGCTTCTCCTCGCCCGGCCCCGCATGCA
This sequence comes from Cupriavidus sp. OTU4054, assembly GCF_038440175.1. Classification (NCBI taxonomy): domain Bacteria; kingdom Pseudomonadati; phylum Pseudomonadota; class Betaproteobacteria; order Burkholderiales; family Burkholderiaceae; genus Cupriavidus; species Cupriavidus sp. OTU4054. The sequence continues at coordinate 28,842 of NZ_JASATF010000034.1, forward strand.
CGCGATAGAGCGTCGGATGCTTGAACCGCTCGAGGAAGTCGGCCGCGCACACGTTGGCCGTGAGCATGCACTCCTCGATCAGGCGGTGCGCATCGTTGCGCGTGCGCGGCAGGATCTGCTCGATCTTGCCCTGCGCGTTGCAGACGATATAGGTCTCGGTCGTGTCGAAGTCGATCGCGCCGCGCTCGCGGCGCGCCTTCAGCAGGACCTGGAACAGTTCGTACAGGTTCTGCAGATGCGGCACGAGTTCGCCACGCTTGTGGGCCTCGGGGCCCTTAGTGTTCGACAGCACGGCCCAGACCTCGTTATAGGTCAGGCGCGCGGCCGAATGCATCACGGCGGGATAGAACTGGTAGCCCTTGACCTCGCCCTTGCTCGTGATCACCGCATCGCAGACCATGCACAGACGGTCCACCTGCGGGTTGAGCGAGCACAGTCCGTTCGAGAGCTTCTCCGGCAGCATCGGAATCACGCGGCGCGGGAAGTAGACCGACGTCGCGCGATCGAGCGCGTCGGCATCGAGCGGCGAGCCCGGACGCACGTAATGCGACACGTCCGCGATGGCCACGATCAGGCGCCAGCCCTTCGTGCGACCGATCTTCACGGGCTCGCAGTACACGGCATCGTCGAAGTCGCGCGCGTCCTCGCCGTCGATCGTGACCAGCGGCACATCGCGCAAGTCGATGCGGTGATCGAGGTCCGACTGGCGCACCACGTCGGGCAGCGCCTGCGCTTCCTTGGCGGCGGCATCGGAGAATTGATGCGGCACGCCGTACTTGCGCACCGCGATCTCGATCTCCATGCCCGGATCGTCGATATCGCCGAGCACTTCCACCACGCGGCCCACGGGCTGCACGTAGCGGTCCGGCCATTCGACGAGCTCCACGCTCACCACCTGGCCCACACGCGCCTTGCCCTGCGACTTCGGCGGAATGAGGATGTCCTGGCCGATGCGCTTGTCCTCGGGCGCCACGACGAGCACGCCGTTCTCCGATAACAGGCGGCCGATCACGTAACGGTTCGCGCGTTCGACGATTTCGACGATCTGCCCTTCCGGACGTCCGCGGCGGTCGTAGCCGATCACGCGCACCTGCGCGCGATCGTTGTGCATGGCCTTCTGCAGTTCGCGCTCGGGCAGGAAGACATCGTCCTCGCCATCGTCGCGGATCAGGAAGCCGAAGCCATCGCGATGGCCCTGCACACGGCCGAGCACGAAATTCGGCTGGTGCGCGAGTTCGTAGCGGCCTTTTCGGTTCAGTTCGATCTGACCGTCGCGCTCCATGGCCGCGAGGCGCTTCTGAAAGCCGTCATGCTCCTTGCGCGTGACGGAGAGGGCCTTGGCGATATCGCCGGCCGACTGCGGCGACCCCGAAGTTCTGAGCACGCCGAGGATTTCTTCCCGGCTTGGGATCGGATAGTTGTTCTGATTCAATTTTTGGAAACTATTTGACAAACGTTATACGGTCGCTATAATGGCCGCTTCGGTTGTTTCGACACCTGCCCAGGTGGCGGAATTGGTAGACGCACTAGGTTCAGGTCCTAGCGGTGGCAACACTGTGGAGGTTCGAGTCCTCTCCTGGGCACCAAGGATATTCCTGCAAAGAACCCGCAACGCTTTCGAGCTTGCGGGTTTTTTGTTGTCCGCGCGGTTATCTCTGCGACGCCAGCAATCCCTGATCAATCGAAACTCCCTTCTTCTCTCTTATATCGGTCTGCACTCGGGACACCTGAATCCAACACCTGAATGCATCGTGAATGAGTGTATCAGCAAACAGTGGCGATTCCGGCATTATCTTGTACCGGCTTGACATACCCCGCCATCTGTAACTACCATAGTTTCACATCAAGACATTTCAGCATGAGCACCAGCAGCCGTTTCGCCGTCGCGGTCCATATCCTCACTCTGCTCGCGCAGGCCGAGGAACCGCTGCCCTCGTCGCTGATCGCGGGCAGTGTCGGCACGAACCCCGCGTTGATCCGGCGCATGATCGGCGCGCTGACCGACGCCGGCTTCGTCTCGACCACGATGGGCAGCACGGGCGGCGCGATGCTGGCGCGCCCCGCCGCGTCGATCACGCTGCTCGAGGTATTCCGGGCCGTGGAGACCAGCGCGCTGATCACGCTGCACCAGAGCGCGCCGAATCCCGCGTGCCTGGTCGGGCGCGAGATCACGGGCGCGCTGCGCAATGTCGCCGACCGTGCGCAGGCGGCCATGGACGCGGCGCTCGCGGAAGTCACGATTGCAGGCATGCTCGCCGATGTCGAGCGCGCCGGCCAGCGCCGCAAGCGCTGATTTTTTTACCCTGATGTGTAACTACTTTAGTTTCACATTTTTTTGACGCGACAAGGAAGACCATGAATATCGCCATTCTCGGTGCCACCGGCAACGTCGGCACCCGCCTCACCGATGAAGCGCTGCAACGCGGCCACCGCGTGACCGCCCTCGCCCGCAGCGCCGAAAGTCTGCCCGCGCGCGCGGGCCTGACCGCGAAGAATATCGACGTCGCACAGGCCGACGCGCTCGCGCGGGCCCTCGCGGGACACGACGCCGTGATCAGTTCGCTGAAGTTCCACGGCAACGACCCCCGCCGCATCATCGAGGCGGTCAAGGCCGCGGGCCAGGCGAGCGGAGGCGAGACGCCGCGGCTGCTGGTCGTCGGCGGCGCGGGCAGCCTGTTCGGCGCGCCCGGCGTGCAGATCGTCGATACGCCGGAATTCCCGGCCGCGTACAAGGCCGAAGCGCTTGCGGGCCGCGAGTTCCTGAACACACTAAAGGGCGAGACGACGCTGGACTGGACGTTCCTGTCGCCGTCCGCGCTGCTGGCGCCCGGCGAACGCACGGGCAAGTTTCGCCTCGGCGAGGACGACCTGCTGGTCGATGCCGCAGGCAACAGTTCGATCTCGATCGAGGACTACGCGATCGCGATGATCGACGAAGTGGAAACGCCGCGGCATACGCGGCGGCGTTTCACGGTCGGCTATTGAGTGGCTCAGGTCGCGCTATCGTCGTCCAGCAGACTCGCGCGCCTGCCTCGCTTGAGCCAGGCCGCGAGGTTGTGCGGACGCAGCGTGTCGTACTCCTCGAACGGCTGGTGAATCCAGGGGTTCGAGGGGAGGAACGTCACGTGATAGTCGGGCTCGACCTTCGAGCACGCCTTGTACCAGATGACTGCCGAGCGCACCTCGGTCACGGCCGGGTAGCGCTCCTTCAGATGCTTGCCCACGCGCTCGAGCGTGATGCCCGAGTCGACGAGGTCATCGACGAGCAGGATCTTGCCCGACAGCTCGCCGCGCGTCATCGTGATGTATTGCGCGATATCGAGCTCGCCCTGCTGCGTGCCCGCGGCTTCGCGATAGCTGCTGGTCGCGAGGATGGCCAGCGGCACATCGAAGATGCGCGACATCTGGTCGCCCACGCGCAGGCCGCCACGGGCCAGGCAGAGGATCTTGTCGAATTTCCAGCCCGACTCGTGCACGTTCAGCGACAGGCGCGCGATCAGCCGGTGGTATTCGTCCCACGAGACCCAGAGGTTCTCGTCGTCGTTGGTAGGGAGGTTCATGTTGTGCTGTGCTCTTTTTATTCAGTCGTGGTCTGACCGATAAAGCTTTCGGCCCGCGATAGCGGGCCGAGGGAATTGCCGCGACGCTCGTGTCGCCGCGGTCATTATGTGCGGCCGCCCGGGTATGTCCCCGTTCGCGGCCGTCATGCCGTTACGCCACCTGATAGGGGTGACGCAGCAGAATGGTCTCGTCACGGTCGGGACCGGTCGAGATCATGTCGATGGGAATGCCAACCACGTCCTCGACGCGCTTGAGGTAGTTGCGTGCCGCTTCCGGCAGCGCATCCCAGCTCTTCACGCCGAAGGTCGACTCGTTCCAGCCCGGGAATTCCTCGTACACGGGCACGCAGGCGGCCACGGCATCGGAGCCGCGCGGCAGGATGTCAACGGTCTTGCCGTCGAGCGTGTAGCCGACACACAGCTTGAGGGTCTCGAGACCGTCGAGCACGTCGAGCTTGGTCATGCACAGGCCCGATACGCCGTTGATCTGCACCGAACGCTTGAGCGCGGCGGCATCGAGCCAGCCCGTGCGGCGCGGACGGCCGGTCACCGAGCCGAATTCCTTGCCCACGTTGGCCAGGCGAACCCCCACGGGGTCCTGACGCGCGGGATTGTCGTTGTCGTACAGCTCGCTCGGGAACGGACCCGAACCCACGCGCGTGCAGTACGCCTTGGTAATGCCGAGGATGTAGTTCAGACGGCCCGGACCCACGCCCGCGCCCGCGGCGGCCGCACCGGCCACGCAGTTGCTCGACGTCACGAACGGGTACGTACCGTGGTCGACGTCCAGCAGCGTGCCCTGCGCGCCTTCGAACATGAGGTTGCCGCCGGCGGCGTTCACCGCGTACAGCTCGGCCGACACGTCGGCGACCATCGGCTTCAGGCGCGGCGCGTAGGCCAGCGTTTCGTCGAGGATCTGCTGATAGTCGAGCGCCTCGGCACCGAGGTACTGCGTCAGCATGAAGTTGTGGAAGTCGAGGTTCTCGCGCAGGCGCTCGGCGAACGCTTCCGGATTGAACAGGTCCTGCACGCGTAACGCGCGGCGGGCCACCTTGTCCTCGTAGGCCGGGCCGATACCGCGGCCGGTCGTGCCGATCTTGGCGGCGCCACGGCGCGCTTCACGCGCCTTGTCGATGGCGACGTGATACGGCAGGATCAGCGTGGTGGCTTCGGAGATGCGCAGGCGATTTTGCACCTGCAGGCCGGCGGCCTCGAGCTCCTCGATCTCGCGGAACAGCGCTTCGGGCGACAGCACGACGCCGTTGCCGATGTAGCAGACCGTACCGTCGCGCATGATGCCCGACGGAATCAGTCGAAGAATGGTCTTTTTGCCGCCGATGATCAGCGTGTGGCCTGCATTGTGACCACCCTGGAACCGCACCACGCCCTTTGCCTGGTCGGTAAGCCAATCGACGATTTTCCCTTTGCCTTCGTCACCCCACTGGGTTCCGATCACGACGACGTTGCGTCCCTGGCTTACTGCGGATGCGGACATGTTGAATTGGTCAGAAGGTTAAAAACGTATTCTACTCTCGTTGCGGAACAGTGCCCGTTTTTTGGGCGCCAAACTGGTCCGTTCGAGACAAATCGCGGCATGCGGAAGCAGACCGCGAACGCATGCCGGCACCGGCCGCGAAGCCGGTCCCGGCATCGGAATCAGCAGATATTCAGCGCGGCACGACGACCCAGGCGTTGCCCTGGCGGACCAGCTGGCGGTCGCAATTGAATTCGTCGAGCTCGTGCGTGTGGCCCGGCAGCGACTGGATCACGATCTCGCCATTGCCGCGCAGGGCCGCGATGGCCGCACGCAGCGCGGGATCGGCATCCCACGGGGCGAAAACGGCCAGCGCGCGCACTTTCACGGGCGACAGGGCCGCCACTTCGCGCAGGTCGAGCGAGAAACCCGTCGCGGGACGGGCGCGGCCGAACGCTTCGCCGACCTTGTCGTAGCGGCCGCCACGGGCCACGTAGTTCGGCAGGCCGGCCACATAGGCCGTGAACATCACACCGCTGTGGTAGTGATACCCACGCAGGTCCGCAAGGTCGATATTGACGCTCGCGCCGCTCACGCGCGCGGCCAGCGCGGCCAGCTCGTCCAGCGCGCGGCCGATGGTCGGGCTCGAGGGCAGCGTCGCGCGCGCGCGATCGATCACGTCCACCCCGCCATACAGCGTCGGCAGCGCCAGCAGCGCGTCGCGCTCGGTCTCGGGCATCCCCGCCGTCAGCTCGCGCAGTGCGGAAACGTCCTTGGTTTCCAGCGCCGCGAACAGCGCATCCTCGATCTTGCGAATGGACGGCAGCCCTTCCAGCACCGCGCCGAGAATGCCCGCGTGGCACAGATCCAGCCGCACGTCGGTCAGCCCCGCCACCTGCAGCGCGGCCAGCATCAGTTCCTGGATCTCGACGTCGGCCTCGAGGCCCGCATGGCCGTAGATTTCGGCGCCGAGCTGAATCGGCTCGCGCGTCGCATGGAAGCCCGCCGGACGCGCGTGCAGCACGTTGCCGGCATAGCACAGGCGCGTCACGCCCGGGCGGTTCAGCAGGTGCGCGTCGATCCGCGCGACCTGCGGCGTGATGTCGGCGCGCAGGCCCAGCGTGCGGCCGGACAGCTGGTCGACGAGCTTCAGCGTGCGCAGGTCCAGATCGTGACCCGTGCCCGTCAGCAGCGACTCGAGGTACTCGAGCATCGGGGGCATGACCAGCTCGTAGCCGTAGGTGCGGAACAGATCGAGCATGCGGCGGCGCAGTTCTTCGATCTTGCGCGCTTCCGACGGCAGGACGTCGGCGATGTTTTCAGGCAGGAGCCAGTGGTTGGACATGGTGCTTCTCATAACTGTCATACGTTTGCCGGGCGAATGGTACACCGGTAGCGTACAAAACCCCGGCAAGCCGGGGTTTCGTAGTCGATGGCCGGGAACTGCCGGCTACCCTACTTCTTGCTCGGCGCGGGTGCCGGGGCGCTGCTGCCGCCCGACGACCGCATATAGCGGAAGAAATCGGAACTCGGTTCCAGCACGATCAGGTCCCGCTTGTCGCGGAACGTGTTGCGGTAGGCTTCCATGCTGCGCCAGAACTGCGCGAAATTCGGATCGCGGCCAAACGCGTCGGCGTAGAGCATCGAGGCCTTCGCATCGCCATCGCCCTTGATGACCTGCGCATCGCGATACGCCTCGGCGAGCACGACCTCGCGCTGACGATCGGCATCGGCGCGGATCTTCTCGCCCTCGGCGGCACCGGTCGAACGCAGTTCGTTGGCCACGCGCTTGCGCTCGGCCTCCATGCGGCGATACACCGATTCGCTGATGGCGGGCAGCAGGTCCACGCGCTTCAGTCGAACGTCCAGAATCTCCACGCCCACGGACTGCGCGTACTCGCTCATGCCGGTGCGGATGTTCTGCATGACCTTGTCGCGCTCGCCGGCGACGACATCCGCCACCGTGCGCTTGCCGAACTCCTCACGCGCCACGGAATCGATACGCTGCGTCATGCGGTCCTGTGCGCCGCGCACGTTGCCGCCGAAGGCGACGAAGAACTTGCGCGGATCGACGATGCGCCATTTGACGAACCAGTCCACCACCATGCTCTTCTTCTCGGCGGTCAGGAAGCGCTCGTTGGCGGCCACGTCGATGGTCTGCAGGCGGCGGTCCATGAAGACCACGTTCTGCAGCGGCGGCGGCAGCTTGAAGTGCAGGCCCGGCTCGCGCACGACCTGCTTGATCTCGCCGAAGGCGAACACCACGGCGTACTGGCGCTGATCGACGACGAACAGCATCGACGACGCCACGGCCAGCACGATGAAGATACCAATCGCGAAGGAAATCAGTCGGTTCATGACGGTCTCCTCCCTTAGCGCGAATCGCGGTCGCGATTACGCATCGCTTCACGCGAACGGATATCCGACGATGCATCGGGCACCGAAGGCACGGCCGCGCCTGGCGCCGCCGCGGGCGACGACGGGGCAACCCCGCCCTGCGTCTGCGAGACGAGCTTGTCGAGCGGGAGGTACAGCAGGTTGCTGCCCTGGCGCACATCCACGAGCACCTTGCTCGTGTTGGAGTAGATCTGCTGCATGGTCTCCAGATAGATACGGTCGCGCGTCACCTGCGGTGCCTTTGCGTATTCGGCCTGCACGGAGCGGAAGCGCGAGGCATCGCCCTCGGCCTGCGCCACCACGCGGGAACGGTAGCCCTCGGCCTCTTCCTTCAGGCGCGCGGCGGTACCCTTGGCGCGCGGAATGACGTCGTTGGCATAGGCCTGCCCTTCGCTGATTGCGCGTTCGCGATCCTGGCTGGCCTTGTTCACGTCGTCGAACGCGGCCTGCACCTGCTCGGGCGGCTGCACGCTCTGCACGTTGACGGAGATCACGCGGATACCGGTCTTGTACGCGGTCAGGATGGCCTGGATCGACTTCGCCAGCCCCTGCGCGATCTGTTCGCGGTTCTCGTACAGCACCGAGTCCATCCGGTTGCGGCCCACGATCTCGCGCACCGAGGTCTCGGCGGCCTGCGTCACCAGTTCTTCGTCGCCACCGCGGTCGGTCTTGTTGAAGAACAGATATTCGCTCGCGTCCTGAATGTCGTACTGGACCGTGAACCGGACGTCGATGATGTTCTCGTCCTGCGTGAGCATCGACGAGTCCTTGAGGTTCGTGTCCTTGATCGACGTCGCGCGGCCCACCTCGACCGAACGCACGGCCGACAGGTTGACCACTTCGGCCGACTGGATCGGCCACGGCCAGCGCCAGTTGATACCGGGGCCGGCGCTGTACTTGTACTTGCCGAACTGCAGGATGACCGCGGTCTGGCCTTCCTGGACCATGAAGAAGCCGCTGGCCAGCCAGATACCGGCAATCGCGGCGATCAGCACGCCGACGCCGATGCCCGAGCCCTTGCCCGGTGTGCGGGGACCGCCAAAGTTCTGGTTGCCGCCACCGCCGTTGTCCTTGCGGCCCAGCAGGCCGCTCAGGCGGCGGTTGAAATCGCGCCAGAGCTCGTCGAGATCGGGCGGACCGTCCTGTGGCCGCTGGTTCTGCTGGCGGTTGTTGTCCTTGTCCTTGTCTTCGTCGTCCTGACCGTTGCGGCCCCAGCGGGGGTCGTTCAGCGAGAAGATGGCACGCAGGCGTTGCCAGCCCGCGCGCAGCGGCGCGTGGGAGTGCCTGGCGCCTGGCGCGTAGCGCGAGTCAGGATTCCGGGAGAACTGGGGCATGAAGTGCACGGGTCCGGGAAGTTGTGAACAGGTGGATTCTAGCAGCCATCCTGATCACATTTACGCAATATCGCCATGATCTTCGCCATCGGCGCGCGCGTCGGGCGAAATTTCCGCCTGAACCTCGTCGAGGCGCGGGTCGTGCTCCGGGGGCATCGGGGGCCGCGAGGCCAGCCACTGGGCCACCTCCACCACGGCCTCGCGCAGGCCATCGAGGCCCAGCCCTTCACGCGCCGACAGAAACACGCGCGTGGGCACGCCGTCCTCGTCGCGCTCGATGCGCGGCCCGGCCTCGAGCAGTTCCGGCGCCGCGTCGATCTTGTTCATGACGATGATCTGCGGGATATCCGAGGCATCGATTTCGGCGAGCACGCGGTTCACCTGTTCGATCTGCTCGTGCCGCACGCCGCTCGAGGCATCGACGACATGGAGCAGCAGGTCCGCATGCACGGTCTCGTCGAGCGTGGCGCGGAACGCTTCGACGAGCTGTGTCGGCAAATCGCGAATAAATCCGACGGTATCGGACAACACCACGTTGCCCAGCCCCTCGAGGAACAGCCGGCGCGATGTCGTGTCCAGCGTCGCGAACAGCTGGTCGGCCGCGTAGGCCCGGGCCTTGGTCAGCGCGTTGAACAGCGTCGACTTGCCCGCGTTCGTATAGCCGACCAGCGAAATACTGAGCGTTTCGTTACGGGCGCGCGCGCGACGCTGCGTGCTGTGCTGGCGGCGCAGCCGCGCGAGATCCGTCTTGAGCCGCTTGGCGCGGTCGTCCAGCATCCGGCGGTCGAGCTCGAGCTGACGCTCGCCCGGACCGCCCCGCATCCCGATACCGCCCTTCTGCCGCTCCAGATGGCTCCACGCGCGAACCAGCCGCGACGCCTGGTACTGGACCTGCGCGAGCTCCACCTGCACCTTGCCCACATGGCTCTGCGCACGCTGCGCGAAGATGTCCAGGATCAGCCCGGTGCGGTCGATCACATGCCGGTTCAGAAAGCGCTCGAGGTTCCGCTGCTGCGCGGGGCTCAGCGCGTGGTTGAACACGATCACGTCGGCATCGAGCGCGTCCGCGGCCTGCCGCAGCTCTTCGGCCTTGCCGGATCCGATGAACAGCGACGGATCGGGACGCGGCCGCTTGCCTGTCAGCGTATGAACGGGCACGGAGCCGGCGGTCGTCACCAGCAGCGCGAGTTCGGACAGGCTTTCCTGGAAATCATGCTTGCCGAAATCCACGCCAACCAGGATGGCGCGCGACGGCTCGGTATTGGAGGTAGCTTTGGGTTGCAAACGGGGTGGACGCGAAGCGTCTAGAGGAGAGGCGACGGTCGGGATGACCGTGGACGGCGGAAGATCTGAAAGCAGGCACAACCATGCGACCGCACCGGAATGCGGCCGCACATGACGGAATCGTCGGGATTAACCCTCGGAAGCGTCATCCACGCGGAAATTGACCGCGCGGGCCGGCACGACGGTGGAAATCGCATGCTTGTACACCATCTGCGTCACCGTATTGCGCAGCAGGACGACGTACTGGTCAAACGACTCGATATTGCCTTGCAGCTTGATGCCATTGACGAGGTAGATGGAAACCGGCACGTGCTCTTTGCGCAGCGCGTTCAGGAACGGGTCTTGTAGCAATTGCCCTTTGTTGCTCATGGCACACTCCAAATTTATAGATTTAGTGATGGATCATGGGGACGGAAGCCCCCGGTTCAAGTCATCGGCACAAGATCGCGCCAAAAAAAGATCAAAGCAAAGATGAAAGCGGTACCAGCTTGGCCTCAACACACGCAGGGGGCGAACCCCCTGCTATCCGTGAATTTAGCCGCAGTTCCAAACGAACGCAAACGAATCTTGCCCGCGCCGAAAAAGCCGAGCCCCAGGCACCATCGAGGCTCATTCCTTCGAGTCGACGTACGGGTTTTTGTTCGTGCGAAATTCGATTCGAAGGGGGGTGCCTTTGAGCTTGAATGCGGCGCGGAACCGGTTTTCAAGGTATCGGCGATAGGTTTCGGCGACGCCCGACAGCGCATTGCCATGCACCACGATGATCGGGGGGTTGGACCCGCCCTGGTGCGCGTAACGGAGTTTCGGGCGTGATGTGCCCACTCGCTTCGGCTGCTGGAACTCCACCGCTTCTTCCAGCACGCGCGTCAGTTGCGGCGTCGGCAGCTTGACCATGGCTGCCGCATAGGCGTCATCGACCGAGCGCAGCAGCGCGCCGATCCCGGTGCGCTCGCGCGCGGAAACGAAATGGAAATTGGCGAAACTGAGGAATTGCAGCTTGCGCTCGAGGTCGTGCTTGATGCGGTCGCGCGTATGCCCGTCCAGGCCGTCCCACTTGTTGACGCCCACCACGAGCGCGCGGCCCGACTCGACGATAAAGCCGGCGATATGCGCATCCTGCTCCGAGATGTCCTGCTGCGCGTCGAGCAGCAGCACCACCACGTTGGCATCGGCAATCGACTGCAGCGTCTTGACCACCGAGAACTTCTCGATGGCCTCGAACACCTTGCCGCGCTTGCGCAGGCCCGCCGTATCGATCAGCGTATAGGGCTTGCCGCCCCGCTCGAACTCCACGTAGATGGCGTCGCGCGTGGTACCGGGCATATCGAACGCGATCACGCGCTCCTCGCCGATCAGCGTATTGACGAGCGTGGACTTGCCCACGTTCGGCCGCCCCACGATCGCGATCTTCACGCCGCGCTGGCCGGCGTCCTCGAGCTCGGCGAGCTCCGGACGCTCCTGCACCGCGATGTCGAGCGCCTCATCGACGAGCTCGCGCACGCCATCGCCGTGTGTCGACGAGATCGCGTACGGGTCGCCCATGCCGAGCTCGTAGAAGTCCGCCGCGACCGACGTGTACTTCATGCCTTCGGCCTTGTTCACGGCCAGCATGATGCGGCGGCCGGTCTTGCGCAGGTAGTCGGCAATCACGCGATCCTGCGGCGCGAGGCCGAGCCGGCCATCGACGAGGAAGATCACGACGTCCGCCTCGACCACGGCCTGGCGCGTCTGCTTGGCCATTTCGGCGACGATGCCTTCCTTGGCCACAGGCTCGAAGCCGCCCGTGTCGATCACGATGAATGGACGGTCGCCGACACGGCCCTCGCCGTAGTGGCGGTCCCGTGTCAGGCCCGGCAGGTCGGCGACGAGCGCGTCGCGCGAGCGCGTCATCCGATTGAATAGCGTCGACTTGCCCACGTTCGGGCGGCCGACGAGTGCGATCACTGGTTTCATGCAATAAACGGAAAATGGGCCGGCACACGCCGCCCCGACTCCGGAGTCATGTTGATCCGACATCCTGCCGCGCACCGGGTATCGGGGCACGGCAGGCAGGTTTTCCTGTCGGGCGCGCCCGGCCAGACGATGCGGGGCGCCACGGTCCAGACCGCGAAAGCGGGCACGACCGGAATCATGCTACCGGATTGGTTCCGTCCGTACGACAGGAGTACGGACGATCAGCGCCACCGAGGCGCTAGCTTTTTTTATATCTTAGTTCGGTACGAAACCGTACACATCGCCATCACGCGTCTGCACCACCAGCGTCTGACCCGCAACCACCGGGGCGGCGCTGATCGCGCTGCCGTCGGTCTTCATGCGGGCCACGATCTGGCCGTCCTCGCGCGAGAGGAAGTGGACAAAACCATCGTAGTCGCCCACCACCACCGAGCGGCCCAGCGCGGTCGGCGCGCCGAGCGTGCGATAGCGAAGCTGGTCGTTCTTCCAGCGTTCGTTGCCGTTCTGGCGGTCGAACGCGTAGACCGTCGACGATTCGTCGCTGGCGAACAGCGTCGTGTCATCCTGCGCGACACCGGTCGGCGACGAGAAATCCTTGCCCCACTGCGGCTGGCCGTTGGTCAGCTCCAGGCAGGCGATACGTCCCTGGAACGTGGTCGCGCACACCTGGCGCCCGTTGACGGCGGGCTGGCCCGTGACGTCGTTCAGGCGCTCGATTTCGGACACGCCCTTCGGATACGACACCGCGGACTCCCAGCGCAGCACGCCATTGCCCGGGGCGAGCACGCCGAGCTTGCCGCCCGGGAAGCCCATCACCACGCCGTCGCCGGCGAACGTCATGCCCATGGCCGCGCGGAGGTTCAGCGGGGTCTGCGAACGCTGGTAGATCCAGCGGCGCTCGCCCGTCTGCGCATCGAGGCCGAGCACGCGCGTGTCCGTGGTACGCACGATCACGAGCCCGTTACCGACCAGCGGCGCGGACAGGACCTCGCCGTTGACCTGTTTCTTCCATACCTGCTTGCCGCTCGCGTCGAACGCGTAGACCACGCCCTTCTCGCCCGCCACGGCCGTGACGCTGCCATCGGAGCCCGGACCCGAGGTCAGGTCGACATCGGTCTTGGCCTTCCACAGCGTGCGGCCGGAATTGCCGTCGATCGCCATCACGTTGCCGCTGCGCGAGGACACGTAGACGTTGTTGCCCGATGCCACGGGCGCCATCACGTACTCGCCGCTCTTGCCCACATCGACGGTCCAGGCCTGCTTGACCGACAGCGTGGCGGCCACCGGCTTCAGCTCGGTAGGCGGATGCTTGTTCTCCTTGCCGAACAGCGAGCAGCCGGCGAGCACGCCCAGGCAGGCCCCGGCGGTCAGCGCACGCGCGACATGGCGGGACACACGGTGGGTCGAACGTTTCGCGGCGGCTTGTTGCAATGACATCATGAGAATGCGTTCCCCTTGTATGGCTCGTTAGCTCGTTGGCTCGGTTAGCTCGTTGGCTCGTTCAGCGCTGCGGGACGGCTTCAGGCCGTGCCCAGCGCATCGAGCTTGAACTGGATGACCTGGCGCATGCCGGCATCGCCGGTGCCCAGCTTGTCCAGCGCGCGGCGATACGCGGCACGCGCATCGTCACGCTTGTCCTGCGCGGCCAGCAGATCGCCACGGCGATCGGCGTACAACGCCTCGAACGGGCCCGGCGGGTCCGTCTTCAGCAGCGCCAGACCCTGGTCGTAGGCCTTCTCGTCGAGCAGCACGCCAGCCAGGCGCACCCGCGCGAGGTGCACGTAATCGCCGTCGCCATGATCGATCGCCCATTGCAGCTGCGCCTTCGCGCCGGCCAGATCGCCCGCGTCGTACAGCGTCTTGGCCGCGACCAGCGCGCTCATCTGGCCGTACGCGGTACGGCCGAACTTCGACTCGAGGTCGGTGGCGGCACGCTTCACGCGATCGGCGTCGCGCGCTTCGGCGGCCTTGGTCACCTGCTCGTACAGCAGCGCCGCGTCGCGCGCCTGCGAGCGCTGCCAGTAGTTCCAGCCGCCCCATGCCGCGAACGCGAGCAGGCCCGCAATCAGGATCCAGGTGACAAAGTTGCCGTACTGGTTCCACCAGGCCTTGAGGCTCTCAAGCTGTTCCTGTTCTTCTAGATCGTAAGCCATGTCGAGATCAATTATTGTTCGTCGCTATCGTCGTCATCGCTCTCGATGGCATTGACCATCCGATCGATCACGAATTCCACGAGGCCCTCTGCCGGCACCGACTCCTGCGCGCCGCCCGTGCCTTCGGCACCCGCGCCACGCAATTCCTTCACCTGCACCACGCCGTTGGCCACCTCGTCGTCGCCGATGATGACCGCGAACGACGCACCGCTGCCGTCGGCACGCTTCATCTGCGACTTGAAGCTGCCGCTCTTGCCGTCGGTCGTGGCATGCAGCACCACGTTGAGGCCCGCATCGCGCAGGCGCTCCGCGGCGATCATCGCCTGCTCGGCGGCCGGCGTGCCCTGGTGCACGACGTACACGTCGCAACCTTCGACGTCCGGCACGAGCTTCTCTTCGCGCATCAGTTCGATGATGCGCTCGATGCCCATGGCCCAGCCGCACGCGGGCGCGGACTTGCCGCCCATCTGCGCGATCAGCGGATCGTAGCGGCCACCGCCGGCGATCGTGCCCTGCGCGCCAAGCTTATCCGTAATCCACTCGAATACCGTCAGATTGTAGTAATCGAGCCCGCGCACGAGACGCGGATTGATCTTGAACGGAATGTTGTTCGCCTTCAGCAGGCGTTGCACGCCGTCGAAGTGCGCAAGCGATTCCTCGCCGAGGAAGTCGATCAGCTTCGGCGCGTTCGCAGCCATCTCCTGCAGCGCGGGGTTCTTCGTGTCGAGCACGCGCAGCGGGTTCGTGTACAGGCGGCGCTTGCCATCCTCGTCGAGGATGTCCTGGAAGCCTTCCAGATACTTGATCAGTTCCTCGCGATGCGCGGCACGCTCGTGCGCCTGGCCGAGCGAATTGAGCTCGAGGCGCACATTGGTCAGACCGAGGTCGTCCCACAGGCGCTGGCACATCAGGATGATCTCGGCATCGACGTCCGGACCGGCAAAGCCGAGCGCTTCCGCGCCAAGCTGGTGGAACTGGCGATAGCGGCCACGCTGCGGACGCTCGTGGCGGAACATCGGACCCGTGTACCACAGGCGCTTGGGGCCGTCGTACAGCAGGTTGTGCTCGATCGTCGCGCGCACCGCCGCCGCCGTGCCTTCCGGACGCAGCGTCAGTTGCTCACCGTTCAGCGAATCGGTGAACGAGTACATTTCCTTCTCGACGATGTCCGTGACCTCGCCGATGCCGCGCACGAACAGCTGCGTGTGCTCGACGATCGGCGTGCGGATCTGCTCGTAACCGTAGGCGCGCAGCATCGACCGCGCGGTGTTCTCGAACAGCTCCCACAGCGGCGCGTCGGCGGGCAACATGTCGTTCATGCCCTTGACGCCTTGCAGCGCCCGCACCTTCTCTGTCTTCTCAGTCATTTCTTCTTGTCTGCATGGCGGCGGCCGCTCAGGCCACCGCACCTTGTTCGGCACGCACGGCATTCGGGCCGTAGTGCGTGCGCACGTACTCGTCCACGATCGCCTGGAATTCCTCGGCGATGCGCTCGCCGCGCAGCGTCTTCACCTTGACGCCGTCCACGAACACCGGCGCCGCCGGTGACTCGCCCGAGCCCGGCAGCGAGATGCCGATATTGGCGTGCTTGCTCTCGCCGGGGCCGTTGACGATGCAGCCCATCACGGCCACGTCCATTTCTTCCACGCCCGGATAGGCCGTCTTCCACACCGGCATCTGCTCGCGCAGATACGACTGGATGCTTGCGGCCAGCTCCTGGAACGTCGTGCTCGTGGTGCGGCCGCAGCCGGGGCATGCGATCACCATCGGCGTGAAGTTGCGCAGGCCCATGGTCTGCAGGATTTCCTGCCCCACGTAGACTTCCTTCTCGCGCGGCGCGCCCGGTTCCGGCGTCAGCGAAATGCGGATCGTGTCGCCGATGCCTTCCTGCAGCAGGACCGACAGCGCGGCCGTCGAGGCCACGATGCCCTTGCTGCCCATGCCCGCTTCGGTCAGGCCCAGGTGCAGCGCGTATTCGCAGCGGCGCGCCAGTTCGCGGTACACCGCGATCAGCTCCTGCACCTGCGAGACCTTGCACGAGAGGATGATCTGATTGCCCGCGAGGCCGATCTCCTCGGCCTTGCGCGCGGACTCGATCGCCGAGGTGATCAGCGCTTCCACCATCACGTTCTGCGCGGCCCACGGCTTCGCGCGTTGCGCGTTCTCGTCCATGATGCGCGCGAGCAGGTCCTGGTCCAGGCTGCCCCAGTTCACGCCGATACGCACCGGCTTGTCGTAGCGGCACGCCATCTCGATCATCTGCGCGAACTGCGTGTCGCGCTTGGCACCCTTGCCCACGTTGCCCGGGTTGATCCGGTACTTCGACAACGCCTGCGCGCACTCGGGATAGTCGTGCAGCAGCGTATGGCCGTTGTAATGGAAGTCGCCGACCAGCGGCACATCGACGCCCATGCGGTCGAGCTGCTCGCGAATCGCCGGCACCGCGGCCGCGGCCTCGGGCGTGTTCACGGTGATACGGACGATCTCGGAGCCCGCGCGCGCGAGTTCCTTGATCTGGATCGCCGTGCCGATCGCATCGACGGTGTCCGTATTGGTCATCGACTGGATGCGCACGGGCGCACCGCCGCCGATCAGAACGACATTGTCGCCCCACACGACGCGCGCCTGGCGCGACTGCCGACGCGGCAACGGGCCCGGAGGAACTGGCTCGACGGGCTGGAAAGCCTCTTCATTCATTGCATCACCACCTTGCATGCTTGACGGTTTGCGGGGACCGCGCTTGTCTGACCGACCGATTACGGTAACGTCAGCCGCGCCACGTTGTTGCGGTCCGCGCTCTTGAAATCCACGGGCGCGCCGTTCCGGCGCACCGATTCGACACCCTTCACGTTGCCGATCACGAGCTTGTACGGTGCGGCACCGCCGCCGGTCACGACGTCGCCGGCCTTTGCGGTGCCACCGAGCACCACCTTGCCGTTGCGATCGCGGACCTCGTACCAGGTATCGGCCGAGAAACGCAGTTCCACGTCGCCACCGGCCGCCGCGGCAGCCGCTGCCGCTGCCGTTGCCGCTACCGCTGCCGCCGGCGCGCTCGCCGCGGGGGCTTCCGTCGCGCCCGGCGCCGTCGGCGAAGTCAGGGCGCCACCGGTGGCCAGCGGCATGCCGCTCGCGGTCGTGGCGGTCGCCGTCGTGGCGGTCGCCGTCGTGGCGGTACCCGCCGTGGCCGGCGCCGGCGCCGTGATCGCGGGCGCCTCCGAGGGAGCCGGCGAATCGTTGCCCGTCATCACGGGCGGCAGCGCCGCGGTCACGGTGCCATCGCCGCTGGACTGCGGGGTGGCCTCGTCCGTCGCCGCCGTTTCGGCCGCGTGTTCGTTCTGCTGATTGCGCGCCTCGAGCCACGCCTTGGCATGGTCATAGCCGAACCAGCCGCCCGCGCCGAGCACGGCCACGACGAAGAACAGCCAGACCCAGCGGCCACCGCTGCTTGCCGAGCCGCCCGAACCGAAGCGGTTGCTCGAGCCGAAGCGGTTGCGGTCGTCGAACGTCTGGTTCAGCGAACCCTCGTGCCGGCGCGTGATCTCCGCCACGGGCGTAGTCTGCGCCTGCGCGTGATAGCGGCCCAGCAGCGGATCGATATCGATATGGAGCGTGCGGGCATAAGCACGCATCACGCCCTTGGCGAACGTCACGTCCGGCAGGCTCGACACGTTGCCGGACTCGATCGCCGCGAGCTTGGTCGCCGCCACCTTGAGCCGCGCGCTCACGTCCTCGAGCGACAAGCGCTGCGCCTCGCGCCCCGCCTTGAGCTGTGCGCCGATCTCGCGCGCCACGGCGTCACGATCGGTCTCCACCACGCCCGAAGCAGTCTGGCTTTCGGCACGCTCCTGTTCACTCATCCCATGCTCCCTGTTCAAAGGCGCTCAGCTCGCGCGATTCCGGAAACCGGCTGCGCAATTGCGACACGAGCGCGTTCTGCGTCGTGGCGTCGCCGCGCCGGTGCGCGATGCGCAGCCCGAGCCAGAGCGATTGCGCGCTCGGCGTGCGGCTGTTGTTGACGCGCCCGATATATTGTTGTGCCTGCACGAGGTCGCCACGGCGGTAGTAGACCAGCGCAAGATTGGTGATTGCCGCCTGGTTGTTGCGGTCGTAGCCGAGCGCGCGCAGCAGCGTCTTCTCGGCGCCCTCGCTGTTGCCGGTGCGCATCTCGCACACGCCCAGGCTGATCAGCGGCTTGACTGGGCCGCTCGCCGACGGCGCGTCGACCGCGCGGCGCAGGATCGGCAGACCTTCGCCCGCACGGTTGTTCTGGCACAGGAACCAGCCGTAGTTGTTCAGCACGTCGGCATCGTTGGGCCGCATCGACAGCGCGGTGCGGAAGCTGTCTTCCGCGAGCGCGCGTTCGTTCATGCCCTGATAGGCCAGCGCGCGCATATGGTACGCATCGACCATCGCCGGATCGATCGCGATCGCCTGCTTGCTTTCGTCGAGCGCCACGGAATATTGCCCGGCCTCGAGATAACCCATCGCCAGCTGCAGGCGAATCATCGCCCGGCGACTGACGTCGGTCTGGTCGGAGGCGGTCGGGATACCCTGCGGCTGCGGATTCGGCAGCGTGCAGGCAGACAACATCACCAGCCCGAACAGGGCCGCGACAATCAGACGCATCATGCGGGGCGAGCCTCCCGAGCTTTGCCGGCCGCGTTGACCGGCACCACTGGCACGATCTTGCCGAACTTGCCGCGCTCGGCCAGACGGGTACGATCCATGACTTCGCCGGCCAGCTGGCCGCATGCGGCGTCGATGTCGTCGCCGCGCGTCTTGCGGATCGTGGTAACGATGCCCGCGTCCATCAGCACCTGGGCGAAGCGGCGGATCTGCTCGTTGTTCGAGCGCTTCAGCCCCGATTCCGGGAACGGGTTGAACGGGATCAGGTTGAACTTGCAGGGCACGTCGGCCACAAGCTTCAGCAGTTCCCGCGCGTGCTCGACGCCGTCGTTGACGCCATCGAGCATGCAGTATTCGAAAGTAATGAAATCGCGCGGCGCGAACTCGAGGTAACGGCGGCATGCCGCCATCAGTTCGGCCAGCGGGTACTTCTTGTTCAGCGGCACGAGCATGTCGCGCAGCGGATCGTTCGAGGCGTGCAGCGAGACCGCGAGCGCCACCGGAAGATCCTTCGACAGCCGGTCCATCATCGGCACGACGCCGGACGTGGACACCGTCACGCGGCGGCGCGACAGGCCGTACGCGTTGTCGTCGAGCATCAGCCGCAGGGCCGGCACGACCTGGTCGTAGTTGAGCAGCGGTTCGCCCATGCCCATCATCACGACGTTCGAAATCACGCGTTCGTCCTTGGGACCACGGCCCAGGTGCTCGCGCATCGCGAACTCGGCCATCCAGAGCTGGCCGATGATCTCGCCGGTGCTGAGGTTCCGCGAGAACCCCTGCTTGCCCGTCGAGCAGAAACGGCAGTTGACCGCGCAGCCCGCCTGCGAGGACACGCACAGCGTGCCACGCGTTTCCTCGGGGATATACACGGTCTCCACCGCATTGCCGGCACCGACATCGACGAGCCACTTGCGCGTGCCGTCGGACGACACGTTGTCGGCGATGACGGACGGCGCGCGGATCTCGGCGCGGGTCGCGAGCTTTTCGCGCAGCGACTTGGCGAGATCCGACATGGCGTCGAAACGGCTGGCACCGAACTGGTGGATCCAGCGCTGCAACTGGCGCGCGCGGAACGGCTTCTCGCCGAGCTCGCCGCAATAGGCGGTGAGCGCGTCCGCATCCAGATCGAGCAGATTGACGAGATCGTTCATGACTACAGTTCCAGCGTGGATTTCAGCGTGATGTCAGCAGGGACAATCAGCGGCTGTAAACGTTCAGACCCGCGAAGAAGAATGCGACTTCAGCGGCAGCGGTTTCCGCACCGTCCGAACCGTGCACGGCGTTCGCGTCGATGCTGTCGGCGAAGTCGGCGCGGATCGTGCCCTTGTCGGCCTTCTTCGGGTCCGTGGCGCCCATCAGGTCACGGTTCTTGGCGATGGCGTTCTCGCCTTCCAGGACCTGGATCATCACCGGGCCCGACACCATGAAGTCCACGAGGTCCTTGAAGAACGGACGCTCCTTGTGCACGCCGTAGAACTGCTCGGCTTCGGCGCGCGACAGCTGGACCAGCTTGGCGGCAACGATCTTGAGGCCGGCGGCCTCGAAACGGGCGTAGATCTGGCCGATAACGTTCTTGGCCACGGCATCCGGCTTGATAATCGACAGGGTGCGTTCGATCGCCATGAAAAACTCCGAAAAATGAAGGGGTTACTAAAGGAATAAACGTGCAATTCTAGCACGAGACAATGACGGATTCGAGCGGGGGCAACCGGGGTTGCACTGTGATCGCGTGTAATCTTTTCCCGGTCCCGTCGTGTGGTATTTACATCACACTTGCGGAACAGTTTGCCTTGCGCCACGTCAAATGTGTTCGAATCTGCAAGACAAGCGTTTATATGGGTGGTTGTTAAGACAATCAATGAGATTACATTGCCGTAATACTTGGTGGCCGCCCCTTGCAATTCAACTGACGCGGTGCGACATTCAGACTGTGCCGCGCCGGGGCCACCCGGCCACACCATTTTGAGACAGGAGTCACCATGAACGAAAGGCTCGATACCTATAGCTTCGGCAACAGCGCCTCGGGCGCCAATGCCGCGGTCGCGCGCAACCGGGTCCTGCGCAACACATACTGGCTGCTCGCATTGTCGATGGTCCCCACGGTGCTCGGCGCCTGGCTGGGCGTCGCGATGGGCGGCTTCACACTGATCGCGGGAAGCCCGGGCATCTCCGCCATCCTGTTCATCGCCATCATGTTCGGCTTCTTCTTCGCCATCGAGAAGACGAAGAACAGCGGACTGGGCGTCGTGCTGCTACTGGCCTTCACATTCGTGATGGGCCTGTGGCTGTCGAATCTGATCGGCGTGACGCTGCGCTTCTCGAACGGCCCCGCACTGATCATGTACGCGTTCGGCGGCACCGCGGCGGTGTTCGCGACGATGGCGACCATCGCCACGACGAGCAAGCGCGATTTCTCGGGCATGACCAAGTTCCTGATGGTCGGCGTGATCATGCTGATCCTCGCCTCCATCGCGAACCTCTGGCTGCATCTGCCGGCGCTGATGATCACCGTGTCGCTGATTGCGATCGCGATCTTCTCGGCGTTCATCCTGATCGACGTGCAGCGCGTCGTGAACGGCGGCGAAACGAACTACGTGACGGCCACGCTCGCGATCTACCTCGACGTGTACAACGTATTCGTGAACCTGCTGGCGCTGCTGGGCATCTTCGGCGGCAACCGAGACTGACGGCGACTGCCAACGACTTCGGTCGTTAAAAAAACCGGCCTTCGGGCCGGTTTTTTTATGCGCGATCGAATACCGCGATCGACTCCACGTGCGACGTGTGCGGGAACATATTGACCACACCCGCGCCGCTGAGCCGGTAGCCCGCCTCGTGCACGAGCAGACCGGCATCGCGCGCCAGCGTGGCCGGGTTGCACGACACGTAGACAATGCGCTTCGGCAGCACATCGCTGCCCTGCTGGTGGAGTTCGGCGAGCGCCTTGCTCACGGCCAGCGCGCCCTCGCGCGGCGGGTCCACGAGCCAGCGGTCGAAGCGGCCCAGCTGGGCGATATCCTCCGCGGTCACCTCGAACAGGTTACGGCACGCAAACGACGTCTTGTGCGCCAGCCCGTTGTATTCGGCATTGGCCAACGCGCGCGTGGTCAGCGCCTCGCTGCCCTCGATGCCCATGACCGAGGTCCCCTGCGTGGCCAGTGGCAGCGTGAAATTGCCGATACCGCAGAACAGGTCGAGCAGCCGGTCCGACGGCTGCGCGTCGAGCAGACGCAGTGCGCGGCCGATCAGCACGCGGTTGATCTGGTGATTGACCTGCGTGAAATCCGTGGGCTTGAACGGCATGCGGATGCCGAACTCGGGCAGCGTGTAGGCGAGCTCGCGGTCCGTCGGGTGGAACACGTGCACCGTGTCCGGCCCCTTCGGCTGCAGCCAGAACTGCACGTTGTGCTGGTCCGCGAACGCGCGCAGCAGGTCCTTGTCGGCATCGGTCAGCGGCTCGAGGATACGCAACACGAGCGCCGTCACGTCCTGCCCCACCGCAAGTTCGATCTGTGGCATGCGGTCGCGAATGGACAGGCCTGTCACCAGTTCGCGCAGCGGCATCAACAATGCTGACACATGCGGCGGCAATACTTCGCATGACGTCATGTCCGCCACATAGCTGCTCTTGCGCTCGTGAAAGCCCACCAGCACCCCGCCCTTCTTGGCCACGTAACGCACGGTCAGGCGCGCGCGGAAGCGATAGCCCCAGTCCGGGCCGGCGATGGGACGGAACACGACGTCGGGACGCACCTTCGACAGATGCCAGAGGTTGTCTTCGAGAATGCGCTGCTTGATGGCGAGCTGCGCGCGCGAGTCCAGATGCTGCATCGAGCAGCCGCCGCAAACGCCGAAATACTGGCAGCCCGGCGTGACACGCATCACGGACGGCTGCTTGATCTCGACCAGCGAGGCCTGCTCGTAGCTGGGCTTGCGCTTGAAGCTGCGGTAGCTCACGGTTTCGCCGGGCAGCGCGCCTTCGACGAAGATCACCTTGCCCGGGGTGCCATCCTCGTTGACGAGGCGGCCCACGCCGCGCGCTTCCATATCGAGGGCATCGATGACCACGACTGGCTCGATCTTCGGTTTGGCGGGGGGTGCGGATGGGGATGCGGCGGACGCGGCACCTGACGGCGCGGTCTCCACCTGCTCTGGCTGGACGGACACGGATTGAGACACCTGCGGGGACCTGGCGTATTGTTTTGCGAATGCGCGATTGTATTCCATGGAGACACGACGATGGAGTTGCTGAACTGGAACGTGCAGTGGGGCCGCGGCGCGGATGGCAAGGTGGACCTTGCGCGCACCGTGGGCACGCTGCGAGAAATGGCCGATGCCGACGTGATCTGCCTGCAGGAAATCACGCGCGGGTTCGGCGATATCGCGGGCGGGCCACAGCGCGACCAGGTAGCCGAACTCACGGCCCTGCTTCCCGGCT
The DNA here is from genome assembly GCF_038440175.1 of Cupriavidus sp. OTU4054. NCBI lineage: Bacteria > Pseudomonadati > Pseudomonadota > Betaproteobacteria > Burkholderiales > Burkholderiaceae > Cupriavidus > Cupriavidus sp. OTU4054. Next base: position 52,064 of record NZ_JASATF010000034.1, read on the forward strand.
ACCGCATCCTGTTCGCGCCCGGCGTGGACCGGTACGGCAACGATGGCGCGCCGCGCCAGTTCGGCAATGCGATCGCCACGCGGCTGCCCGTGCGCGAGGTCTTCCGGCATGCGCTGCCGTGGCCCGCGGACCCGAGCGTGCCGTCGATGCCGCGCGTCGCGCTGGAGGTGACCGTGGAAACGGGGACCGCCGCCGCGCCGCAGCGCGTACGCGTGATCACGACCCACCTCGAGTACTACTCGGCCTCGCAGCGCGCGGCACAGGCGGAAGCGCTGCGCGTGTGGCATGCGGAAGCCTGCGCCCATGCGCGGCATCCGGGGCGCGACGAGAAAGGTCCGGGGCCGTTCGAACCCGAGCCGCGCCCGACGCAGGCGATTCTCTGCGGCGACTTCAACAGCAAGGTCGATGACGTGGCCTACCGGCACATGCTCGTGCCGTATGGCGACGGCACGCCGAACTGGCGCGATGCGTGGGTGCATACGCACCCCGGCCAGCCGCATGCGCCCACGTGCGCGCTATACGACCGCGAGCAATGGAACGAGCCGCCCTTCGCGTGCGACTTCGTGTTCGTGACTGAGGATTTGCGGGATCGCGTAAAGCGCTGCGAGGTGAATGGCGAGACGCCGCACTCGGACCATCAGCCCATTCACCTGAGCCTCGATATCTAGGCGGACGCCCCTAGAACGACTCGTCGTCCTCGGCCTCTTCGCTGACGGGGCGCAGCTGGAACGCGCGCAGGTATTCCATCCACTGCTCGCCCGGCAGTTCGGCCAGCGATTCCTGCACGAACGCGACCTCATGATCGAATTCGCGCGCGGACAGGCCGCCGCGCATCAGCTGGAAGCGGCAGTACACGAGGTACGTGTTGACGACGTCGGTCTCGCAATACGCGCGAATCGCGTCGAGCTGGCCGCCCTGATAGGCCTCCCATACCTTGCTGCCGTCCATGCCGAGCTTGCCCGGGAATCCGCACAGCTTGGCGAGGTCGTCGAGCGGCGCGCTCGCGCGCGGCTGGTACATCGCCAGCAGGTCCATCAGGTCCAGATGCCGCATGTGATAGCGGCTGATGTAGTTGTTCCACTTGAAGTCGCGGCTGTCGTCGTCGCGGCCTTCGCCCATCTCCCAGTAGCGCGGCGCGGACACGCCGTTGACGAGTCCGCGATAGTGCAGCACGGGCAGATCGAAACCGCCGCCGTTCCACGACACGAGCTGCGGGCTGTAGCGCGCAATCAGTTCGTAGAACTTCTGGATCAGCGTGGCCTCGGTGTCCTCGACGGTGCCGAGCGAGCCCACATGGAAGCTGGCCGAACCGTCGCGCTGCGTCCGGCGCAGCACGCATGAAATCGCGGCCACGCGCTGCAGATGGTGCGGCAGGAAATCGGAGCCGGTCTTCTCCCGGCGGGCGGCAAACGCATGCTCGGCGACTTCGGCGTCGCTCATCGATGCGGGATGGTCATGCAAACGGCGCAGGCCGGCGACATCGGGAATCGTCTCGATGTCGAATACCAGCACAGGTGTCATAAAACAGCGTCCTTCCTTACACCTTGCGAAGCGAAATGCCGCTTGAGCTTGACCAGCGCTTCCTGCTGGATCTGGCGCACGCGCTCGCGCGTCAGGCCCATTTCCTCGGCCAGCTCCTCGAGCGTGGCCGGCTCGATGTGGTTGAGGCCGAAGCGGCGTTCCACCACATAGCGATGCTTCTCCGACAGGCGTGCGAGCCAGAGCTTCATCAGGTTTTCCAGCTCGCGGTGAGCGACCTCCTGATCCGGCGCGGCATTGTGCTCGTCGGAAAGGAAGTCCAGCAGGCTCGAGCCCGGGTCGAGATCGAACGGCGTATCGAGCGAGGTGGTGTGTTCATTGAGTGCCAGAACGTCCTGCACCTCGTCAGGCGTCTTTCCGAGGAGATGTGCGATGTCCTCGAGGCTGGCGTCGCGGCCATCCGTGCCACCCTTTTCGAGGTGGCGCTTGGCGCGCAGGACCTGGTTCAGTTCGCGAATCACGTGCACCGGCAGGCGAACCGTGCGCGCCTGGTTCATGATGGCGCGCTCGATGCTCTGGCGGATCCACCATGTGGCGTACGTGGAAAAACGGAACCCGCGCGACGGGTCGAATTTCTCGATCGCATGCATGAGGCCGAGGTTGCCTTCCTCGATCAGGTCGAGCAGCGGCACGCCCCGATTGAGATAGCCCTTCGCGATGCTGACCACGAGGCGCAGGTTACGCTCGATCATCACCTGCCGCGCGGAGAAATCGCCTTCCTTCGCGAGCGTCGAGAAATGCAGCTCCTCCGGCGCGGACAGCAGCGGCTTGATACTGATGCGATTGAGATAGTGCTGGACCGTATCGGCGGCGAGTTCGGTATGCAGGACCGTCTTGAAGTCGTCGGGTTCGGCGGCGGGTTCGGCTCCGCCCTCTTCTTCCTCGTCTTCTTCGTCCTCGTCGTCGTCATCTTCGGCGACGGGCTCTTCGCGCAAACCCGCACGCGATACCGCGGTAATCGGCTCGTCGGTCGCAGGCACCATCTCGGCGGCGGGGTCGCCGTCGAACATCTCGGGGTCGACCGCGGCCACTACGCCGTCGTCGACTGCGTCGTCAGCCTGCGCCACCACGCCAGCCTTTCCTTCCGGCTGCTTGGGACGACGGGTCCTGCTGACAACTCCGGATGAAACAGTTTTCTGGCGTGGCATGAAACCTCACTGTGGCGGCAGATACCGCATTGGATCGACCGGTTTTCCGTTCTTTCGAACCTCGAAGTGCAGCTTGACCCTGTCAGTATCACTGTTACCCATTTCGGCAATCTTCTGGCCCTTCCGAACCGTTGATTGCTCTGCCACCAGCACCTTGTCGTTATGCCCGTATGCGGTGAGATACGTTTCATTGTGTTTGATGATGACAAGATTCCCGTAGCCGCGCAAGGGGCCTACGTGAATCACCTTACCTTCCTCCGCGGCGAGTACGGGATCCCCCTTCTTGCCAGCAATATCGATGCCCTTGTTGCCCTTTTCATCGAACTTCCCGATCAGCTGACCGGTCGCCGGCCATGCCATCCGCATCGACCCTTCGGCCACTGCGGCCGAGGCTGCCGAAGGCGCGGAAGCCGCCGCCGCGGGCGGCGTCGCCACCGGTGCCGCGGCAGTCGTCGCGGGCGCGCTGGCGGCCGATGCGGCCGACATCGGCGTGCCCACCGGACGCGATGCGTCGATCGGCTGCGCCTGCACGTTGCCGGCATTGATCGGCACCGTCGCCACGCCCGCCGCCGCGTTCGGATCCGCGCTCGGCGGCACCACGCGCAACAGCTGGCCGACCTCGATCTGGTTAACGTTGCCGAGATTGTTCCAGCCCGCGACATCGCGATACGACTGACCGTTCTCCAGCGCGATGCGATACAGCGTATCGCCACGCTTGACGCGATAGTACCCCGGCGGCGCCGGTTCGGTCGTTGAAGCGCCAGGCGTGCCGGCGGTGGATGTGCGGTCGACCACAGGCGCGGGGGCCGGCATGGGCGAATTGGCGCATGCGCCGAGCAGCGCGGCCATGGCGGTGACGACGAGAACCTGTCCTGCGCGAGCGAAATGATCCGATTTCACGTTGTTGTGCATAGTTCGACTCAGATGGTGCCCGATTTTAAGGGCACAAAGAAAACAGCTTCAAGCGCGGTCCGATGAAAGCGATGCCGGTTGAGGCGCTCGATAAGCAGCAACTGCTGCGCGCCGCCCTGGCCGCCCGCCCCCGCGGGCACCGCCACGGGCGCGATGAGCCTGCCGCCGATCGCGAGCTGCTCCAGCAGGGCTTCGGGCACCTCCATGCCCGCGGCCGCGAGAATGATCGACGAAAACGGCGCCGCCTGAGGCAGCCCCAGCATGCCGTCGCCGTAATGCAGCCGCACGTTAGGCAGGCGCAACGGCCGCAGGTTCGCCTTGGCCTGCTCGTGGAGCGGGCGAATTCGTTCGATCGAGAAAACTTCTTCGGCGGCGAGGCTCAGCACGGCCGCCTGATAGCCGCAGCCGGTACCGATCTCGAGCACGCGCGCGAGCGGCTGTTCCGGCGGAAGGCCGTCGCGCAGCAGCTCGATCATGCGGGCCACCACGGACGGCTTGGAAATGGTCTGCTGATGCCCGATCGGCAGCGCCGCATCTTCATAGGCCTGCGACGCGAGGCCCGGCTCCATGAACAGATGGCGCGGGACGGTACCGATCGCGCGCAGCACGCGTTCGTCGCGAATGCCCGATGCGCGCAGCCGCGCGGTCAGCGCGCCGCGCGCGCGATCGGAGGCCATGCCGCCGCCGCCGGCCGTCGCGGCCGAGGTGCGGGCCTCGACGGCGCTGCCCGGCGTCACCGGTTGCGGCGTGGTGGCCGACAATGCCGGCTTGCGTCCGCGCTGCACGGCCGAACTCAGTGCGGAACTGAGCGGCTTGAGCGCATTCGGGGGAGTCTGCGCGGCGGGCACGACGGGCACCGCCGATTTGCGCGCGGCATCGATCGCGGGCATGCCCGCGGTGCGTTCGGGCGCGGGCTTGCGCTCGACCACCGCGTCGAGCGTGAGCGGAAAGCGGGATCGCGGCGGTGCCGTCATGCGAACGCGCTCCGCATCATCGATACGCAGCGTGCCGCTGCGCGGGCCGGCCGGCGGCTCAATTGCGCTCCAGCCATTGCCCCAGCTGTGCGAGCTGGGCGCGATGCGTGAGATCGAGCTGCAGCGGCGTGATGGAGACGAAGCCCTCCGCGGCCGCGTGGAAGTCCGTGCCTTCGCTCGCATCGAGCGCGTCGCCCGAAGGCCCGATCCAGTAGTTCGTGTCGCCGCGCGGATTGACCTGCGTGATCACGGGCTGCGACGGGTGCCGCTTGCCAAGACGCGTCGCGCGCAGTCCGCGCAGATGTTCGTAAGGCAGATTCGGAATATTCACGTTCAGCAGGAACGGCGACGAGGATGAAAACGAAGGCGGCGACGAGATGACGTGCTCGACCACCTCGCGCGCGATGCGCGCGGCCGCGTCGAGGTGCTCCCAGCCCTTGTCGACCTGCGAGAACGCGATCGACGGAATGCCGAACAGATACCCTTCGATGGCCGCGGCGACCGTGCCCGAGTACAGCACGTCCTCGCCCATGTTCTGGCCCTGGTTGATCCCCGAGACCACGAGGTCCGGCCGGTCCTCGAGCAGGCCGGTGAGCGCGACGTGCACGCAGTCGGTCGGTGTGCCATTGATGAACGTGAAGCCCTTCTGCACCCCCTCGCGCGCCTCGAATACCGAGAGCGGACGCTGCAGCGTCAGCGAATTCGAGGCGCCGCTGTGGTTCTGTTCCGGTGCGATGACCGTAACGCGTGCGAGCGGCGTCAATGCGGCGTGCAGCGCCGCCAGGCCGGGCGCGAGGTAACCGTCGTCGTTGGCGAGAAGGATATGCATGGCCGCGATTGTACCCGAGCGACGCGGTGCGGCATGCGTCGAACAGGCCCAAAAATACGGCACGGCGGCAAACAGAACGATCGTGCTTTTTTGCGTTACACTTGCCCGCACGCTGCACCGGCAACACACTCACCACCACTCCGGAGACATCATGAAAGCCGTACTGTGCAAGGCCTGGGGCCCGCCCGATTCGCTCGTCCTCGAAACGCTGCCGGACTTCGTGCCCGGCGATGGCGAGGTGATCATCGACGTGAAAGCGGCCGGCGTGAACTTCCCCGACGTGCTGATCATCCAGAACAAATACCAGGCCAAGCCCGAACTGCCCTTCTCTCCGGGCTCCGAGCTCGCGGGCGTGGTCAATGCGGTCGGTGCCGGTGTCACGCACGTGAAACCTGGCGATGCGGTGATCGCCTACCTCGGCAATGGCGCGTTCGCCTCGCAGGCGCGCGCGAAGGCGGCGTCTGTGGTGCCGATGCCCCCGGGCATCGACTTCGAGACCGCCGCCGCGTTCACGCTGACGTACGGCACCTCGCACCACGCGGTGGTCGATCGCGGCGAACTCAAGGCCGGCGAGACGATGCTCGTGCTGGGTGCCGCGGGCGGCGTGGGACTGGCCGCGATCGAGATCGGCAAGGCGATCGGCGCGCGCGTGATCGCCGCGGCGTCCACCGACGAGAAACTCGCGGTCTGCAAGGAGCACGGCGCCGATGCGGTCATCAACTACACGACCGAAGACCTGCGCGAGCGCATCAAGGCGCTGACCGATGGCAAGGGCCCGGACGTCATCTACGATCCGGTGGGCGGCGTCTATGCCGAGCCCGCGTTCCGCTCCATCGCCTGGCGCGGCCGCTATCTCGTGGTGGGCTTCGCCAATGGCGAAATCCCGAAGATGCCGCTGAATCTCGCGCTGCTCAAGGGTGCGTCGCTGGTGGGCGTGTTCTGGGGCGATTTCGCGCGCCGCGAGCCCAAGCACAACCAGGCCAATATGGCGCAGATGCTGGGCTGGATGAAGGAAGGCAAGATCCGCCCGCATATCTCGGCGCGCTACCCGCTCGAGCAGGCGCCGCAGGCGCTCAAGGACATGGAAGCGCGCAAGGTGACGGGCAAGATCGTCATCGTGCCGTAACAAACCCCGCGGATCAGAGCTTCTCGGTCTCTCCGCTCTGCGGCTGCCACTTCATCAGCCGCTTTTCGAAGAGACTGACGATCCAGTCCAGAATCAGCGCGAATGCGGTCAGCACCACGATGCCCGCGAACACCGTGTTGATGTCGAACGTCCCCTCCGCCTGCAGGATCAGATAACCGACCCCGCTCGCGGAGCCCAGATATTCCCCCACCACGGCGCCGACAAACGCGAGCCCCACCGACGTATGCAGCGACGAGAACACCCAGCTCGTCGCGCTCGGCAGATACACGTGGCGCAGCAGCTGCTGGCGGTTCGCGCCGAGCATCCGCGCGTTGGCCAGCACCACGGGGCTCACTTCCTTGACGCCCTGATAGACGTTGAAGAACACGATGAAGAAGACGAGCGTGACGGCCAGCGCCACCTTCGACCAGATGCCGAGGCCGAACCAGACCGCGAAGATCGGGGCCAGGATCACGCGCGGCATCGAGTTCATCGCCTTGACGTAGGGGTCGAGGACCGCGGCCGTCATCGGGCTCAGCGCGAGCCACAGCCCCACGCCGAGGCCGGCCACGGTGCCGATGCCGAATGCCAGCACGGTCTCGATCAGCGTCACGCCGAGGTGCTTGTAGATATCGCCCTCGGTGATGAACCAGCTCCAGATGCGCTGGGCCACCATCAGCGGTTCGCCGAAGAAGAAGGCCACCTGCTGCGAGCGCGTGGCGAGGTGCCATGCCAGCAGGATCACCACGAGGACCAGCAGTTGCCAGACCCGCAGCATGGCGGGAGAGTTGGGTCGCATCGCCATGATCAGGCTACCTTGCGTTGTTGAGCATAGCCTTTCAGGACTTCTTCGCGCAGCACGTCCCAGATGGCCGCATGCAATTCCACGAAGCGCGGATGGTTGCGCACCTCGGCCACGTCGCGCGGACGGGGCAGATCGATCTCGAATTCGCCGATCGGATGCGTGCCCGGCCCCGCCGACAGCACCACCACGCGGTCGCTCATCGCGATGGCTTCGTCGAGGTCGTGCGTGATGAACAGCACCGCCTTGCGTTTCGCGGCCCACAGGTCGAGCACCTCGTTCTCCATGAGCTGGCGCGTCTGGATATCGAGCGCCGAGAACGGTTCGTCCATCAGGATGATGTCGGGGTCCAGGACCAGCGTCTGCGCGAGGCTCACGCGCTTGCGCATGCCGCCCGAGAGCTGGTGCGGATAGCGGTCGCCAAACCCGCCCAGGCCCACGCGGCGCAGCCACTCCTCGCCCTGCGCCGCGGCGTCCGCGCGCGGCACGCCGCGAAACTCGAGTCCGGCGATGACGTTGTCGAGCGCGTTGCGCCACGGCATCAGCGCCTCGGCCTGGAACATGTAACCGGCCCGGGCATTGATCCCATGTAACGGCTCGCCGAATACGCGCACGGTGCCGCTCGAGGGTTCGAGCAGGCCCGCGCCGACGTTGAGCAGCGTGGACTTGCCGCAGCCCGTGGGGCCGACGACCGAGACGAACTCGCCGGGCTGGATGGTCAGCGTGGTATCGCGCACCGCGGTGTAGCGCTGGCTGCGGTCTTCGCGCGATACGAACGTGCAGGTCACGTTCTCGAGGGACAGGGCTGGCGTGGTCATGGGGCGACGCGGATGCGGCTGACTTGTGGCTTACTTGTACTTGGCGTTGGCCTTCTGCACGAACGCGTTCGTGAACGTGTTCTCCAGCTTGATCGGCTTGCCCTTGATCTCGGGGTCGAACTGCTGCAGTGTGTTCAGCGCGGTACGCGGGCCATCGGCCGGCATCACGCCGTCCGGCGAGATCGCTTCGCGCACCTTCTCCCAAGCGGCCAGATAGAGCGCGCGGTCGCCGAGCAGATAGCTCTCGGGCACCGTCTTGACGATATCGGACGGACCCGCCTTCTGCAGCCACTTGAGCGCGCGCACCATCGCGTTGGTCATGGCCTGCACGGTGTTCGGGTTCTGCTGGATGAATGCGGTGGACGCGTAGAGGCAGCCCGACGGCATATTGCCGCCGAACACGGCCTCGGTTTCCTTCAGCGTGCGCGTGTCGGAGGCGATCTTCACCTCGTTCTTCTGCGTCAGCATCGAGATCACGGGGTCGAGGTTCGCCATCGCGTCGATCTGGCCCGAACGCATCGCGGCCACGGCGCCGGCGCTCGCGCCCACGCCGATGAACGACACGTCCGACGGCTTGAGCCCGGATTTGGCCAGCACGAAGTTGGCCATCATGTTCGTGGACGAACCCGGCGCGGTCACGCCGATCTTCTTGCCCTTGAGGTCGGCGATCGACTTGTAGTTCGGCATGGTCTTGCTGGAGACCACGAGCACGATCTGCGGCGCGCGGCCCTGGAGCACGAACTCCTGATACTGCTGCCCCTTGGCCTGCAGGTTGATCGTATGCTCGTACGCGCCGGACACCACGTCCGCGCTGCCGCCGACCACGGCCTGCAGCGCCTTGGCACCGCCGGCGAAATCGACGATCTCGACGTCCAGGCCCTCTTCCTTGAAGTAGCCCAGCCGCTCGGCGATCGTCAGCGGCAGGTAATAGAACAGGTTCTTGCCGCCCACCGCCACGGTGACCTTGGGCTTTTCGGGCTTGCCCTGGGCCAGCGCGTAGCCGAACGTGAACCAGCCGGCGAGGAACAGCGTGAGGGCGATCAGCAGCTGCTTCCAGAATTTCTTGTTGTACATGGCATTGTCTCCAACTGTCGTGCTTCGAGCCGTCGCCACAATGCAAAGGGGCGCCCTCGCATGCTACGCGAGTGGCGCCCTCTCCGCATCGGGATCACTACTTAAGCGTTTGCTTACGCAAATATCATTCCGCGTGGATATCGGCCGACTTGATGACCTTGCCCCAGCGCGCAAGCTCCGCGCGCTGGTACTGATCCAGCTGCTGCGGGTTCATGTACTTGGCCTCGGCGCCCAGTTCCTCGGCCTTCTTGCGGAATGCCTCGGTCTTCATGATCTTGTCGATCTCGCCGGTCAGCTTGTCGATGACGGGCTTGGGCGTGCCGGCCGGCGCGTACATCGCGAACCACGACGACACGTCGAGGTCGGGATAGCCCGCGTCCGGTGCCGACGGCACGTCCTTCAGGCTCGGCAAGCGCTCCTTGCTCGTGACCACGAGCGGACGCAGCTTGCCCGCGGCGATATGGCCCATCAGCGGCGGCGGCGTGGTGATCGTCAGATCGACCGAACCGCCGAGCAGGTCCGTCATCGCCGGGCCCGTGCCCTTGTACGGCACGTGCGTGATCTGGATGCCGGCCATCTGGTTCAGCAGTTCGGTGGACACGTGCTGCAGCGAACCGTTACCCGACGACGCGTAGTTGAGCTTGTTCGGATTGGCCTTGGCATAGGCCACCAGTTCCTTCAGCGACTTGACCGGCAGCGACGGGCGCACGACGAGCACCTGCGGGGCGGACAGCACGTTGGCCACGGGCATGAAGTCCTTGACCGGATCCCACGAGGCCTTGGTCAGCAGCGGCGTGATCACGTGAAAGCCCGAGTACTGCAGCAGCAGCGTATAGCCGTCTGCCTTCGAGCGCTGCACCACCGAGGCGGCGATGCCACCGTTGCCGCCGGGACGGTTGTCCACGACCACGGGCTGGCCGAGCGCCTTCGACAGCGGCTCGGAAATCATGCGCGCGGCGATATCGGTGGTGCCACCGGCCGCGGCCGACACGACCAGCGTGATCGGACGGCTCGGGTACGTGCCGTCCTGCGCGTGGGCGGCGCCCGCCGCGAGCAGCAGCGAGGCCGCCACGAGAGAGAGGTTGCGTTGCATGAGTTGTCTCCGTATGTCTTGTTCGAGGTTTGTGAGGATGGGGAAAATCTACTGACCCTGAAAATGCGCGGCCATCCAGGCCGGTGGCTGATGCGTGCGCAGGCGCGGTCCCGCGCGCAGGAGCTGGCTCGAGATCTCGCGCTCGACCAGTGCCGGCAGGCTCGCCACCACGTCGAGCAGCGCGTCGAGGTCCACGCCCGTGTCCACGCCCATCGCGGCGAACATATGCACGAGCTCTTCGGTACTGACGTTGCCGCTGGCGCCGGGTGCGTAGGGGCAACCGCCGAGGCCGCCGGCCGCCGCGTCGAAGCGCGTCACGCCGGTCTGCCAGGCCGCCATCGCATTGGCCAGGCCCATGCCGCGCGTGTTGTGCAGATGAATGGTCAGCGCCGTATCGGGCAGGCGCTTCTGGAAGTCCTCGCAGAGCGCGGCCACCTGCGTCGGAAACGCCATGCCCGTGGTGTCGCACAGCGTGATGCCGGCCGCGCCCGCCTCCGCGAACGCCTGCGCAAAGCCCATGACGTCGTCCACGCCGACCTCGCCCTCGAACGGACAGCCGAACACGGTGGACAGCGACACGTTGACGGGCACGCCGGCGCGGCCTGCTTCGGCGATCATCGCCAGCAGCTGGGCGCGCGACTGCTCGCGCGTCATGCGCAGGTTCGCGCGGTTGTGCGTCTCGCTCGTCGACATCACGAGGTTGACTTCATCGGGGTGGCACGACAGCGCGCGCTCCAGGCCGCGCAGGTTCGGCACCAGCACCGTGTAGCGCACGCCGGGCACGCGCTCGATCTGATGCATGACCGCTTCCGCATCGGCCAGCGCGGGAATCGCCTTGGCCGAGGTGAACGACGTGGCCTCGATGCGCGCAAACCCGCAGTGCGACAGCGCATTCACGAAGGCGACCTTGCCATGGGTGGGCACCACCACGGGCTCGATCTGCAGGCCGTCGCGCGGCGCCACGTCGTTGATCTCGACGCGGGCCGGGCCCGCCAATGGGTACGCGTTGCCGGCGCTCATGCAATCACTCCTCGTGCACGCAGATCGGCGATCGCATCGGCATCGAAGCCGGCCTGCGACAGCACGGTGTCGGTATGTTCGCCGAGCGTCGGCGCGCGGTCGTGGATCGCGCCGGGATTGCCCGACAGCTTCGGCATGACGCCCGGCACTTCCACCGTGAGTCCCCTGGCGGACGTCACCGATTCGATGACGCCGCGGGCGCGGTAGTGCGGATCTTCGGCAATGTCCTTGACGGTATAGATGCGGCCCGACGGCACCTGCGCCTCGCGCAGGACCTCCAGCGCGGAGGCCACGGTCTGCGTGCGCGTCCAGGCGGCGATGGCCGCGTCGATTTCTTCCACGCGCTTCACGCGGCCGTCGTTCTGCGCGAGCGACGGATCTTCGCCGAGGTCCGGACGGCCCATCGCCTGCATCAGGCGGCGGAAGATCGCATCGCCGTTGGCGGCGATGAGCACATACTCGCCGCAGCCGCAGGGATAGGCGTTGGACGGCGCGATGCCGGGCAACGCGCCCCCCGCGGGCTGCCGCACGGCGCCGAACGCCGAATACTCGGGCAACAGGCTTTCGCTGAGATTGAACAGCGATTCATAGAGGGCCACGTCGATGACCTGCCCTTCTCCGCCACGCGCATCGCGCTCGTACAGGGCGAGCAGCACGCCCAGCGCGCCATGCAGGCCCGCGATCGTGTCGCCGAGCGACAGGCCCGCGCGCACCGGCGCACGGCCCGGCTCACCCGTCAGATAACGCAGGCCGCCCATGGCCTCGGCCACGGCCGCGAAGCCGGGCTCGTCCTTGCGCGGGCCGGTCTGGCCGTAGCCCGACACCCGCACCATGATGAGTTTGGGATTGTCGGCATGCAGCACGTCCCAGCCGAGGCCCCACTTCTCCATCGTGCCCGGGCGGAAATTCTCGATCAGGATGTCCGCCTCGGCGGCGAGCTTGCGCACGAGCGCCTGGCCTTCGGGCTGGCGCAGGTCGATACAGATCGATTGCTTGTTGCGCGATTGTGCTTCCCACCACACCGAGGTGTCTTCGTGGAGCATGCGCCATTTGCGCAGCGGGTCACCCTGGCCCGGGGGCTCCACCTTGACGATCTGCGCGCCGAAATCGGCGAGGGTCTTGGCCGCGAACGGGCCGGCAATCAGTTGTCCCAGTTCGAGGACCCGAATGCCTTCGAGAATCTGTCGCGCCATGTCGGTTGTCTCCTGTTATGTCGGAGGCGAGTGTGCCCCAGCCGGGGCGGGCGACGGAATCGGCAATCCGGAAAGCGGGCTTTCTCGGAACGCGAAGGTTAGGGAAAACGCGGAGGCGGCGCGGGAGGCGCCGTCAGAACGGCGCGCGGTCGCCGCAGAGATGGGTGATCAGCAGCCGGGCCGACACGGTCAGCGCGGCCGGATCGCGCATGCCGATCAACAGCGAACGCCGCGCCCACGGGTCCTGCAGCGAGACCAGCGACAGGCCCATCGACTTCACGTGCGGCTCCGCCGCGATGCGCGGGAGCACGCCCACGCCCAGGCCGGCCATGACCATGCGGCACATCGCGTCGAAGCTGCGCACCTGGATACGCAGCCGGAACGGCCGCTCCAGCCGGCTGCTTTCCTCGAGCAGCCGCGCCGCGAGCGACGTCACCTGCGGCAGGCTCACGAAGTCGTAGTCGAGCGTGTCGGCGTAACGCACCGGCCCGCGCTGCGCGAGCGGATGGCCGTGCGGCGTGATGATGACGAGCTCGTCCTGCCGGTATTCCACCGTCACGAGCCCCGCGCAAGGCGTGCGGTCCGCGAAGATGCCGACGTCGGCGCGGTTCTCGACGAGCGCGGCGACGATATCGGCGCTGTTCTGCTCCTCGAGCTCGATACGGATGGTCGGATGCTGGCGCATGAACTCGGCCAGATCGTCCGGAAGAAACTGCGTGATGGCCGACGTATTGGCGCACACGCGCACCTGGCCGCGTACGCCCGACGCATAGTCGGACATCACGCCGGCCATGCGCTCCACGTCCTGGAGGATGGTCAGCGCGTGGTGGTAGCACGCCTGCCCCGCTTCGGTGAGCTGCACGCCCGCGGCATGGCGGAAGAACAGCGGCGCGCCCACCGCGGTCTCGAGGTCCGAGATCCGCTTGCTGGCCGCGGCCACGGCCAGATGCGACTGGCGCGCGCCCGCGGAAATGCTGCCATGGCGCACGACGGCCACGAACAGGCCGAGTGTGACGAGGTCGAAGCGGGCGAGATTCATGGCGCGGGGAGCGATCGGCGGAGTGAGGGAGGCTGGCAGTCCGTGCCTACAGGCTGCGGCGATCCATCACGGCGCGCGCGATGGTGCCGGCATCGACGTATTCGAGTTCGCCACCGACCGGTACGCCGCGCGCAAGGCGCGACACCTTGAGGCCGCGGGACTTGAGCATCTCGCCGATGTAGTGCGCGGTGGCCTCGCCCTCGGTCGTGAAGTTCGTGGCGACGATCACCTCGGAGACCGGGCCGCCGAGCTCGGGCTCGGTGGCGCGCGCGAGCAGACGGTCCAGATGGATCTCGCGCGGGCCCACGCCGTCGAGCGGCGAGAGGCGCCCCATCAGCACGAAGTACTGGCCGCGGAAGGTCAGCGTCTGCTCGATCATGATCTGGTCGGCAGGCGTCTCCACGACGCACAGCAGCGAGGCGTCGCGGTCCTCGTCGCGGCAGGTCTCGCACAGGTCCTGCTCCGTGAACGTATTGCAGCGCTGGCAATGGCGAATGCCATCGGCGGCGCCGCGCAACGCGTCGCCGAGCTTGCGCGCGCCGTCGCGGTCGTGCTGGAGCAGGTGGTATGCCATGCGCTGGGCCGATTTCGGCCCCACGCCGGGCAATACCTTGAGCGCCTCGATCAGTGCCTGCAGCGAGGTCGGGGGCGCAGCCCTCATGCTCAGAACGGGAGCTTGAAGCCCGGGGGCAGCCCCGGCATGCCTGCCGTCATCGAACCCATCTTTTCCTGCGTGGTGGCTTCGGCCTTGCGCACGGCATCGTTGAACGCAGCGGCGACCAGATCCTCGAGCAGGTCCTTGTCGTCGGCCAGCAGGCTCGGATCGATCGTGACGCGCTTGACGTCGTTCTTGCAGGTCATCAGCACCTTCACGAGACCGGCGCCGGACTGGCCCTCGACCTCGATCAGCGCGAGCTGATCCTGCATCTTCTTCATGTTTTCCTGCATCTGCTGGGCTTGCTTCATCAGCCCGGCCAGTTGACCTTTCATCATGGTGTTGCTCCTGTAGTCGTGTCAGTGTCGATGGGGGCGGCCGTCCCGGTGCGTTGGTCCCTGTCCCTTGCGGCCGCCCTGTTGTGTGGAGGTCAGGCGGCGCGCGGCTGGATCGAGCCCGGCACGATCTGCCCGCCGAACTCGCGCAGCAGGCCCTGGACGAACGGGTCGCCTTCGATATTGGCTTCGGCCTCGCGCTGGCGCTCGGCGCGTGCCTGCGCATCGGCGGCGGCGGCCGTCTCGAATACGGCGCCGATCTCGCATTGCACGCGCACGTCAACGCCGAAATGTTCGCTCAATACCTGCTGCATGCGGTCCGCCACGCCATTTTCGGCGATGGCGGCCACGGGCACGCGCAGGAAGACGTTGCGGCCCACCACGCGCGCGAGTTCGCTCTGATAGGCCAGCTGCTGGGCGAGGCCGCGCAACGGCAGGCTGGCGGCCAGCGCGGGCCAGTCGGCGGCGGTGCCGGTGAATACGGGCGGCGTGCCGTCGGCATCGGCCGCCGGGGCGACCGGGGCCGCGCGGACGGCGGGCGCGGCGGGGGCCTGCGGCTGCGATGCAGCGGCCGGGCGCGGCGTACCGTTCGTGGATCGATCGTTCTGGGACCCGCCGTTCTGGGATCCACCGTTCTGGGACCCGCCGTTCTGGGACCCGCCGTTCTGGGATCCACCGTTCTGGAACCCGCCGTTCTGGGACCCGCCGTTCTGGGATCAGCCGTTCTGGGAACCCCCGGTCTGCGATCCC